>NZ_JAXBLV010000027.1:0-10129 GCF_034097035.1 Gemmata algarum
TCGGGTCAGTGGTGCTCCGCCCGGCCGCACCGGTGTGCGGGCTTCCGCGGATGCGCGGCGCGGACGTGAGCGAGCCGAACCCGGCGCTGCACCTGACACCGCCATCGGACTTGAGACGCATCGCTGATTGTATCCTGGCGGTGCAGGTGAGCTTTATGTTCGGCACCCCGAGGGCGTCCGGAAATGAAGACGCGGGCGCACGTCAAATGGCTACTCGGCGTGATGAGTGAGATTCCACTCGACGCGGACCACCACGCGGTGGCCGAGTCTCTGATCACCGAGTTGGAAGATGACGGCGACGACGAGCACTACCAGGTCGCCGCCGGGTACGATCAGTGGTCACTCACCATCGGTACGAGCGGGATGGCGGTATTGGACGACCTGAGCGAGATTTACTCCGAATCAGGCATCGCTCCACAATCTCTCTACCTTTGGCTGCCGTCGCGTGCCGCTGGCGTTTCACTACTGGAGGCGATGCTGCGGGGCGAGATGGAGACGGTCCGCAGACTGGGCTGGGTGACCGAGGATCAATTGCCCCCACAGACAGTCCAGGTGTTCCGTAGCGGTTGAGGTAGTCGTGCCGAACCCGGCGCTGCACCGGACACCGCCCGCTGATTCGGACGCGACGTGGACTGTATGATGGCGGTGCAGGTGAGATCGATGTTCGGCAAGACGAGGCATGCGGATGTCTACGGCTCAGACTCCTGCAGGGTGGCAGTCGATTCGCGAACTGGGTCAGTTTCGGGCCGTGCTTGATTCTCCCAAACGTGGTGCCCTGGTGTGGCTGGCCGTCGAGTACATCGCGCGAATCCACTCCCTCTTGATTCCAGACGGGATGAGCTTGGCCGAGGTGGTCGAGGGGTGCGCCGAAGGGCGCTTGGACCGTGCGGCCGTACTCGACGCCTTCCGAGTGTTTCAACAGGCGCATTACACGCCGCGTATCGTCCGGGCTCAGGACAGCGACTCGCTCATCGACATCGGGGCATACGACTCTCACAGCAGCGAGGCAGTTGCCGCTGCGGCTTACCTCGTGGTGGGCGACCTGATCGACTCGGACGACGAGCGGTTCCACTCCACGCGCGAGCAATTCTGGCTGGTCCTGGGTGTAGCCGAATGCTGCCGGCACGCGGTCATGGCAACCATCCCCGACGTGCCCTGGCGAGAGGAGGAGCTGCCGCCGGAACTAGAGTCGTCACGCGCCGCGTTCCTTAAGTTGTCTCCGGCTCAGTTCCGCGAACTCCGTCGGATGCCCGAGCTGAACCCGACACTGCATGCCGTGTGGCAAGCGTTGGATGAGGCCAGTTCCCGGCGTGAGGCACGGCGGAACGCGGCGTGGGAGGCGGAGGAGGTTGTGCAGTGCGATCTGGTTCGGGAGGTGGTTGCGCCACCACTCGTGACGGGTATCACACCGCCGTTGCGGACTTCAACCGTCCTTTCGCTAGCACGGGGGATTTACGAGCACCGTGCGTTCGACCGGATGCCGATCCTAGCGGACTCGCTGCAGGATGCCGGGTGCGAGGACGTCGACGTTCTGGACCACTGCCGCGGCCCCGGTCCGCATGTTCGTGGCTGTTGGGTGGTGGACTTGGTGCTGGGCAAGGAGTAGCATCGAGCCGAACCCGGCGCTGCACCTGACACCGCGGCGCCGTTTGTGACGTGCCGCTGACTGGATGATGGCGGTGCAGGTGAGCTGTATGTTCGGCGGCAGCATGGCGTCGGAGCGGCGATGTCCACTCTGTTTAACATCCGCGTCGAGCTGGTCGCCGGGCCGACGGCTTGGGCGCGGTTCGAGGTTTGCCACCCCGACCAGTGGGACGTGCCGGCAACGAAGGCCATCGCCCTGCTCGTCGTCGTGGAGGTGTACCGCGAGATGAAGGAGGGATTCGGCTTCCACCGCACCAACCGCCCGATGTCGCGGTCGGAGGCGGCGGGACTCGTCACGCAGCACCCGGCGAGGGAGCGGCTGGATCGGTGGCTCGATCTCTACATGCGGTTCGACGGCCCAGCCTTCGCCGCCACCGCCGAGGAGGCGATCGCTGGCGTCGAGCTGACGGGCGAGGACGGGAATCCGAAGCGAGCGGAGGGCGACCCGGACCCGCGGGCAACGATGGTGTTCACGGCGAGGGACGCCGCCATCCTTTCCCACATGACGGGCGGGTTCGACTTCGACTCCGCCATGTGTGACTGTTCGTATTGGTAGCCGGCGTCGCTGTGGCAGAGGCACGCCGAACCCGACGCTGCACCTGACACCGCCGGCGGATTCGGGACGCACCGCTCATCCGATGATGGCGGTGCAGGTGAGCTTTATGTTCGGCCACCCGGAGGCGCACCGATGGGCGAAGCGATCCGGGACGCGAATCGGTTCGGGCCACTGACCGAGGCCCGTTTGGCCGCGTTCGAGTCGGAGTTGGGGGCTGCGCTGCCGGACGAGTTCCGGGCGCTCCTCCTGCAACACAACGGCGGGGTTCCGGATCGGGAGACGTTCGACGTGCCTGGCGCGGACGGCGGGGAGCGGCCGTTCCACTGCTTCTTCGCCCTTCACGACGGGCCGTGGGACGACTCCACTCCGGAGGGCAGCCAGGGGTTCCCGCTCCAGGAGGCTCTGGCCGACTTCCGGGCGGATGGCGGCCCGGCCGACGTTCTGCCGGTCGGCAAGGACTGGAGCGGCAGCTACGTGTGCGTCGGCCTGGTCGGGGCCGACTGTGGGCGGGTACTGTACTACGACCACGAGATGGAGCAGTTGGTGCCGCTCGCCGACACCCTGGCCGCGTTCGTCGCCGGGCTGCGGTAGCCCAGACGCCGAACCGCGCGCTGCACCTGACCCGGCCGCGTAATCTGATTTCCACTACTCGCCTGCTTGTGGTAGAGGCTGGTTGCATTCCCGGCCGGGCAGGTGAGCTTTATGTTCGGCACCGGGAGGACACGGCGTGACGGCGCTTCCGGCCGACATCTTGGCCGCTCTGCCTCGCGACGCCGGCCCCGCTGTCGAACGATGGTGGTCCGGCCTCTCGGTGGCCGACCGCGAGGAGGTGACGGCCGCGTGGGACGAACGGCGGGAGGTGTGCTTCTTCTCCCCACAAACGGACGCCGCGGGGCGGCCGGACAGGTGGGAGCAGGTGCCGTCCGTGGTCGGCGGCCGGTTCGTTCCGCACGATGACACGGTGCGGATGCACGAGTGGCTGGACGACTGGGCCGAGTACGTCGAGGGGCACGAGGAGGTGTTCCTCCTGCCGCGGGCGGTCGTGGTGTTCCGCACCTTCCACATCTGCCGGTCCGAGCCGGCGGCTCGCGCGGTGGCGGCGTCGGGTCTGCTGCCGGCCGGGTTCGCATGCCCCGGCGCGGCGAGCGGGTGCCCGATGCAGCGTGTGCAGGCGGTCGCGCCGGGCCGACGGCTACACTTAGCCCCGGCCGCGTCGGGTGGTTGGTGGGTCGTGGGCTCCTGGAAGGCCGAACCCAGGCGCCGAACCTGACACCGCCGGCTGATCTGGGACGCATCGCGGCTCGGGTGATGGCGGTGCAGGTAAACGGTGTGTTCGGTCAGAGAGAGGCACCGGATGGGTTGGTCGAGTTACGGGTACGTGTTCACTCGTCAACCGAACTGGGACCGCCTTCGCGAGTTGCCCGTCCGATCCGGCCGGGTGGTGGGGTACAAGCATCGAGCGAAGGACGTGTGGCTCGCCGGGATTGCTCACGGCAGCGACCGAGGCGCGGCGGCGTTCGCGTTCCAGCCGACGGCGGACTTCACGGTTGATCGCCGAACCGTCACGCCGGAGACCAGACAACTCCTCGCCCGCCTCGACCAACTCGGGGCCGCGCTGGACACGCAGTACCTCCGGTTCAGCTCCGGGTGGGCGGGGCTGGCCGTGGCGGTGGCGACCCGGGCCGAGGTGCCCGCGTTCTTCTTCACGGCCGACGACGAGTTCTTGGACGTCGGATGCCGCGTCGAACCGCGTCGGTTGGTGGAGTTCGCGGGGAAGTTCCCGGACTTTCTGACCCGATGCAAGGATGGCGCGGTGCGGGTGCTCGTCCCCGACCCGAACGGGCTGAGTTCGTTCCCTGCCGAGCGGTTAGACGGGATCCGTGGTCGCGAGGGCATCGAGTTGATCGTCGGAGGCGGCCGGCAGCCACCACCGTTGCCCGTCGCGGCCGTCCGGGGGCGGCCCGGAAAGAGGCACCGTCGGGCGCCGCCGGGCGGGGAGGACTTCGCCCGGTGGGGGGGGGCGTTCTACCGCTTCCCGGTGGAGCTGTGGCCGCCGGAAGCTGGGAACCCGGCAGACGTACTCGGGCTCGGGACATGGGATCTGTTCGACACCTTCGACCGGGACTTCGAGCCGGTGTTCCCCGCCTCCATTCGCCGGAGGAGGGCGTAGCCGGGCCGGACCGGTCGCGGCGCCGGCCCCGGCCACGTGATTGGGCTCTCGCCGCTCACGTGGCGCCTCGATCGGCTGCGGGTGCCGCGGCCGGGCGGGTGAGCTGGATCGTTCGGCGGTGAGGCACGGAGGTGCTTGCGAGTGGAACGCTGGGTGTTGTTCGCACTGATCTCGATGGCGTTCGCCGGGTTCACGTCGGTGATCGCCAAGCACGGGCTCGCGGGCATCTCCGGCGAGCTCGGTTTGGCCGTGCGAACGTGCTTCGTGTTCGCCTTCGTCCTGGGGTTCGCGGCCCTGGCCGTCCCCCGCGAGCAGGTCGGGACGCTCACCCGCTACAACCTCCTCTGGCTCGGGCTGTCCGGGGTGACGACGGCGGTGTCGTGGGTGTTCGACTACAAGGCGCTCAAGGACGGGGAGGTGTCCTCCGTCGCCCTGATCGACAAGGGCAGTTTCGTGGTAGCCGTACTCCTGGCGTGGCTCGTCCTCGGGGAGCGGATCACGCTGCGGGTGGCCGTCGGCGGTGCCCTGATCGTCATCGGCCTGGCGGTCGTGTCGGGTGGGAGTCGCGGGGCACAACGGCACGCCGAACCAAGCGGGGCACCTGACCCGGTGGCACCACAGGTTTCTGGGAGGTCTTAGCTCTCGGGAGCGGGCCGGGCCGGTGAGTGCGTTGTTCGGCGGTGGACGGAATGCGCGGCGTTGGCAGGCGTCAGTTCCCGGGCGGGTCGCGAGGTCGCGACCGGTGAACGCACCCCTCTAGAGGATGACAATGCCCCGCGTTGCCGTGATCGCCCTGCTCGTCACGACCTGCGCCGCGTCCCGCGCGGACGACCCGGCGGCCGCGGAGATCAAGACGTTGCAGGGCGAGTGGCGGGCCGTCGGGGTCGAGTTCCGGGGCAAGACGTTGACCAAGGACGACGCCAAGGCCATGCGGTTCGAGATCAAGGGCCGCGGGCTCACGTTCAGCAACACGCAGAAGCCCGGGCGGGAGCGCAAGCAGACGTTCACGTTGGACCCGAGCAAGACGCCCAAGGCGCTCGACCTCACGTCCCTCGACGGTCAGGAGAAGGACACGACGGCGGCCTGCATCTACAGGCTCGACGGAGACAAGCTGACGATCTGCATGCCGTACTTCGCGAAGGACCCGTCGGTCCGGCCGAAGGAGTTCAAGGCCGACGCGAGCGGCGACCTCATGCTGCTCACCCTGGAGCGGGTGAAGGGCAAGTAGCCGGGAGGGGGCGCCCGCCAGAGCAGACGGCTGGCCGTCGAGCCGCGACCGGGGCGGCCGCGCGACCGTCACGGCCGCTACACGCGGATCCGTCCGCCCCGGCGCTGGGCCGCACACCGGAAACGGCCTTCGGTCACACGCACGTTCGTGAGGCCGAAGCGTGTCACTTCGCACGCTCGCCCCGCCCCGTCACGAAAAGGCGAGCCGAGCCGTCCCGCCGACAGAACCGTGAGTCAGCCGAACCGGATGGCTTTTCGCCGGTCGGACGTCCGGCCGGATCGCTACCGTGCCGTCAGGGCTGCGTGCCGATGGTCGCGGGAGCGAGTTCCGCTTGGCACTCATATACCCCGTCATAGCGGCCGGAGATACACACCCGAGCTTTCGGCCTGCGCCCCGGTCACCCTGTGTACGACCGTCGGGGACAACGGGCGCTGATTGCGGCGTTACCTGACGCCCCGGCCGTTCGTGACGGGCGCCCGCGTCGCAGTAACTCGACGGCCTCGCGGGCTCACGTCTTGTTGTCTTCCGGTTTGAGTGAGTTGGTTCCGATAGGTCACCACGAGGCGCCGGGGCGGCTCGTTCTCGTGCTCTCCGGACCGAAGAGGTTTGATGCGGGGCGGTCACGAGGCTTTACGGAAGCGTTCGTAGTGGGACGCGTCCCAGCGGTAGTCCACGAAGATCTGCTCGCCCGCCTCGATGTCCCGGAGCGCCCGGAACACGATGTCCTCGCGCGACGCCCGCGGGTTGAACCGGGCGTTCGGCTCCGGCGAGTGGTTGTACAGGGACCCGTACCCGAGCGCGATGGCCAGCTCGCCGGTGCCCGCGTCCCACTCGAACACGTAGTGCTCCAGGGGCTTGCCCCCGGGGCCTTTGGGGTACGTCGGGATCCGCACCACCGGGCACACCTCGATCACCTCGCCCGCGCGGTAGGCCCGCCCGGCGAACACCCCGCGGCCCATGCCGCGGACCTTCCAGACGTACAGGGCGGGTGGTTCGTTCATGTCGTGCATGTGTCGGTGAAGGTTCCGAGTCGGTCGGGTCGGTCTTGCTCGTAGAGAAATCGATTCGGGCGGGCCGGCGGCTTGAGGCCTAAGCAGGAGCGGGCTGGGAAAGGAGGGCGTCGCGCCCGTTCGGTTGGCAGGGTCCTCCCCGTTAATTCGGCCGCGTGACGCACCGCCTCGAAAAAGGTGCCTCGGTGGTCCGGCCCGCATACCGGTCGCCGGCCGCACCCTCTGCCTGACCCGCGAGCAGCGCCTCGACCGCCCGCGCGACGCTCGGGTACGTGCCCAACCGGCGCCACACTCTCCGCGCGCCGGCGGTGCCACAGCCCGCCGGCGCGCCCTCCGCGCCGGTGACTCACCCGACGTCGGCCGCCGCATCGGCCCCTCCCGTCCGCGCCTTGCGCCCCGGGCGCCGAGTTTGATCCGCCCGCGCCCACCCCGGGAACTCGCGCCTCAGTAACTCCAGCATCGCGTGGTGCGCGTCCGCGGGGGCCGTGAACGGGCCGGGCAACTCGAGTTTTCGCCCGCCCTTGCGCACCAGCGCCCGGAACCCGCCCCCGTCGGCCCGGCGCACGTACGGCGGGAGCACGTCCGGCAGTCCCGGCACCCCGGCCCGCCGCATCTCGTCGAGCACCTCGACCAGCGCCCCCCAGATGCCCAGCGGGGTGTCCGGGCGGTGCCGGGTGCGCGGGATCAGCTTGCGCCGCACGACGACCGCCAGTTCGGGCTCGTACAGCTCCAGGTTCAGGCTCCCCCAGCCGGTGAGCCACCAGCGGATCTGGAGTTTGGAACCCTTAACCCGTCGGGTGTACGGCACGTGGTCGAAGTGCGGCGCGCGGCGGCGCCGGGCCGACGGGCGCGTGAGCGGACCCGACATGTTCCCCTCCTGACGTTCCGGGCAGGCAACTGCGCACCCTATCTGTTGGGGTTGCCTGCTCACCCCGGAGGCCCGCGCATGTCCGCCGCCCCGCCCTCGCTCGCGACACTGCTGGACCGGTGGGACCGGCTCATCTGGGTGTCCGCGCGGCGGTACGCGCGGGCGTGGCGCCTGGACCCGGAAGAGGTCCAAGCCGAGGCGGTGGCCGGGATCGTGCGGCAGTTCGCCCGGTACGACCCGGCGCGCGAGCGGTCCTCGTTCCCGACGTGGGCGCTGATGCAGGTGCGGCGGGCGGCGATCGAGCAGGTGCGGGGCCGGGTGCGGGTCCGGCGGGAGGTCGGCTGGGACGCGGTGCTGGCGACGGACCCGGGCGGGCGGCACGAGGTGGCCGACTTGGCGGCGGCGACCCGGGACCCGGACCCGGCCGAGCAGGTGGCCGCGGCCGAGGCCCGTGAGGCGGTGGCGGCGGCGCTAGCCGGGCTGCCGGCGGACCAGCGGGAGGCGATCCGGCTACACTTCTGGGGCCCGGACGTGTCACTCAGCCGGTACGGGCGGGAGCAGCTGGCGGCCGGGCTGGAGGCGCTCCGCGCGCGGCTGGCCCCGCGGGGCGAGGAGGGGACGTGAGCGAGCCGAAGAAGAGCCGGGCTCCGCGGCCCAACCTGACGGCCCGGGAGGCCCGGTTCTGCGCCCTGTACGCGGAGAGCGGGAACGCGACCCGGGCGTACCTGGCGGCCGGGTTCCCGTGCCCGAACACGAACGCCGCCGGTGTGCAGGCGTTCAAGCTGCTAAGGAAGGGTAAGATCCGGGACCTGATCCGCCGCATGCAGGGGGAGGCGCTGGACGCGGCCCAGGTCACGACGGACCGGATCGCGCAGGGGCTGGCCCGGATCGCGTTCGCCGACCGGGCGGACCTGTTCGACGACCGCGGGCGGCTGCTGCCGCCCCGGGCGTGGCCGGCGGACGTGGCCGGGACCGTCGAGGGGGTCGAGAGCGAGGACCTGTTCGAGGCGGTGGCGGACCCGAACGGGCCGAAGCGCAGGGAGCTGGTGGGGTACGCGCGGAAGGTGAAGACGGCCCGACGCACCGAGGCCCTCAAGGTATTGGCTCAATGGCGGCGGATGATCGGCCCGGACGTGCCGCCCCTGGACGTGCTGCTCGGCGCGCTGCCCCCGGACCTCGCTACCGTGGTGCGGGAGGCCCTGGCCAAGGCGGTGCTGGCTAACGGCGAAGGCATATCACCGACGGTCTTGCCTCCGCCGGGCGGGGTGGGCGGCGAGGCGCGAATGGACGCGGTGTGACGGAGGGGCCGGGTGTGTCGTTCCCGAAACGCAGTAGCGGCGGGCCGGGTCGGTATACCGCCGATGAGGTCCGTGCCGCGCTGGAGGCGGATGCCGAGGCCCGTGGGGTCGGGGTGGTGCCGCTGGTGATCGAGTGCCGGCGGACCGGCGAGTGGGGCGAGGTCAGGCCGCCGGGGGTGTACTACGAGGATCCGGAGCGGCGCGTCAGTCCGACCATCGTGTTCGATGGGGACGAGCCGCCCGAGTCGCTGGTGAACCGGTTCCGGCCGAAGGGCGGCGGTCCCGGGCCGCTGCTCCTCGTTCTCGGGCCGGAGCACATCGACCCACCGGCCGAGGACGTGGGACCGTAGCCAGCGGACGTGAGGCGGGACCGATTTCGGAGGGCTTTCGCGCGGCCGGTTGTCACTCCTTGGTTTCGGTCCCAGACACGACGATGAGCCGGCTGCGATCGCCGACGGCCACGGGCACCGACCGGCGGGCCTCGTACGTCTTGCCGCCCGCGGTCCAGCTGCTCTTCAGCTCGAACGTGTGCGCCTGTCCGTCCCGCAGCACCGGCGAGGTCAAGTTCCACTCGGCCGTCGACGCGCCGGTCACCTTCACGCCATCCAGCCACACCTGACCGGCGGCGGGCAGTTGCACCGCCAGCGCCGCGGTCCCCTCGCCGGACAGCACCACCGCCGTGGGTTGGGGCGTCGGAGCGGGAACGAGCGGGATCTGGACCGGGTACACGGGCGGCGGGTAGTTCACCCCGCCCCACGGCCCGCTCGGGACCAGCAGCGGCGGGCCGTTGAGTGCGCCGCCCGCGCCCGGTGACCGGACCGGGTACAGGAGGCTCGGACCGGTGCCGATCGGCGGGCCGACGATCTCCAGGCCGCCGATCGTGGGCGGTCCGATGGCCGCCGTCTGGGCAGAGGCCGTCATAGGGAGCGCGAGGAGGGTAAGAACGGCAAACGAGCGCGTCATGTCCGTTACTCCGACGGGTACGGGCACATTAACGGTCTGATCGGATCGAGCCGGAGCGGCAGATCCAGCCGGGTATCCGGAACCGGGTGCGCAACAACGGCAACCGACACCCCGGCAAAAAGAGGACCGCGCAGCGTGAGACGGCGGACGATCACGGACGCCGTTGGGGCCATAATGGTCCCTTACTCGCGCCACAGAACGTGCCCCATCTGCGACACGAGCTCCATTCAAGAACATCGGGAGGCGGTGTTAAGGAACCCGTAACTCCAAAGCCGGGCGGCGGGCGCCGTTGAGGCGCGGCGTGGTCAGCCCGCGGTCTCGTGCGGCAACAGGCCCGCCACCGTGAGCACCGCGTACCCGAACGAGCCCGGCATGCCCGAGAGTTGTATCCG
>NZ_JAXBLV010000028.1:0-9276 GCF_034097035.1 Gemmata algarum
GCCGGCGGCGATCGGAGAAGCCGTCGCCGCCGCCCGCGAGCGGGTGAAGGGGCCGGCCGGTGTGCTCGCGGTCCGCGACGGGTACCTGTTCCGCAACGGGTGGATCACCCCCGACCCGGCCGTCGTCGTCGTCCTCCGAGATCGTTCGGCGGGCACCCCGGAGTCGGTCGGCCTCCCGGCGGAGCTCCACGGCTTCCCGGTTGACGTCCGGGCGGCGGGCCCGTGGGACGTGGCCGCCGCCGAGGAGAAGTTGGAGTCGCTCGAGGGGCTCCCCCGGACGACCTACAAGAAGCCCGCCGGTTTCGAGCTGGAGGAAGTCACTGAGAAGATGACGGTGACCGTCCACGTCAGCCCGGACGCCGGCTGGCCGACGCTGCGGGAGTTCCTCCAGAAGACCAAGACCGGGCTCGTCGTCGGGATGTACGACTTCACCGCCCCGCACATCATCGACGGGGTGCTCGACGCCGTCCGCGACGAGCCGCGGCGGTTGGCCCTCGTGCTGCAAGAGGGCGAGGCCCTCCAGGGCAAGAAGTTCGACCTCGCCGAGACGGAGACCCTCGCCAAGTACCGGGCGGCGCTCGGGGGCCGGTTCGACCACGCGCGGGCGTCGGTCGGGAAGGGCCGTCAGTTCGCGTCCGCCTACCACATCAAGGTGGCCGTCCGGGACTCCAAGGCGCTCTGGCTGTCGAGCGGGAACTGGCAGTCGTCCAACCAGCCGGACCACGGGCTCGCCGCCGGCGAGACGTCCTGGGACCTGCTGATGAGCCACAACCGCGAGTGGCACGTGGTGATCGAGAGCGCGAAACTCGCCAAGCAGTTCGAGAAGTTCATCCAGTACGACCTGAAGAACGCCAAGGCGGACGCGGCGGACGCGGCGACCGAGGGGCCGGCGCCGCCGGCCGCCCTGTTCCTGGTGGACGCCGCCGTGGAGGAGCGGGTGCCGGCGGGCAAGCCGCGGTACTTCAAGCCGCTGACCGTTTCCCGGGAAGTCCGGGTGCGGCCGCTGCTCACCCCGGACAACTACCAGGAGCACGTGCTGGCGCTGATCGAATCGGCCGAGCGGCGGGTCCTGTTCCAGAACCAGTCGCTGAGCCTGCTCGCGCCGCGGAACGGCGGGGACCAGAACGACCCGCGGTTCGCCGCGCTGGTCGACGCCCTGCTCGCCAAGCAGAAGGCGGGCGTGGACGTGCGGATCATCATGCGCGGGGAGTTCGCCCCGGTGGGCCCGCTCGAGCAGCTCCAGGCGCGCGGCTTCGACATGGGCAAGGTGCGGCTCCAGAACCGGTGCCACACGAAGGGGATCATCGTCGACGGGGCCCGGGTGCTGGTCGGCAGCCACAACTGGACGAACCAGGGGGCGCTGGCGAACCGGGACGCCAGCCTGATTTTCGCCGACGAGGAGATCGCCGGGTACTTCGAGGAGATCTTCTGGTTCGACTGGAAGCACCTGACCCGGCAGAGCGTCGGGGGCGCCGGGCGCGACCGGCCCGGGCGGACGAAGAGGTGCCGGCCGGGATGCGGCTCGTGTCCTGGCGGGAGATCGTGAACGGGGATTGACCGCGGGACGGTTTCACCACTGAGGAGGCGGGGCATGGCGGATCAGACGTTCGGGAAGTTCGAGTCGGTCGAGGCGTTCCTGGAGAGCTTCGAGCGGGCCCGGCGCCAGGAGGGGGAGCAGGCCGTCGAGGAGGCGCTCGGCCTCGAGGGCCGCCAGAAGCGGAAGCGGCGGCCCCCGCGGGGGCCGCGGCCGCGGGAGGTCGCGGAGGTGATCGCCGTGCTGCGGGAGCGGGAGCCGGACGACACCAAGGCGCCGAAGCACCACCACCTCCTCCTGACCATTGAGGAGCTCGTCGACGCGACCGTCGGGGTGGAGGGGGACGTGACCCGGGCGCTCGACACCGGCGAGGACGTGTTCCTGGCCGTGAGGTTCGGCGACCGGATGGGGATCACCGAGCCGATCGACGGGCTGGTCGCGGGGGCCCGGATCCACGCCCGCGGGGAGTGGATCACCCAGAAGCAGGCGACCGACCACGGCGGCCGGGACCTGTCGGTCCTGCACTTCACCCACGACCCGCTCGGGTTCATCTGCGTCGGCGACCCCGAGCTGTGCTTCCGCTGAGGGCACCAAGCGAGTGGGCGTCTCGGCCGAAGGCGACTGGAGAAGAGGCGCCTACCAATGAGTGGGCCAACCCGGACTGCGCGCAGCCTCGGAGTTCGATCCGAGGGACAGGTTGGACCTGGAAATATCTGTCAGTGTAAAGTGTAAGCTACCGGCGCAAAGAATCTCATGTCCGAGTCGGAGCGAGCGATGGGGATCGTCGTTGGCTTTCGGGAGCGGTTCTGTCGGGCCCTATGCGAGGCCTACACCATTCAGGAGCTCCAGCAATTGACCGCTTTCTGCTTAGGCTGTCCGCTTGCGCGCATCGCCGGCGGAAACCTGTTGGACGTCGTTGTATTTGAGTTGGTTGAGTGGGCTGCTAAGCAGCCGCGCATGGCCGACTTACCAGTCCACGCAGCCCAGTTCAAAACCGACCAGCGGGCGAACGTTCCCGACCTCCTCGCACTCCGTACCGAGTTCGAGGCCTACCGTGCGACTGTAATCGAACGGTCGATGCCGCTGTCTCCAACTGAAGCCGTGATCTTCAATGCTGTCGAAGCGCGAAACCGGTCTGTCTTGCTCTCCATTTTGAAGGATATCGCCCTGACCGCATTCATTCCCCCAGACGAAGGGCTGGTAAATGAGCTCGCAGATCTCTTCACCGAGCCATCGCTCCGACCCGCCGTGGTCATCTCGGCCGGCGAATGGCTCAAAGAATCAGGCTCACAGGAGAGAGCGTTACCGCATGGGTGGGTGTTTTGGAGTGTAGCGGCGTACACTTGGGCAAATGAGCTTATGCGCCAAGCCGGCAGATTCGGTGCCCCTGGTGTTGCTGCGATTTGCGCAGCAGTCGCGTTCGACTGGCCAGGAGCCGAGAACTCGCGACGGGTGCTCGCGAGGCTTTACGACGATCATGGAGGGGCGTCAGGGGCGGACGGGATGCCACAAACTGAGGAGAAGCAGTGATGCGTATGTGGAAACTGGTCGCGGCGCTGTTCGCGCTTGCGACCTGGACCGGGCCGGTTTCGGCGGACCCACCGAAGCCGGAAAAGTCGAGGACCGAGGTGCTGCCGGTTGCTGAAAAATGGGGCAACGGGCTCACCGAGGAACAGCTGCTGACCATACCCGATCGCGACACCGACCGGTTTAAGGCCGCGCTGGGGAAGCTGGCGTTCTACGCGGACGGGCCGCGAGACCATGCTGATGAGTTCCTGAAAGCCGTCGGGTACCCGGTCGATGAGCAGGGGCCCGCCTGGAAGCAACTCTCCCCGGCCACCAAAATCGCCCTGGCCGCCAAGCAAGCGTACGTCAAGTCGGAACGGGACGGCCAACTCTTCGGGGCGCTTCTGCAGAAGCAGCTGGCGATGTCCTACCCAAGTTTGAAGCGAGAACCGGAACTGGCCCCGTTCCGGAACGCAAAACTCGACTTGACGGAGAAGCCGCAGTTCACGACGAACCTCACGACCAAAGAACTGAGTGCGACGAAATTGCCGGCCGAGATCGCCAAGGCGGTCATTCACCTCGCGTCGTACGTTTCGTCCGCAGGGGCGGTCACCGATGCCGACCTCGCGCGGATGACCCCGCTCGAACCTTCTAAACAGCTTGAGATTCTTGTGGCGGCCAAGAACAGTCGCGAACTTCTGGAGACCCTCCTCGAGAAATCGCACTTGGAGTTCGCATCCCACTACGAGGCGAAAGAAGCCGAGCTGCTGACCAAGCAGGTTTTTACCAAGTGGATGAAGTCAGTCTCTGACTGCTACCCCGCACTGAAAAAGGAGAAGGAGCTGGTCGCCTGGCTCGGCCCACTCGATCCGCCGAGCGACGCGAAGGGGGAACCGGGTGGGGGTGGAAAGCCGGACGCTCCGAAGGGCGGCGGTGGGCCGTCGTACGATCCCAAGTCGAAATCGGGGATCCCGCGCTCAAAGGACCCAGGGGCTCCGGGCACACGTCCAGGTTTTGGGAGCCGATGAACCGGTCGGCTGAGATGAGCACTTGGCGGAGCCCAACGACGTGTTGAGCCCCGCGGTAGTTTAGCACACCCGCAGACTGGTCCGGAGCTCCTCGTCATGGTTTCGCCTCGCTCACTCTCTCTGGTTGCGGTCGTGGGCTTATGGGCCGCAATCAGCACGGCTCACTCGGACCCGCCCCGCTCGCCAGGCACCACGGCGGTCTTGAACACGGGATCCGACAAGCGCCCCCCCGATGTCGGCGGGGTGCAGTTTGATTCGCGAATGTCGGACAAATTTAATTCCGACGAGCCTAAAGCTGCTGCATTCAAATGGCAAAAAAGCGGGGATTACCGGATCGAACTGACAACCACCGGGGGGGCGACAGGCGAGTTCGGCGATTTGACGCCAACCGAGTTGTGGTGTGCTTATAACTTGGTCCGGCCGTCCAAAAAACTTGTTCAACTCTACAGCAATGATAAGGGCTTCGATCTTTCAAAACCGGAGGATTATCGGGGGCTCGTTACCGCCGTTACGGAAGGAACAGCGGCAACAGCGACTCTTCATCCCGTGCTCCGCGGCACTCCGGTCGGACAGAGCGTTGTCCAGCTTGACCTCTTGGTCGCATGGATGAAGAACCCGCCGGATAATACGAGTGATCTGTTTAATAAATTGCAGAGCAACAACGGTGCCGTTATACCGTGGAAGAAATACGGATATAGCAGGCTTATATGGTACGATGCCGAATTATCGATCCGGGTGGCCGAGAAGCGGGTTCTGGTCGAGGCGGCAGACCGCCCCGCCGAGACCGTCCTCCGGATCCGATTTTGGCATGGGGGCGAGAAAGGACACGACGAGTTTTACGGCTCTCACACTCACCTCGCGTACCTCTTCGAGACGTTTAAGCCGCTCCAAGACGCCGACCGTCTCTGCCGCAGCGTTGCCATTCTGCGGCGCCTACATCAATACAAGTGCCTTCCGGACCTGCCGAGCAGCGTTTTTCCGGAACGGGTATTAATTCCAGACAAGGTGCAGTTCGCGGACTTTATGCCGAAATGAAGCGGTCCAACAAATGAGTACGGGTTATAGACCCTTATTTGGGAGCGCCCTTGGGGGTGGTTGCCCCGCGCACCCGCCCCGATTCCGACCGGAGATCCCGATGCCCCCGCCCGATGCCCAGTTCCGCCGCGAGTTGCGCGAGGCCCTCGTGGAAGCGTACCCCACGCTCAGCGACCTGCGCATGCTGGTCGAGGACACCATCGGGGTGCCCCTCCAGAACGTTACGATGGCCGGTGACATGCCGTCGATCGCGTTCGAACTGATCGGCTGGACGCGGGCGCGGGGCCGGCTCCCGGAGCTGGTCGCCGGGGCCGCCGCCGAGCGCCCGCGGAGCACCAAGCTCAAGGACCTGAGCCGGCGGTTCGTGTTCCCCCACGCCGCCGAGGGCCAGGAGGAGCGGATCGTCCGCGAGGACGTGCCGTTCGAGAACGCCGGCGAGTGGGCGGTCCGGTACAACCGCTGCCGGGTCGCGGTGTGCCGGGTCGAGCCGCAACCGCTCAACGAGAGCAACGCGGACTTCGGATCCGGGTTCCTGGTCGCGCCGGACATCCTCCTGACCAACTTCCACGTCATCGACCACACCGGGTGGAAGCCGGACCGGGTGGTATTCCGGTTCGACTGCGAGGTCGGCTCCGACGGCAAAGAAGCGGCCGGGCGCACCTGCAAACTGGCCGCCGACTGGAAGCTGGGGACGAGCCCGCGGGTGAGCGACGGCGGCCTCGACTTCGCCCTGCTGCGGCTGGCCGAGCCGGTCGGCAACGACCCCCTGCCCGCCGGCACGCGCGGCTGGCTCGCGCTGCACACCCAGCCGTTCCGGATCGGCCAGCCGGTTTTCATCCTCCAGCACCCGGCCGCACGGCCGCTCAAACTGGCGATCGGGACGGTGAGGGACGTGAACCCGTCCCCGGTCCAGGTCTCTTATGACGCCAACACCGAGGGCGGGTCGAGCGGGTCCCCGTGCTTCAACTCCGCGCTTCAGGTGGTCGCCCTGCACCACTTCGGGGGTGCCGACCACAACCGCGGGGTGAAGGCCGAACGCATCCGCCAGGACCTAGCCGGTCGAGCGGAGCCGGTTCTGAGACAGCTCGCCGCCCCGGCGTGACCCGCCAAGCCCGACCACCCACAGGAGACCCACATGAGCCGCCTTTCCGGCCAGCAGGTGAAGCAGCTCCAGCAGTGCCTGCTGTCCAGCTTCAATTTCGACGAGCTATCCCGGATCGTGCAGTTCGAGCTGAACGAGCAGTTCGCCTCCATCGCCCCGCCCGGCACCATGTCGACCGCGACGTTCGAGCTGGTGATGTGGGCCGAGCGCACGGGGCGGACGGCCGAGCTCATCAAGGCCGTGATGGCCGCCCGGCCGAACAGTCCGGACATGGCCGCACTGAGCCAGCTCTTGCCCGCCCAGGCGGGTACTCCGGCTGCCCCGGCCGTCTCCGCAGCGGATCAGCAGCGCCGACTTCGGGGGGCGCTACTCGATCAGTTCCCCCGCCCGGCCGACCTGACAATTCTGGTTGCAGACGCACTGGGCGAGAACATCGACCAGGTGGCCGGCGGAGCGAATCAGACCGAGGTGTGCTTCAACCTTGTTCAGTGGCTGTGGGTGGATAAGCCAGGGCGGCTCCAACTGCTGCTCGCGCGGGCCATGAAGGAGCGGCCGAACAACGCCGAGCTGAAGGCTCTGAAACAGGAACTCGATGCGGCCTGATCGTCGGCCGCCGGACGGGAAGGGTCGCAGGTAGTTGACGAGACGTCGCGGCGGTCCGACTTACTTCGCACGAACCCCGAACCGGATTGGGAGCTGCCGAGTCATGAGCCCGATGACCGAGAACCAAGCCGTGCCCGCCGAGCAGGCGCTCCTGACGGAAGCGGCGGAGCGAGTGCGAGCGGTCGAGTCCCTCGACCTTGAGGGTATTGTGCTCCGACTCGGCCGACCGGTACTGGCGGTCGAGAACGATGACATCTCCGGCAGTGTTGGGGTGGTTTGGGAGTCCCGGCTCGGTGCTACAGGGGTCCGGGACACACTGCGGCGTATTATTCCGGCGGTCGGGCGCATCGAGGTTGATAACCATCCGGATTCGCCCTATGTGGGGACCGGGTGGCTCATTGCGGACGACATAGCGGTCACCGCCGGGTTTGTTGCCGAGCAGTTTGCCGTTGCGAGTGGTCCACGATACGTGTTTCGGCCGGGCGCTCCAAATCCGCTGAACCTGATGGTGGCCAGACTCGACTTTAAGGTCGAACGGTTATCGGTCTCTCCCCGAACGTTCGCCGTCCGCGAGGTGCTGCACATCGACGCGACTAACACGGAGTCGGTCGCGTTCCTCCGGCTTGAACCGTTCGGCCCGTACGGCCCGCTCTCGCCGCCCCTGCGGTTGTCGGCACAGCCGCCCGCAGCCGGCCGGCACGCCGCCGTCATCGGCTACCCGGCGGCCGACGCGCGAATGGACCAGACTCTGGTGAGGCGCGTGTTCGGCGACGTGTTCGACGTCAAGCGCGTTGCCCTCGGTCAGATCACCGGGGTGGCGGGCGCCACCGTCCGCCACGACTGCATGACGGCCGCCGGCACGGCCGGCGCCCCGATCGTGGATCTGCTCACCGGCGAGGTCGTCGGCATGCACCTCGGCGGGCGGCCGTTCGGCGAGAAATTCGGGGTGACGGCGGCGGTGATCGCGGCCCGGTTCGAGGCGGTCCGGCAAGCCCCCCGCGCCGCCGTTCCGGCCGCCGCCGCGCCGTGCGCGGTTCCGGAATCGTCTGCCGTCCCGGCCGCAGACGAGTTGATCGCCGCCCTTCTCGGGGCGTTCGGGTTCGACGCCCTTGTGCGGCTCGCCGCAAACGAGCTCAAGGTCGATCTGAACGCGATTTCCCCAAGGGGCTCAACCAGCGACGCGATCGAGGCACTCGTTCGGTGGGCACAACAGAACGGCCGCATCGGCGACCTGTTCGCGGCCGCGTCCGTGCTGCGGCCGAACAACCCGCAACTCGCGGGCCGCCCGGTGGGCGTGCCCGGCAACCCCACAGCGGCTCACGAACTTCGCCAGCGCCTTCGGGGGCTGTTGCTGGACCAGTTCCCGAAGCGATCCGATCTGTCCATGCTGCTGGACGACGCTGTCGGGGTGGACCTCGACACGGTCGCCGCCCCGGCCGACGAATTGGAGTCCGTTTGCTACAAGGTCGTGAAGTGGCTCTGGATCGATCCGAAGGACCGACTTCGCCCGGTTGTCGAACTGGCCGCGGAGCGGCGGCGCGCGAACACCGAATTGCGGGCGCTGCTCGCGGAACTTCCCGAGGCCGAGGCGCCGGTACATTGATCCCTCACAGGAACCCCGCCCCATGCCGCCGACCGCCACACTCCCGCTCGCCGCCGTGCTCACCGGCCCCCAGATCGGGGAGCTGGCGCACATCCTGTGCCGGCTGTTCGACCTCGGCGAGCTGCGGCGGTTCGCGCTGTTCCGGCTGGACCTCAACATGGATGAGGTCGCGCCCCAGAACGCGACGCTGCCGGTGGCCGTCGAGAGCCTCATCACGCTCCTGCTCCGGCACGGCCGTATCAGTGAGCTCCTGGACCACGCCACCACCGACCGCCCGAACGACGACGCGCTCCACCAGTTCGTGACCCGGATGCAGAACGGTGCCGGGGCGGTCCCGGTGCGCGAGCAGGTGCGCGAGCTCGTGGAGGGGATCGCGCTCGCGACCAAAACCGCGCGGGACGACCCGGCCGCCCAGGCGCGCCTCACCGCCGCGCGGGACCGGTTCCAGTTCACGCGCACCGAGCTCACCCGCTTGGCCCGGTATAAGGCGCTGCACGACTGCCTGCACGCGCTCCAGTTGCAGCTCGCCGCGGTCGCCCTCGCCGCCCGCGCGTTCCCGGCCGACCCGGCGTCGGCGCGCGCGCTGGCCGCCCTCGCCGAGCAGCTCCAGCGCCAGGCGCAGCGGGCCCGCCGGTCCACGACCGGGCTCACGAACGGGGCCGCCGAGCTGGAGTGGGTGGACGATTTCGACCAGGCGCTGGGCGAGGTCCGGGCCGCGCTCCGCCCGGCCACGCACCCGCTGCCCGGGGACCGCCCGGCGGCCGAGCGGCTCCGGGGCGCCGTCGACGCCCTGACCCGGCTCCCCACCCAGGCCGTCCGGCTGAACGAGCAGCTGGTCGCCGCCGCCACCCGGCTCGGGGAGTGG
>NZ_JAXBLV010000029.1:0-9210 GCF_034097035.1 Gemmata algarum
CACCTGTGTCGACACGTCTGCACCAGGGTAGCCGGGCAGCGTGACATAGCGTTCCATCTCGCGTTCCGCTATCTCCCCCAGTTCAAAATCCTCCTTGAGATCAAACGGAACGAGTTCATACGTCACTTCGAGATGGGCGCGTTCGAAGACGGGGATATGCTGCCCGTAATTGAGGTTCGCGTCTTCGATGGTACCGGTGTAGCGGTATGGGGTGATGCGGCACTTGGTCGCCACCCAGTTGAAGATATCGTAAGCGGGGTGACGGTCGGGCAGGAGCCGCGAGATGCGGAGGGCGCCGCCGCTATCGGTGTACGTCTTCGTGAACCCGAGGAGGTAAATGGCCGTGGCGTGGCGCTCGGCCCAGGAGCACGAGTACAGGCGCCGGCTGCCGCTGCCGTCCGGCCCCATGTCGTCCTGAATGTGATCCCCGGTCCCGGACACCCCGATGCGCCGGAGGTCCATGAGGGCGACCTCGTCCGGATCGTAGTAGCGCAGGGATTCATCGGCGTTCGTCGGCGGAATGGGCAGTTCACCGGGCATCGGTCCCTCACCTTCGGTTCCGGAGGCCGCGTGCGGGCGCGGCCTCGAACGTCAACGGCCGCCCGGCGCGGGGCCGTGCGGCCGGTCGGGCGGGTGCCCGGCACCGCGCCGGGCGGGGTGCGCTTCACAGCATGTCGGCGAGCAACCCGCCCAGGCCGAAGGCGCCCATCTTGGCGGCGCGGCGGGCCACGGCCGACGCGGCGGAAGCCGACGGGTCGTAGGCGCGGCCGGGCGCGGCCCCGCCCGCCGTCGTGTTCTGCGCGATCTGTTCCAGCTTCGCGAGCATGTTCACTTGCACCTGGAACTGCCGGGCCTGAAGGGGGTCCTGGCTCAGCGCGGCCATCTGCACCTGCTGCGCCACGCTCCCCAGGCCGCTGATCTGCGCCTTCGGCCCCATGCTCCGCTTGAGGCTCTCGATGGTGTCGTTGATCCCGCGCTTCACCTTGCCCCCGGAGTCGCCCATCGCGTCGGGCGCGGCGGCGAACGGGTTCAGCCGGTTGAGCTGCCGCTGGATCCAGGCGACCGCTTGCATATAAGCCTGGACGAAGACCATGACCGCGTCGGCCGCGAACGTGATGACCGAGATCAGTATGGTGAGGGCCGGCACCCCCTGCTCCATCACGAGCCCGAACCACTCGTCCATCATGGGCAGCAGGCGCTCGGCCACCACCTCGGACACCGCCAGGATGTAGGCCGAGAACAGCGTCATGATGGGCAGGAAGATCGGCCCGATGGTGGTGGCCAGGACCTTGGTCGCCTGGTCGATCATCTGGAACCCGCTGATGTTGCTCTGGAGCGCCTGCCCGAGCATCTGGAGCGGCCCGAGCACCGGCGACAGCGCGGTCACGAGCTTCCCCAGCACGTCGATGATGGGGTCGAGGGCGCCGCCGGCCGCGCTGCCGAGCATCCCGCCCACCATGCCGCCGACCGGCCCGCCCATCGCGGTGCCGATGGCGTTGCCCACCGCGCCGCCCATTTTGCTGCCGGCCCCGCCCGACTTGCTCCCCGGGTCGGCCATCTTGGCGGCGATCGCGTCGCCGGCCTTGTCGCCCAGCTTGTCGCCCACGTCCCCGCCCACCAGCCCGCCGAGCTTCTTGCCGAGCCCCTGGGCCGCGCGGTCGCGGTCGTCCTTCTCCTGCGCGCCGGCCAGCGTCTTGCGGGCCTTGGCGTCGCGCCGGTCCGGGTCGTTCAGGAACGCCCGCAGCGCCTCCTCGCCGGGGGTGCGCGCCCCGCGGCCCCCGGTGCCGTCCCCGCGGGGCACCCGCTGCACGTTGGCCGCGTTGCCGACCGCGGCGGCGGCGCTGGTCTGGATGGCGTTGCGGAGCAGCTCCATCGCGGCGATCAGCGCCCGGTACTCGGACCCGTTCTCCATGCGTCACGTCCTCCGTTCGCGGCGCCCCGGCCGCTGGGCCGCCTCGCGGCGGCGGACCTCTTCCGCCCACAGCCGCTCTTCCTTGGCCGGGTCGGTGATGCCCAGCAGGAAGCACCGGCGCCGGTGCAGCTCGCGCAGGTTCGGGAACCGGGCCGGCGGGGCCTCGACCTCCATCACCCCATCGGGGCCGCGCTTGACGGCGTAGAGGAACACGAGCTGGTCGTCGGTGAGTCCGGCGAGCTCGGCGAAGGTTCGGTTGAACGGGGGGTTGAGGAGCTGCTGGACGACGGTTCGTTTGGCCCGGACCGCAGCCAGTCGGTCGGCAGCCCCAGCGCCCCCAGCAGGGGCGCCAGCGCTTTTGGGTCGTCGCTGGCCCTCGCCAGGAGGGCCGCGGCGATCCGCTTGATCTGGTCGGCGACGAGCCGCTCGGCCAGCTCGTCGGTCACGCCCTGGTCGCGGCACACGATGGCGACGACCTTGGCCAGCCCGGCCGGGGTCCACAGGGCCTCCATCGCGTAGGGGCCGTCGAACTCGTACTTGCCCAGCGCCGCGTCGGTGTCGATCCGCGCGTGGCGGCGGTCCTTGGCGTCCTCGGGGGCGGTGGACCGGTCCACCGCGTCGTGGGCGCGCTGCTCCAGCCACCGCTGGAACTCCCCCTGCTCGTAGAGCGTGGGCTTGCGCAGCTTGTAAACCGTGCCGTCCGGCCCGGTGATGTCCGAGCCGACGGCGAATGCGTCCGCGAGTGTCATGGTCAGTTCGGGTCCGCGAGGGTGTAGGGGCCGACGCTGCGAATCTCGATGTCGTAGGTGAACCGGCCGTTGATCTCGCCCTTGGGCGAGCTCTTGAACACCTTGGCGACCGGCAGCGTGTAAATGGGGGTCGTGGCGCCGATGTCGGCGTACAGCTTCAGGTTGGTGACCACCGTGCCGCGCGAGATGCTCACGAGGTCGCCGGCGGTGATGTCGATCACCAGTTGCGCGGAGACGCGCAGGCTGGCGAGCCCGTCGTCGGGGTGCTCGAAGCCCCCGTCCTCGGCGGTGGTGCCGTCCAGCTCCTGGGCGCTGTCCTCGGCGCTCCACGACTGGACCCCGGGCACCAGCGCCGGGCTGGACCCGCCGATCTTCATCGCGATGTGTTTTCCGGAGATCGAAATGGGATGCCCTCCTTCGGGGTGTCGGCCTCGGGTCAGCGGGTCGGCTGGCAGTGTCTGCTTCTTGTGGCACAGACATTCCTGTCTGTGCGGCGTCTGAATCTTGCACAGACAGGAATGTCTGTGCCACAAATGCATCAGCCCAAAACGGGGGCTGTTAACCGGAGCGTGAATGAAGTCAGCCAGCCGGGAGTCGCACCGTTCGAGCGGCGGGTCACGGCGCGGCCTCGCACGTCAGGGTGTATTCGCCCTCGGTCGGCCCGCTCACGGCGGACACGACCCACCAGTCGCCGTCGTCGTCGCGGACCCGGTCGCCGGGCTCCGGCTTCGCGTACTCCAGCGCGAGGGCCGCCGCCGGGACCGTGAACGCCCCGCCCGCCTCGGCGGGGAACGGCAGCCCGACGATCTGCCGCAGCGTCGCTCCGCCCGCCGCGGGGCGCCGGTAGATGGTGTGTGCCACGGCTGGTACGGGCTCCAGTGGTTCCAGGTTCCCGGTGTGTGTGCCGGCGCCGGGGCGCGGGGCTCCGGCCCGCTGGTCGGCGTCGGGCGCGCGTTCGAGGCCGCGTGGGGCCGAACCGTCGCGCGTAGGTTATGCGGGGCAGAGGCCGCGCCCCGGCGCCGGCACACACCGAACCGGTTGTCATTCCGTCTCACGAGTACAGGTGCAGGGGTACGCGCCGCCGGCGAGCGGCCCGGCCTCGACCACGGCCCACCACGTACCGTCCCCGTCCCGCCACCGGTCGCCGGCCCGGGGCACCAGACCGCCGAGCGAGGCCGCGGCGACCAGCCACGTCGCCCGCGGCCCGGTCGCCTCCCCGCCCGGCCCGGGGGCGGCCTCCACGCCCGCGACCCGGGTCCGGGTGCCGCGCTCGTACAGCGGCACCCCACGTTTGACCTTGCTCACGACGGCACCCTCGATTCGAGTACTTCCACGTTGAACGTCTGGGCCGAGTAGTCCAGGTCGCGCGGGATCAGGCTGCCGTCGAACGGCGCCTTGCCGATGGTGGTGACCATGTTGAACCCGGGCACGCCCGCGAAGCACGCCCGCGCGTCGCCCACCGCGCTCTCGATGAGCGTGCGCCACTCGCGGACCTGCTCGTTGTCCCCGAGCTTGCGCCCGCCGCCGGCTCCGATGACGACCACCGTGGTCGGGTAGCGGTTGATCTTGGTCTCGGCGTCCAGCAGCTCGGTCTGCCCTTCTTCGCCACCCTCCCCCACGCACACGGCGATGAACGGCGGGTCCACCCCGCTCGGCAGACTCGGGGTCTTGAGCTTCTGCACCTTGGTGCCGGGCACCAGGCTCAGCGCCCGGATGGCAGACACCACGGCGTCGGCGATCAGGTTCGGGCTCACCGGGTTCGGCACGGGCTCACCTCTTCCTCGTGACCGGGCACCGCACGATACAGCCCGCCACCTCGTTCACCTCGGCGACCACCCACACCGTGCCGTCGCCTTCGGTGATCCGGTCCACCGGCTTCAGCACGAACCCGAGCCGGTCCGTGCGGAGCCAGAACTCGTTCTGCGTGTTGGGGACCTCGCCCGACCGGGCCGGCCCGGTGGAGGTTTTCCGAATCAGCTTCGCGGCTGTAACCCCCGTTACAGTGGCCGCCGCTACCCCGCTGATGGCATCGACGCTCGCCACGGCGACCGGCGCGGTGCCCTGCGCGAGCGCCTCGAAGTCGGCGCCGAAGTCGATGCCGTCCAGTTCGTTGGCCACGGGCTACCTCACAACGCTGGTCTGGGTGAACACGGGGTTGGTGTCCGGGGCGGCCCCGGGGATGGCCCGCAGGCTCTTCTCCTGGTCGAGCAGGCTCTCGTAGTAGGTCTTGCGGTCCACCCGCACGCCCCCGGGGAGCGTGTAGTCCGGCAGCGGGTTCGCGAGCACCTCGGCGATCTTCGCGCACACGTCCCGGTACGCGGCCTGCAAGTTCTGAAGCGGCGTCGGCATGGCGGTCCTTCCCGTTAAGGCTCTGGCGAGCGGAGGGCGTGAGCCCTCCGAGTGCGCCCGCGCGAGGCGAACGTCGCGAGGCGAGCGGAGGGCGTGAGCCCTCCGAGTGCGCCCCGGCGTGTCGGGTGCGCGGCACGACCCCGGCAGGCGCGCGTCGGGTGCGCGCACTCGGAGGGCTCACGCCCTCCGCTCGCCTTGTCGCGCGAGGCGCACTCGGAGGGCTCACGCCCTCCGCTCGCCTTGTCGCGCCTCAGTCCGGCAGCTCGGTCGTCACCACCCGGACGCCCGCGCCGTCCACGTCGCCCGGGTCGATGCCTTCCGCCCGCAGGTACTCGCCCACCGCGCCGTCGCGATCCGGGGCGAGCACGTACCGCTGGGTGCGCGCCCCGAACGGGTGCCCCTCCAGCCGCAGCTTGAACCGCTTTAGCCCCTCGCCCGCCCGCTCGGCCGGGGCGCACACCCGCGCGCCGGGCTTCGGGGCGGGCGGCTCGCCCTTCGCGTTCCCCGACCGCGCGCCCGCCTTCTTGGTCTCGTCCGCCATGTTCCGTCCCCGTGGTGTCTGTTCGCCCGGCGCCCGCCCCCGCGGCTCACGCGGTGCATTTGACCATGCGGCGCGGCTGGACCGTGCTGAACGTGCTGCGCTTGGACACTTTGCTCTGGAAGATGATGTCCTGATCGAACTCCAGTTGGCTGCCGGCCCCCATCGTGGTGACCGTCAGCGGCCAGTTCTCGATCTGCTCGAAGGCGCCGCCCAGGTCGCCCAGGAACCACGTGGTGTCGGACCCGGACACGGCCCGGAACAACTGGCTGCTCATCACCTGGATCTGCCCGATGATGTCGCCGGTCGGGTTCGGGATCTCGCTGCCCACCGGGTTCCCCGAGGTGGCGTACCCCGGGGCGGTGCGCCGCACCATGCCCTTGAGCGCGAACGGCACGGTGAACGCCAGCGCCGGCGGCACGCAGATGTGCTTGACCGTGACGTTCTGCGGCTCGCCCGTCGCCGGGTCCAGGATCTCCACAAGGGCCTGCCACGCGGCCTGCACGTCCGTGTAATCGACCAGCGCGTTGGCCGCGACCAGGTTGTCCCAGGTGTGCGCCCCGCTGTTGTCCCCGTAGGTGGGGATCGGCCCCAGGTTGCGCCACCGGTACCGGTACTGGTTCTTGGGGGTCTCGCCGGCGTCCACCACGCAGGTGATGGCCCGCTTCTCGTCGCTCACCCCCTGCCACTCGCCCAGGGAGTCGAGCTTGGTCATGAACTCGCCGGTCTGGTCGAAGAACACCGCCTCCTTGGTGGCCCGGGCGATCATGCCGCGCTTACGGGTCTCCGGGGTGTCGGTCCAGTCCTCGCCGACGCCCACCTCCGGGTACGGCTTCCCCTCCTCCACCACGTCGCTCTCGTCGCCCACGTGGGTGACGCCCGGGATGCGCTCGAACTTGAACTTGCTGGGCCGGGTCGGGATGGCGTTCACGAACACGCGGGCGGGCACGTCGTAGGCGGCCAGCACCCGCTCGTAGGCGAACTGTTGGGTGATGTTGAGGAACGCCGCGGTGCTGTTCGCCCCGGCGGCCTCCTCCACCCGGGCGCGCTGGAGCACCCCGTGCGCGCGCTCGGCGCAGTCGCCCAGGTTTTTGCGGCAGTGGTTGAAGTTGTTCCACCCGAAGCACTCGACGAACAGGTCGCCGAGGTCCAGGTCGTCGGTGCGGATCGCGCCCCCGCGGAGCGAGGCCCGCAGCCCGGCCTCCGTCTCCGCCGGGTGCCGCTTGTACGATTCGACCAGCTTGGCAGTGTTCATAGGTAATTCGGAGTGTGGAGTTCGGAATGCGGAACGTTCCCAATTCGGAACGCGGAATTCTGAATAGAACCCAACAAACAAACAAAACACAAGACAACGAGCAAGCGGGACGCAATTCGGTGCGGAACAGCCGCAATGCGGAACATCGAACAGGTGCCTGGGCGATATTGTTCTTGTTGTCTTCAATTCCGCATTCCGAATTCCGCACTCCGCATTTCCTCAGCGCGCCTGCCAGCAGCCGGCGTAATCGACGTTGGTGGTTTCGAGGTTGGCGCCGCCGTTCTTGGCGCCCACGAACAGGCTCGCGGCGGCGAGGCCGGTGAGCAGGAGCTGGTGCCGGATCGGCTGGCCGGTGACGGCGTCGCGCATGAGCCGGCCGTCGATGGTGGGGACGCAGGTGGCGTAGCTGCCGAAGGCGTCGAGAACCTCGATCCCGAGTTGCTGATAGCTGGCCCCGCCGGCGCTCTCCTGGCTCTGGCTCACGGTCACGTCGCCGCCGTTACGGGTGACGAACCGCCACGCCGTGTCGCCGTCTACCTTGTAGATGGCAACGACCGTCCCGCTGGCGCGGAGCCCGGCGCCGTCGTCTAGGATCAGGTTCGCCCCCACCGACGACGCGAGCCCGAACGCCACGTTGGCGTCGTCGGTTGCGGCCTCGGTGAACTGGATCAGCGCCTCGGCGTATAGCGGCTTGTTGGCGGCGGGCTTGAACAGGGCGTTGGTGGTGGCGAGGTACGATTCGTCGTTATCGGCCACGCTCCCGTCGGAGCTGGTGAGGGTGGCGATCCCGCCGACCCCGGCGGCCACGACGGTGCCGGAGTCGGTGAGGGTGGCGGTCCACAGGTGCGGGCTGATGTACCACGGGAAGTCGTCGTAGACCCCGTGCAGGTCCTTGGCTTCGCGCAGGGCTTGCGGCATGCGGACGATGTTCACGTTCGGGCCTCGTTATGTTGGGGGTGCGGTGTGCGGGTGCGACCGTGCGGGTCCGGGGGCGGTCACTCGATCCACTCGGCGAACGCCTTCGGATCGGCGGGCGGCTTCGACTCGCTGGCCCGGGTGAGCGCCCCGAGGCGCCCGCGGCCGGCGCTGGTGGGCCGCTCGGGCGCGGGCGCCGCGGCCCGCTGGAGCCGGGCGGCCAGTGCGGCGCGGCGGTCGCGCGGGGCGGCGGCGATCAGCTCCAGGTCTTCGCGCCCGGGGCGGTAGCCGAGCCGCTCGCACACGTCCAGCGCCTCCAGCACGGCCCCGGCCCGGCGCCGCGCGCTCTCCGGCTTCGGGGCGCCGTCGTCGGTGTCGGTGTCGTCGTCGAGCGGTTCGTCGGTGTCGGTGTCGGCGTCGGTGTCGGCGTCGTCCGCGGTGATGTCGGCGTGCGCGCGGAGCATCTTCTTGAGCTTGGTGAGGCACTTGCCGAGCGCCTTCGGGTCGCCCTTGGCGGCCATGCACGCCTTGAGTTCGTCGGTGGCCGCGGCGAGGAACGCGGCGTCGAGCGGGGCGGCGGCGCCGGCGTCGGGCGGCGGGGGCGCGTCGGCGGCCGGCATGTCGGTGCCGTCGGTGCCGTCCGGGCCGTCGATCTCGGCGAGCCGGCGGGCGGCGGTGAGTTGGCGGCGGGTGGACGCCGGGTGCGCGGCGAGCCACTCGACCAGTCGGGCGCGGGTGAACGGCACGGGTGCTCCTTCGAACAGGCCTTTGGTGGTAGCGGGTTGTGCGACGAGGTCGATGGACTCGACGGCCCGGATGGCTTCGACGACCTCGCGCCCGTCGGGTCCGGGCCGTGTGTCGCAGAGCGCGACGTGGCTGAACCCGTACAGCGCGGGGTTGCGCTCGGCGGCCTCCATGACGCGCTCGTACATGGGGTGCGAGCGGAGCAGGTTGAGGGTGCCGCGGGGCCGCCCGTCGGGTCCGGGGCGGACGTTGGTGAACCACCCGAGCCGCCGCTCCACGGTGCTCTCGCGGCCGTGGTCGCAGTTGACCGGCCGGCCCTCGTAGCGGGCGCAGTCGCGGCGCAGCACGGCGACGGGGTAGTCGCGCCCGTTGGCGCTGGCGGTGCCGCAGATGAGCACGCCGTCGATGGTGCCCGCGTCGCGGTTCGGGCGGGCGCCGCGGAACGGGGCGCGGACGTGTTCGGTGATGCGCCGGGGTGTGGTCATGCCCGGCCGATGGCAGCGGGCGGAAAATGAAGACCTAACCCCCCGGCCCCCTTCCCTAAAGGGAAGGGGGTGGCGCCGGGAGGAGTGATCCCGGGGCGGTAGGTGCGCGCGGGGCAACCCACCCCCGGCCCCTCCCTGAAGGGAGGGGGAGCAAAACCGAAGACAACCCACCCCCAGCCCCTCCCTGAAGGGAGGGGAGGAAGGCAACCTAACCCCCCGGCCCCCTTCCCTAAAGGGAAGGGGGTGGCGCCGGGAGGAGTGAC
>NZ_JAXBLV010000003.1:0-18238 GCF_034097035.1 Gemmata algarum
CGCCCTCACCATGCCCGCCGCCGAGCAGGAGCGCCGCATGCGCCGCATGCGCGCCCAGGTCGATGACCACAACATCTACCGCTGGGCCGGCTCGCTGCTGACCGCGATCAGCAAAATGGTTCCGGACGTTGCGGACGCGACCCCGGAGGCGGCGGCGGTCCCCGATCAAGCGGACGAGTCTCTGGAGGCGACCGAACGGGAGATCGCCCGCGAAAACTACTTTGCCACGCTCCGGCTCGCTGCCGGTTGAACCGCTAAAGCCGGTCACGATTCGCGGCACCGGCCGAACGCCGCTCCGCTCCCGGTGATGAGGGGTCGCATGAGTGACGGGGACGACTGGGTCGAGAGCGCCGTGCATGAGTTCCGCTCGGGACGGCCGCTGACCTTACTCTTTGATTATGACGGCACGCTCGCGCCGATCGTCCCGCACCCCGCCCTGGCGATCCTCGGGCCACAGGTCCGTGCAAGGCTGCGCCGGCTCACACGAGTCCCCGGGGTGTCGGTCGGGGTGATTAGCGGGCGGGCACTTGCCGACGTGCGTGACATGGTCGGTCTCGACGGGCTGTACTTCGGCGGCAGCGGCGGGGCCGAACTGGACCTCCGCGGGGCACTTGAGGTCGAACCCGTTTCGGCGGACGAGCAGCGCCAGTTGACGGCCGCCGTATCCGATTTACGTGCCGCGCTGGCCGGGTTCCACGGCGTGTGGCTCGAACCCAAGCCGATCGGGTTCGCGGTCCACTACCGGGCCACCCCGGAGCCCACCGCAACCGCGTTCCACGCGTTCTTCGGCCGGTGGCACGCCCAGTTCCCCGCGCTGCGGGTGCTGGACGTGTGCAAGGCCTACGAGGTCGGGCTGCGGGGCGGCTGGGACAAGGGCGATGCGGTACGGCGGGTCCTAGCCGAGCAGCCGGCGCACACGTTCGTCGTTTACTTCGGCGACTCGGAGAACGACCGCCCGGCGATGGCCGCGGCCGTCGCAGCGAACGGTGTGAGCGTCGGCGTCGGTCCGGAAACACCCACCGGAACGAGGTACACACTGCCCACGGCGGCCCGTCTGCACGCCGACCTCGCGCGTTTGTGCGGCGGGCTGAACCCGTTCGACCGGGTCACCCACTCGATCGCCGGAGCGGAGGCAACCCGTGACCACCTTTGACGCCGAGGGCCGCGCGGAGCGTCGGCCCGGTGTGCTGCTGGTTGACCCGGACCCGGCCACCCGGACGGCCTTGGCCCGGGGGTTGGAAGGCGCCGGCTGGCACGTATGGCCTGCGGACGGCGACGCCGCAATGGTGACGTACCAGGAGCACCGGGGCCGCATCGACGTAGCGCTCGTGGACCTCCAGTTCCCGGGGCTTCAGGGCGGGCGGTTGCTCGCCGAACTGGGTCAAGTGGCCCCCGAACTGACTCGGTGTGCGATGTCCGGCGGGGTGAGCACGTACACCGCGTCGGCGTTCCGGCGGATGAGCGGCACCCCGCTGTTCGCCAAACCGCTCGACCCGCGTGCGCTGGCCGCGGCGCTGTACGACCTGCTGCTCGTGGGCCGCACCTGAGCGCCCCCCTCGCGCGACCGGACCTTTACCCGCGGTAGGCCCGCCAGATGGCGTCGAGGGCTGGTGCCGCGCGGAGCGGGAGCTTGACCGTCACGAACTCCGAGACGTCGGTCTCGCCCGGGTTGATCTCGACGCTGGACCGGTGCAAGTGGTAGGCGTCGAGTACGGGGGCAGAGATGTAGGGAAAGACGCTCCTCGTCCCGATCGAGAAAACCAGATCGAAGCCCCGCTCGACTTCTCTCTTGTACGTTGCGAGCTGGGCCGCGGGGAGGTGCTCCCCGAACAGCACCACGTCCGGCCGCAGTGTGCCGCCGCAGCGCGGACAAGCGGGCGGAACGGTGAACGAAGAATAGTCTGCGACCGGTGCGGCGTAGGGGCACCGCAGGCACCGAACCCGGTACAGGTCGCCGTGAATGTCGATCACGTTGCGGGAGCCGGCCCGGCGGTGAAAGCCGTCCACGTTCTGCGTCAGCACCCACACCCGCTCGAACGCGCGCTCCGCCTCCGCGATCACCTCGTGCCCGCGGTTCGGTGCGGCCGAGCGGCACGCCCGTTCGATCTGCAACAGGTACTTCCAGGTCAGGTCGGGGCGGCGCTCGAGCGCCTCTCGGGAGAGTAGTGACTCGATCGGGACACCGTCCTCGGGGTCGCAGCCGTCGTACAACCCGCCGGCACCTCGGTACGTTGGCAACCCGGAGTCCGCCGAGAGCCCGGCTCCGGTGATGAACAGCACGCTCTGGCTCCGGCGGAGCAGGTCAACGACGCGCTCGACGCCACGCGCGTCGTCGAGGGTGAGGGTTTCGCCAGCCGGTGTGAGCGAATCCATCGGTCCGGGTCCTCAGAGAACCGACACCGGGAGAACGGGCGGTTCGCCCGCCCGCGGCGTTCGGCGTCAGCGGTCGTCTTGCGCGGCGTGCCGGCGGCGGACCAGAGACGCGCCGCGGAGGGGCGTTAGCGGGCAGTCGGCCGCGCCGCGCGGGCACACGAAATCGCCCGGCACCCGACCCACGGACAGGCACGCCCGCGCCGCCGCGTGCCGGTTACAGCCGATGTGAAACCTGCGGTGAGACGGATCGTAAAGGAGGACCAGTTCCGGGTGCTGAAGGAGGTACTCGAAGTACCCCGTGATCCAGTCGCTGCGCTGATCGTCGGCCGCGGGCACGAACTGCCCGCCGCGCACCGCCGGCACCTGCTCCCACCCGTCCAACCGGCCGGATTCGTCCGCCTGCGGCGCGAAGAAGCACACCTCCAGGCGCTCGTCCCAAAGCCCCGCGACCCGCCGGCGGTCCGCGGCCGGCAGCGTGTCCCACCAGAACTGGGCGTGCGGCTTCTCGTCTTCGGAGAGGAGGGCCAACAGATCGGCGGGCGGCTGTTCCAAACGCTCTTCCTTTCGCTCCGAAGGCACCGGGACGAATTCAAGGACCGGATGCACCATCGTAATGCCACGTGCGAGGGAAAGGCAACGCGGTTCCGGGATTGAAATAGAACCGCCGCAAGAATGACATCAAATTGATTAGAAAGATGCGGGCGTGATGACAGCCCGAGTTGGCCGAGCCGGGAACAACGTGTGCGAAGAGTAACCGGTCGCCGGCCCGCGAACGGGCAAAAACAGGCCCGTCCTCGCACGGGTACGAACCGTGCGGGCGAGCCGGCGGCACCGGCCGATAACGACTCGCCCCCCAGCGGGTCAAGCGTCGGGCTTCGCGCCGGTCGGCGGGAGCAGGTTCTTGATCCGCACGGCGAAGTGCTCGCCGACCACCACCACCTCGCCCACCGCGAAGGGCACCCCGCGCACCGTCAGCTCCACCGGCGCGCTGATGACCTCCTCCAGTTCCACCACGGAACCGGGGCCGAGGGTCAGGATCTCGCCGATCGGCAGCACCGCCCGGCCGAGCCGCGCGGTGATCGTGATCGGCACGTCGCGCAGCGACTCGAGGGTGCTCCCCGGGCCGGTGCCGGCGCGGGGCTCCAGCCGCGGGAACTCGGCCTGACGGGCCACGACCGTGGGGTCGGCGGGATCGGTCGGAGTGGTTTCGGCCATGTCGCGTCTCACGCTTGCGGTGGTCAGTCGCCGGTAATGGTATCGACAACAACGGCTGCCCGGTCACCGACGACCCCAGGCCAGACCCGGAATTTTCTCGCACCACTGACCAATCCGTCAAGCGGCTCGGTCACCTTCTGGTCGAACACGATCACGTCGCCGGTCGTTAGATCCGACACATCCCGCATCGTGAGGTCGGCGCGCCCGAGGATCACGCTCATTTCGACGCTCATCGCCCGCACCACGGACTCGATCTCGGACTTGGGCGCGGGCGTCACCGGCGGCGACAGCCCGACCGCGGCCAGCTGCTCCCAGCGGCCCGAGCGGGTCAGCAGCAGGTAGATCGGGTGCTCGCCGTACGGGGCGGAGAGGGTGAACGTGACGAAGATGTTGTGCTCGTTGCCCCCGGTCCACACCGCGGCAGGGGCCGCGGGCGCGCCGATGTCGACCACGAGCGGCTCGACCCCGGGCCAGCTCTTGAGGAACGGGGTGACGAAGAACTCGCGCACGAGGTGCGGGACCAGGGCCGACTCCATCGGGGTCGGCTCGCGGTCGGCCGGCAGGGCCTCGGGGGCCTCGCCGATCAGCCCGGACAGCAGCGCGATCAGCACCGGGTTCGGGAACACCAGCAGCGCCCCCCCGCCGGGCGCGTCGGGCGGCGCCAGCGGCACGCTGATCGCCCCCTCCGGGAAGAACCCGAGGCAGTACGCCGCGCTGGGCGTCTCCACCTTCGCGATCTGGAAGGTGGCGGGGTACTTCAGGGCTTGCGCCGCCGCCTCGTTGGTGCGGCGGCAGGCGAGCGTCAGCCACGCGGTGACGTTGCGCTCGATGTCCCCGGGCGGCGGTTTGCGGAAGTCGTACTCGGCCGGCGTCATTGCACGACGTACTCTTCGAACAGGACGGCCCGGATGCGGCTGCTGCCGTCGGGATAAAGGACCTCCTCGATCCGTTCGAGGAGCTCCCGCTGCATCCGCTGAACTCCGACCGACCCGCTCACGTCCTTGGTGCTCTTCCCGGCCAGGTGGCCGATCAGGGCGCTCTTCACCGCGGCCTTCTTCGCGGTCACCATACCGGTGACCTCTTTCTCGGCCTCGGCGTCGACGAGAACGGCGATCTTCAGGCGGAGATACCGTTGCTGCCGCTCTTCGACAAGGTTAACTACCACGTCTCCGAACGGCACGATCGCGGTCTTGCTCTCGGTCGGCTTCTTCTTCGGGGCCTTGTCCTTGTCCTTCTCCCCCTCGGCCTTCTTGCCGAACGGGGGCACCCCGCCCATCGCCATCGGGACGATGGCCCCGCCGCCCAAAGCGATCAGGCACACGATGATGAGGATCAGTTTGCCGCCCTTTTTCTTCGGCGCGGCTTCGGTTGCGGCTGCGGCCATGTGCGATCTCCTGGTGCGTTGATGCTCAGGGTCGCGTCCGTGCGGCGGGGTGGAGCGGGACCGCTCCCGAAGTATCCGTACTTCGTGTAACGTTGGCTCGTTCGATCGCCCCGGGCGTCGGCCGGGGGCGGTGAAACGGTTCGATTCTGCGTGCGGGTTCGGGCGGCACCACAACCGGCCGCCCGCCCCGCCTGAACGTTGCGCCGGCGCCTTACGGGGCCGGGGGCACCACCTGGCCGGTCGGCCCGGCCTCGACCGCCGGGACCACCTGGGTGGTGGGTCCCAGGTGCGTGCAGCTCTTCCCGCGGCCGAGCCGCTGGCACTCGCTGCACCCGAGGTGCGGGCGTCGCGCCGGGAACGTCGCCGCCGGGTCGATCAGCGCCCCGTCGGCGCCCATCACCACCCCGGGAACCGGGTACCCGAGCAAGCTTAGCACCGCTTCGCGGCTCACGAAGCGGCGGAACAAGTTTGGCGAGTCCAGGGCCAGTTCGCCGGCGAAGCTGTCGTCGCTCGCGATCACGTGGTTCCGGACCCACGCCGGGCGCTCACGCGAGCGCTGCCGGTAGTACACCCGGATGCGGTCGGCGATCGCCTGGTCCGTCGTGTCCCACAGCCCGTCCACCGAGGCGACGACCTTCGCCTCTTCGGGGCCGACCGCCTGGAGCACCAGCCCCATCCGCGGGCGCGGGTACGGGGAGTAGTTGGTCACCACCCCGTACACCACCACGTCGGCGTTGGTCGCCTTGGCGATGTCGAACAGCAGCACCTCGTCGAACCGCCCGCCGCACCGCGACAGCGCGGCCAGGTAGGCCCGGTCGTCCAGGGCGGTCGGGATCACCTCGAACCGCCCGACCTTGTTCAGTTCGGCGATGAACGCCTCGCGGGCCTCTTCCCCGACCCGCGTGTACCCGGCCTCGTTCCGGGTGAACCCGGTCTCGTTGCGGAACGGGAGCACGACCACCCGCGCCACCCGGTCCCACTGCCACCCCTCGAGGTGGTACTGGCTGAACGTCGGCGGGCCGGGCAGCGGCTTGTCCCTGTCGCGGTGCTTGTGGATCAGCTCGCACCCGGCGAGGGTGACCACCGCGAGCACCGCGAGCGAGCCCATCAGGCGCGTCGTCATGGCTTGCCCCCCGCGGGCGGCAGCGCCTTTTCGAGCGCCCGGATGACCAGTTGCAGGAGCTCGATGTCCTCGCGCTCCATCTGCCGGATCTTGTCCTGGAGCAGGGCGAGTTCGGACTTCTGCGAGGAGATGATGCCCCGCGCCTTGTCCACCTCCGCCTGCGCGGACTCGACCTCGCGGAGCGCCTCCATGAGGGCCTGCTCGCGGGCCGCCCCCAGGCGCTCCAGCTCGACGATCCGGGCCGACAGCTCGCGGTTCTGGGCCAGCACCAGCTCCAGTTGCCGCGTCAGTTCGAACACCCGGTCGGCGGGCACCTCGCCGGGTCCGATGTCGAGCTGCCGGCCGCGCCACGTGGGGTTGCCCCGGCTGTTCGGCCCGCCCCCGTCGCCCGGCGCGGTGAGCCCCGGCCCGAGCGGCGCCGGCGCCCCCGGTGCCACTAACCCGGCCGCGCCGGCCGGCGCGGGCGGGACCGGCGAGGCCGCCGCCGTGCGCGACGGCGGCGCCGCGGGCGGCAACATCCCGGGCGGCGGCAGCGCCCCCGCGGGCGGCTGTGGCGGCTGGTACGCCCCCACCGTCTTGCCGCCGGCCAGATCGGCGCGCCCGCCCCCCGCGGGGTCCGCGGCCTGGGTCCCGCCGGCCTGTACGATCCCGCCGGCCCCGCCCCCGCCATTATCGAGGCCGGGCGGGGTGGATTTGCCGAGCGGCGGCGGGACCGGTGCGGCGGGCCGCAATCCGCTCAGAGGCATACACCCCGTCGCGACCGCGGCGAGCGCGCACAGGCCCGACAGGATGATGTTCCGTCGGTTCACGGCTCCCTCCCTGGAGCAAAATGTCTGGAATCGGCCGTCAGTACTCGCACCGGATGAGGATCCGCTCCCCGCAGGTGCAGGTTACGTCCAGCGCCTGGATCAGGTCGCCCTCGCGGACGACCCGTACCTTCGGTTCGTGGCCCCCGCCCTCCGGGGCGGGGGCGCCGATCCGAACCGGCTCCCCCGTGACCCGAACGCGGGCGGCCCGCACGACCGGGCCGCCGCCCCCGGCTGGTCCCTCGTCCATGCCTGCCTCCTGCGAACTGCGCCCGCGAAGACGCGATTCCCTTGTGCGTTGAAGGCACGTGCTATAAGCGGGCGCCCGCGCCGTGTCAACGGCTGTTGTCGCGGGGCGCGAACGGGCCGGCTCAGCGGCCGATGAAGTCGAGCAGCCCCGGGTCGGCGAGCTTCGCCGTGATCGCGTAGATCGCCTGGAGCGAGGTCTGGGCCTCCTGCATCTTCACAATGGCGGCCGAGTAGTCGGTCCCCGCCAGGTCACCGATCCGGCCGTCGAAATCGAGCTTCGAGTCGCCGATCACTTTGGACAGCGTGTCCAGCGTGGCCAGGTTCGACGACTGCTCGCCCATCGCCTCGCCCAAGGAGTCCCGGGCCGTGGTGAGGTCGGCGACCCGCTGGTTCATCGCCTGGGTGAACGTGCTGCCCGTCGGGAGCGTGCCCCGCAGGTTGTCGCGCAGCGCGATCAGGCCCGCGAACACGTCCGCCCCGGGCTGCTGGAACACCTCGCTGCCGACGTACCGGGTCTCGACCGTGGTGCCGCGCCCGGTGACCACCCGGGCCCGCTGGGTGGCCCCGTCGTACACGACGCTCGCCGGCCGCCCCTGGGCGTCGGTGGTGGCCACCCGGAACGGGGCGGTGTCGATCGCCGTGCCCGAGAACACCGACTTGCCGTCGGGCTGCGAGTTGGCCGTGGTCAGGGCCCGGGTGAGCAGGCTGTCGACCTCGGACGCGAGCGCCTCGCGGCTCTCCGGCGTGGTGCTCGAGTCGTTCGCCTGCAGGGCGATGTTCTTGGCGCGGACCAGGATGTCGTTCACGTCCTGGATCGCCGAGAGCCCCGAGTTCAGCACCGCGGTCGACTCGCTGACCTGTTTGGCGTAGCTGTCGAGCCGGTTCGACGCGGCCTTCGCTTCCGTGAGCGCCGGGTACTTGCTCGGGTCGTCGGACGCCTTCGACACCTGGATCCCGGAGGTGATCTGGGCGTAGTACTTGTCCAGGTCCGCGCTGCGGAGCCGCATGTTCGCGATGGCGTTGCTGTTCTGGGTCAGGGTCGTGACGCGCAGGTTCATCGGGGAGTTCCTCCTGGTTGGGGTGCGGGCCGGCGCGCCAGGCCCCGGCGCCGGTCGCGCCGGCGCGGACCCGGGGCGCGAGCCCGGGCGGTTAGATGATGTTGAACAGGGCGTCCATCGAGGTGTTCACGACGGACAGGTACTTGGACGCGCCCTGGATCATGCGCTGGAACGCGAGCAGCTTGACCAGCTCCTCGTTCGTGTCCACGCCGGTCGTGGCCTGCTCCTGGCTGGCCAGCTCGCGGAGCGCGCTGGCCTGCGTGGTCTGCAGGTCGTTGAACGAGTTGATGTCGCTGCCGAGCGTGGCCGCGATGTCGGCGAAGTCCTGGGTGAGGGTGCGGGTGCCGACCGCCTGCGCGTCGCGGACCGCGCCGAGCCGCTCCAGGTTGGTGCCGTCGCCCACCTGCCCGGTCCGCGACGCCGCGAGCAGGGTCGGGTCCGCGGTGATCGCGGGGTTGACCCGGATGCTGGCCGCGCTGCTGCCGACGAACAGCCCGTTCACGCCCAGCGCCACGAGCAGGCCCGAGGTGTCCGTGTTCGCCACGGCGCCGGACCCGGCCGGCAGCGAGTCGCGGCCCGCGAACTCGAACGAGTACCCGGCCTGGGCCTGGATGTTGAGGGTGTTGGACGTCGCGTTGACCGTCGCCGCCAGCCCGGGCACCGCGCTGAGGGCGGTGGCGATGTCCGTCAGGCTCTGCGTGGCCGGGTTGATCGCGATGGCCGTGTTGGTCCGGGTCGCGGGGGAGACGTTGTTGTTCGTCACGCTCACCGTGAGCGTCCCGGCCTGGACCGCGAACGGCAGCCCGGCCGCGTTCAGCGGCGCGGTCACCGACGACGCCTGGTTGGTCCCGCTCAGGCTGGTGATCGGCGTCGAGCCGAGCCCGGTCGCCTGCACCTGGTTCACCTTCTGGATCAGCTGGCCGGCGAGCGTGTCGAGCCGGGCCCGCAGGGCCGGGATGTCGGTGTTGAAGGACTGCACGTCCCCCGCCAGCGAGCCGGACCGGAAGTTGCGGGTCAGGGCCGCGGTCGTGTCGGTGATGACGATGTCGTCGCTGGCGTTCTGCGACACGGTGAACCGGTTCGCGAACTCACCGACCACCACCGCGGAGTCGCCGGAGATGACGTTGATCTGCCCGCTCGGCACCTCGACGGTTTTGACGTCGATGAGCTTCGACAGGTCGTCGATGGCCACGTCGCGCTGGTCGCGGAGGTCGTTGGCCGTCAGGCCCCGGTTCTCTTTCGTGAGGATCTGCGTGTTCAGGCTCGCGATGCGGGTCGCCAGTGTGTTCACCTGGTCCACCGTGGCCCCGATCTTGCGGCCGAGGTCGGACCGCAGCCGGTCGATGTCGCCGGCGGTCGAGTTGAGCTGGTTCGAGAGGTCCGAGGCGGCGGTCAGGATGGTGCGGCGGGACGCCAAGTTGTCCGGGCGGGCGGTCAGCTCCTCGACCTGGTTGAAGAAGCTCTCGAGCTTGTCGCCGACCCCGCCCTGGCTGGTGGCCAGCGCGGTCTCGACCTGCCGGTTGGTGTCCAGCAGGGCCGTGTACCGCCCCTGGTCGCCGTTGCTGGTCAGGATCGCGGTGCGGACCGCCGGCAGCGAGTACCGGGTGACCGAGCCGATGTCCACGCCGGTCACGTTCGGGCCGGTGGTGCGGCTCACGAGCTGCGGGTCCACGCGGTGGTACCCGGGGGTGGTCGCGTTCGCGACGTTCTGGCCGATCAGGTCGAGCGCCTTTTGCGCCGTGGCGATGGCCGAGGTGCCGATGACGTAGCTGTTCGTCATGTGATGGTTCCGCGTCTCAGGAGGGGCTGATTCGACGCCGGCGGCAGCCACTGACCGGAGGGGCCGTACCGGGTGGGGGTGTCGTCCACGCCGCAGTCGGCGAGCACGTCCCGAAAGAATGATCGGAGGTGACCGAGAAGATTTGCGTTCCGCGTCTGAATCCGGTCCAGCTCGGCGGCGAGCGCGGCGAGCCGCTCACGGGCGGCCCGGATCGTCTCCGCCTGGGGCTCCGGGAGCCGCTCGGCGAGGGCCGCGAGGGTGGCCCGCTCGGGTGCGAGTTCCAGGGACGCGGCCAGGGCGCCGGTCGCTTCCAGCCGGGCCGCGGACGCGGCCCTCAGCCCGGCCGCGATCCGCTCCTGTTCGGCGCCCAGCCCGTGGGCCTCCGGGACCGCGCCGCGCCGCAGCGCGGCGTACAGCTCCTGGCCCTTTTCGATGGCCGCGGCGAGGAACTGTTCCTCAGCCGCCAGGTGGTGCAGAAACGGCTCGACCGGAGCCGACGGCGCTGAGAGCGTGAGCATCGGTGTGCGTTACCGGCTTGGGTGCGGCGCCGGTCTCCTGCATCTGGCGAACGAGCGCGGACGCGAGGCCGATCCCGCCGGCCCCCGCGAGGTGGCGCCCCAAGTAAAGGTCGAACAGGCCGCCCTGCACGTCGCCGGTGTCGCCGGGGAACAGCCCCCCGCCCTCGCCCTCGTCGAGGGTCTGGCGCATCTCCTTGAGCAACATCGAGAGGAAGGTGGCTTCCATCTCGCCGGCCATGTCCTTGACGCGCGCGACGGCCTTGTCCGCAACCGTAGCACCCGGCTTGCCCAGCGTCGGGGCCGAAATTGAGGCCGAGGACATAATACTTTCTGTCCCGATCATAGTTTTCCTCCGCGGGTTTGAAGTGTGTTACGGGGGCCGGGTTCGGGGCGGCCCCGAACCCGGCGCGGGCTCACTCGATGACCACTTCCGCGTGCAGCGCGCCGGCCCGCTTCATCATCTGGAACACGGCGATCAGGTCGCGCGGGGTGACCCCGAGCGCGTTCATCGAGCGGGCCACGTCCGCGACGGTGGTCGATTTCGGCAGCGGGAGCAGGCGGGCCTGCTGCTCGCTGCCCGTCACCTGGGTCCGCGGCACCACCACCGTGCCGCCGCCCGAGAAGGGCGGGGGCTGCGAGATCAGCGGCGTGATCGACACCCCGATGTACAGGTTCCCGTGCGCGATGGCCGTCGGGGAGATGGTCACGTTCTCCCCGGCCACCACCGTCCCGGTGCGCTCGTTGATGACCACCCGCGCGGTCGTGTCCGGGCGCACCTCGAACAGGCCCACCTCGGCGATGAACTGGGTCGCGGTCTTACTCAGGTCGGTCGGCTGGCACAAGGCCACCGCCCCGGGGTCGGTGGCGACCGCGGTGCCCGGGTACCGGTCGTTGATCGTCTTCGCGATGACCCGCGCCGTGTTCGGGTCCGGGTCCTTCAGCAGGAGCGTGGCCTTGCCGTCGCGGACCAGCTCGCCCGGCGCCTCCTTCTCGATGATCCCGCCGCTCGGCACCCGCCCGACGTTCACGTGGTTCTTCTGCACCCCGCCGCCCCCGACGGTGACCGAGAACCCGCCGACCGAGAGCGGCCCCTGGGCCAGCGCGTACACGTTCCCGTCGGCCCCGCGCAGGGGGGTGAAGATCAGCGTCCCGCCCTGGAGGCTGCGGGCGTCGTCGATCGCGGACACGGTCACGTCCACCCGCGACCCCTTCCGCGCGAACGGCCCGATCTCGGCCGTCACCAGCACCGCCGAGATGCTGGTGGAGCGGATCACCGACTCGGCCGGGAGCTGGCTGAAGATCTGCGTGCTGGTGCCCATGCGCTGGAGCAGGTCCACCGCCACCTGCTGGGTGAAGGTGCTGCGGCTCCCGGTGCCGTCGAGGCCGACCACCAGGCCGAACCCGTACAACTGGTTCGCCCGCGCGCCGGACACGTCGGTGATGTCCTTGATCCGCACCTGTGCGGTCGCCTGCGAGGCCGCCGCCAGCGCGACCGCCGCCGCGATGAGAAGCCGGTACATGTGTCTCCCCCGAAGAAGAGGGCAGCGAACGGAGGGCGGCGAACCGGGGCCGGAGAAACAGGGGCCGCTCCATCAGGCGCGTCGCCCCCGTTCGCCCCCTGGCCCGCTCCGGTCGCCGTCGTGCCCCTCGCCCTTCTGTCCTCTGACCTCTGTCTTCTGATTCCCGCCACCGCTTTTGCCTTACGGGCGCAGCAGGTTCCCGAGCCGGCCGAGGTAGCTCTGCCGCGTGGTGCGGCTCCCCGGGCCGCGGCCCAGGTAGCTGACGCGGAAGTTGGCCACGTTCCCGGACCCGACCACGTTGCCCACGCCGATGTCCTGCTGGCGCACGATCCCGGTGAGGCGGAGCACCCGCTCCTCGCCCTGCACCACCCGGCTCTTGTACCCCTCGACCACCAGGTTCCCGTTGGGCATGATGTCCACCACGGTCACCGCCATGCGGTCGGTGAACGTGTGGGTCACGGTGCTCTGCGCCGCCCCGTTGAAGTTCAGGCTGGTCGAGCCGCCGGGGAGCGTGAACCCGACGCCGCTGGAGTTCACCGTGCCCAGCCCGGTGCCGCCGCCGCCCCCGCCGTTGTTGTTCGGGGTGACGTTGCCGCCGCCGAAGAACTGCACGTTGCCGCCCGACGTGGCCGTGCGGTTGAGCTGCCGCGCGTCCTGCTCGTTGGACACCGTGTTCTCGGTGATGGTCACGACGAGCACGTCGCCGACGGCCCGGGCCCGGTTGTCCTGGAACAGGTGCGCGTACCGCGGGTCGCGGCGCTCCCAGAGGGAGTCCGCCCGGCTGGTGGCGACCGCCGCCACCGCCGCAAGGGCCGCTGCCAATGCTAATCGCCTCACGGCGTGGTACCTCCCAGTTCGATCACGAGCTTCCCGGCCCCGGTGACCTTCGCGGGCACCAGTTTCTTCGACTCGCCGTTCTGCACCATCACGGTCTGACCGAGGCGCCCGTCGCTCTGGGCCTCGCCGGTCATGATCATCTTCAGCCCGCCGGTGCTGACGCTCACCTCGACCCGCTGCCGGGCCCGCACCAGCACCTCGTTCGGGTTGGCGGGCGCCGTGCCCGCGGCCGGTTGCACCTGCGGGTCGGCCCGCGGGCCGTCCGTCACGTTGACGTGCAGGGCCATCCCGAGCAGGGTCTCGCCCCCGCACGCGATCGTCACGTCCATCTGCACCCGCCCGGTGGCCCGGCCGCGGGGCTTCGCGGTGATCGTCACCCGCTCGTCCGCGGGCACCTCCGGGAGCTTCACCGCGACCGGCTGCGCGAGCTCGACCGTGGCCCCGGAGCCCGGGGGCAGGTGGCGGAGCAGCTCGGCCCGGGCCGCGGCGAGCACCTCGTCCGCGGTGACCGGGCGCCGGGCCGGGGTGACCGTCACGCGGTCCGCGCCGGTCACGCGCACCGTGCTCGCGTCGATGCCGGCCAGCTCCAGCCGGTAGCAGACGGACAGCCGCCCCACGACGGTGCCCGCGCTGCGGGCCTTGAGCTCGACGAGGTCCACCTTGGCGACCCGCGCCCGGCTCCCGGCGTCGCCGCCGGAGATGAGGGCCACGTCGCCCACCGTGATGAGGTTCGTGCCGACGGTCGCGGACGGGTTCAGTTCGACCACCACCGGGTCGCCGGCCCGCGCCGCGAGCGGCGCGAGGGCCGCGACGGCCGCCAACAGGTATCGGAAGCTCCGCATCCGTGCGCTCCGCGGGAACGAGAAGGGACTGTGCGCGAGGGCGATCCGTGTGGCGCGGCCGGCCGCGCCCACGGGGCGCCGCCGTTACCGGATCAGGTCCGTGGTCGAGGCCAGCATGTTGTCGGCGGTGCGCACGGCCCGGGTGTTGAACTCGTAGGCGCGCTGGGCCAGGATCAGGTTGATCAGCTCGGTCACCACGTCCACGTTCGACCGCTCCAGGAACCCCTGGCGGGTGAACCCGACGCCGTTCTGGCCCGGGGTGGCGATGAGCGGGGTGCCCGACGACGCCGTCTCGGCGAACAGGTTGCGCCCCTCGGCGCTCAACCCGGCGGGGTTCTGGAACCGCACCAGCGTGAGCTGGCCCAGCACCGTCGAGGCGTTCAGCGCGCCGGCGTTCTGCACCGAGATCGTGCCGTCGGAGCCGACCGACACCGACACGGCCTGGGTCGGGATGGTCACCTGCGGGGAGATCAGGAACCCGTCGCTGGTGACCAGGTTCCCTTGCGCGTTCAGCCGCAGCGCGCCGTCGCGGGTGTAGCGCAGCTCGCCGCTCGGGAGCGTCACCTGGAAGAACCCCTCCCCCTCGACGGCCACGTCGAACGGGTTCTGGGTGTTGACCAGCGCGCCCGGGGTGAACACCTTCGTGATGCCCGCGACCCGGGCCCCGCTGCCGATCTGGAGCCCCGTGGGCACCTGGAGCCCGGCGGCGGCGTCGGACCCCGGCGCCCGCTGGCTCACGTACAGCAGGTCCTGGAAGTCGGCCTGCCCCTTCTTGAACCCGTTGGTGTTGACGTTCGCGATGTTGTTCGACGTGTTGTCGATCGCGGTGGTCTGGACGTTCATCCCCGTGGCGCTGGTGAACAGGGCCTTGATCATGGGTCGTCTCCTTGTGTGAGTGTGCGGCGGCCGAGCGGCGGGGCGCGGGGCCGCCCGGCGGCGGTCCGGGCGCGGCCGCCGCGTCCCGGGTCTCTCAGGTCTGCGGGCGGGTGTTCAGTTGCAGCGATTCGGCCTGGGCGCGGAGCGCGCGCTGGGCGGCGTCGTAGTACCGGGCGCCGATGATGAGCCGGACCATCGCCGCCGCGGGCTCGACGTTGGAGCCCTCCCGCGCGCCCTGGAGCACGCGCCCCGGGGCGTCCTGGCGGCCGGCCTGCGGGGTCGCGGTGTACAGCGTCGGCCCCGCGGCGGTGAGCTGCTTCGTGTCGGCGAACCGCACGAGCCGGAGCGTGCCCAGGGGTTGCCCGTCGGCGGTGATGCTGCCGTCGCTGGCGATCACCACGCGGTTGGTGCCCTCGGGGATGGTGACGTTGCCCTGGTCGGTCTGAAGCGCGTAGCCGGCCTGGCTTACCAGGCGCCCCTGGGGGTCGACGCGGAAGCAGCCGTTGCGCGTGTAGAGCGGCCCGCTGGGGCCGTTGAGGACGAAGAACCGGTCGGGTTCGCCGATCGCGAGGTCGTAGGGGTGACCGGTCTGTTGGACCGGCCCCGGGCGGAAGTCGTTGTACGCCTGGACCGTGCGCGCCCCGGTGATGTCGCCGGTCGGCTCCTCGGCGCGGCCGATGTGCCGGTCCAGGCTCTCGAACACCAGGCCGCGCTCGCGGTACCCGGGCGTGGTGGAGTGGGCCAGGTTGTGCGCCGTCACTTCCTGCTGTTCCGACGCGATGACCAGCGCGGAACCGGCGCTGTAGAGGCCGCGGATCATGTGTTCTCGCCCCCGGGGTTGAGACCGGAGGATTCATCGACCCGTCACAACCGGCGCGCTCACTCCTTTTGCCCGTTCTTACCGGACCGGTACGAGCGGGCCGGGAACGGAGCGGCCCCGGCGCGGTCAAACGCGCCGGGGCCGCCGGTACTGCCTGTCTTACCAGGCCGGTTTGAAGAGGATCGGGGAACGTGAGCGGCGCCCGCCGGGGGCGCCGGGTGGTGGCTGGCCCGCCCGACTTGGTGTCAGGCGGTCGCGATGACGGCCTCGGCGCGCGCCATCGGGGAGAGGCGCCCGGACCGCTCCAGCGCGTTCGCCTCCTCGCGCACCGCCTCGAACCCCTGCCGGAGCGTCTGGAGCACCTTGCGCGCGTTCGCGATCCCGGGGGCGGTCGCCTGAGCCACCTCGTGCATCGCGTGCTCGTACAGCCGGAGCATGTTGGTGTTGGCCTCCGGGTTCACCTCGACCCGGACCCCGTCGGCCAGCGCCATGATGATCTGCTGCACCTTCAGCAGCAGCGTCATGGCCTCCGAGGGGTTCGCGGCGCCCAGGGCGGCCTCGGCCCGGTCGAGCCGCTCCAGCGCCTTGTCGTACAGCGCGATGAGCAGGTCCATGCGGGTCCATCCGGCGTCGGATTCCGACTGCTGATAGCGGCGGTATAGGTTCATGGTGAGGTCGTCCTGGGGGCGCAGTCGGGTTACTTGTTGCTGGTGCTCGACGCGGTGAGCGACGAGAGCTGGGTCTGGAGGCCCTTGAGGCTGTTCACCGCGCTCTCCATTGCGGCGAACTTGGACTGCAGGTCGGCGGTCTTGGCTTCCAGCAGCGCGTTCTGCTTGTCGATCGTGTTGCCGATGGCCGTGCTCTGGTCGTTGAGCCCTTCGTTAATGATCTTGAACCGCCCGCTCACCGGGTCGATGTACTTGTTCAGCACGGTGTTGAGGCGGCTCGCCAGCCCCTGGGTGACGGTCACGTTCGCGGTCGCCGCCGTGGTCCCGGTGGCCTTCACCTGGAGGCCGCTGGTGTTCGTGTTGCCCGACGCGCCGGCCAGGATCTGCCCGGTGCCGAACGCGGCCTCGGTCTGGCCGTTGGCCACGAAGTTGCCGGTCACGTTGGTGCCGGACGCGGACTCGGTGCCGCTGAACCCGAGGTTGCTCAGCAGCGTCGCGTCCGCGACGCCGTTGACCGTCGCGCCGGTGACCGCGATGCTGGCCGCGGACCCGTACTTGTTGGTGGTCAGGGAGATGCTGCCGGACGGGTCGAGCGCGGCGGTGACGTAGTTCTCGGGCGACGACTGGGCCGAGTTGATGGCCTTCTGGATGGCGGCGATCAGCTCGCCGGTGGTGTTGTAGCTGCCGGCCGGCAGCGACACCCCCAGGGCGGTCAGCGAGTTGATCTTGATCTGCAGCGCGGCGTTGGCCGGCACCACGACCACCGCGGCCGGCGGCCCGGACGACAGCACCACCGCCCGGGTGGCCGGGGCCGTCACGTTCACCTGGTACGGGGTCGCCCCGCTCGCGAGCGTGGCGCTCGACCCGATGAAGAAGTCGACGCCGGCCGTGTCCGAGGTGCCGGACAGCGAGAACAGCTTCTTGAAATCGGCCTGGGTGGTCCCGGACCCGTCGCTCAGGGCGGCGGACAGCTTGGCCGAGTCGAACGTGAGCTTGCCCTTGTCGTCGAAGGCGAGCCCGACCGACGACAGCCGGTTCGCGCCGGTGCCCAGCCCGGGGATGGTGGTCGACAGGGCCGACGACAGGTCGTTCGCCAGGGCCGCCACGTCGCGGTCCCCGAGCAGCACCCCGCTGGCATTGGTGGCGGGGTCGAACTTGGTCAGGTCCGCGATCTGGTCCTTGACGCCGTTGAACGCGGTGACGAAGTCCTGCACCGCTTTGACGGTCGCGTCCGTGTCCGGCTTGACGGTCACGCTGACGGTCTTGTTCTCCTGGAGCACGTTCAGCGTGACCCCGTTGATCAGCCCGTTCACCTGGTTGGTCGGGCTGGACACGGTCAGGGCGTTGCCCCCGCTGCCCACGGTCACCTTCGCGTCGGTGGCCAGCTGGACGGTGGTGGCCGCCGGGTCGAACGCGGCGCCGGTGCCGCCGGTGAGCCCGGAGGCGTCCGTGACGATCTGGTTGGTCGCCCCGGTCTTGGAGGATGTCAGGAGCAGCTTGTAGGTCCCGGTGGCGCTGTCGCTGACGACCGACGCGCGGGCGTCGCCGCCGGCCGCGTTGATCGAGTCGGCGAGGCCCTGGAGAGTGTTGTTCCGGGAGTCCACGGTGACCGTGGTGGTGGCGCCGCTGCCCACGGTGATCTTGAGGGTGCCGGTCTTTAGCGCGGTGTTCGGGTCCGCGAACCCGGTGGACGCCACCTGGGCGCCCTTGGCCAGGCTGGTGACGGTGAGCGCGTACGTGCCGGCGACCGCGGCCGTGCCGGCGACCGCGGTGGCGACGGTGGTATCGGACGCGGTGGCGACCCGGCCGTCGAACGCGCCGCCCGCCGTCTTGGCCAGCGATGCGGTCTTCGACTGGAGGTCGAACAGCTTGCCCTGCAGGGCGGCGAACGCGGTTTGCTTGGTGGCGATGTCCGCCTGCTGGCTCTTGTACCGGTCGATCCGCTGCTGGCTGAGGGCGGTCAGCCCGGAGACGATCTTGGCCGTGTCGATACCGGTGGCCAGGCCGGTGAAGTTGAGTCCGTTGGTGCTGACGCCGCTGATGGCCATTGTGGGTGTACCTCGGTATTGGGAGCGACGGGGGACGCGGAACCGTGGGCGGGACGACGACCGACGCGAGAGTGCGGGAGCGGGGCGGGGGGGGGGGGGGGCCCCCCCCCCCCCCCCCCCC
>NZ_JAXBLV010000030.1:0-8050 GCF_034097035.1 Gemmata algarum
AAGCACTTGTGGAACCATTTCGAGCAGTGGTTTACGTTCGTGTTCGACCCACGGGTCGAGCCCACCAACTGGAAGGCCGAGCAGGCGATTCGCCCCGCGGTTGTGAACCGCAAGGTGTGGGGCGGGAACCGGACCGCCGCGGGCGCGAAGGCGCAAGGCGTGTTGATGTCCGTGTTCGAGACGTGCCGCCGCCGGACCCTCTCGGTCGTGGATCACGTCAGCCACACGTTGCGATGCTTCGGAAACCGGCTCCTACCTCGACCGGTGCTACTACCGGCGCGCTAAACAAGTACCCTCAGGACACTAGCATCATGGACTTAGGCGGCGCGTTCGGCGTCGTCCTACCGCCGTCCTACCGCACGTTCCTATCAATTTACGGAGCCGGTGGGATTCGTGCGTACACGGGCATCTCGGGCATCTGGAACAACCAGTCGCTTGGAACGAGCGGCGGCTGCGCTTGGGGTGACACGCTCTGGATGCGCGAGAACCGTGGTCTGCCGTCCCACCTGATCGTTATCGAGCGCGGGGACGAGCACTTCCCACCAATGTGCCTTGACACGTCGCGTCCAGGGCCGGGCGGGGAATATCCGGTAGTCGGATTTTGGGTGGTGTCGCGAACGGTTTCGACCGACGCTTATACCAACTTCGCCGAGTACCTTGAGCAGTGCTTGGCCGACAGTCTCGAAGTGATTCGTGAAGAAGGCTGACCTCCCTGCGCCCCCCGCCGGCTGATGTGGGCGGTTCGCCAAACGTTTGCCTGCTGCTGGCGGCGGCAAACGCGCGCGTTTCGATCTCGCCAAAATTCGCGAACTCGATTCGGCGGAACTCCGCCCCCGCGCCGGCCCCCCGATGATGCCCGTTCGCGCTCATTTCCCTCGAAGGCGAACAAATAGCCGTTCGTTTCAAAATTTCCCTCGTGTTCCGATCGGCGCTGTGGCAGACTGACGCTTCTTCAACACAAACGTCTTCTCGCCCATGAGTACCGTACCGACCGCCGAATCGTTCCTGCGGCACCACGCCCGCACCGCGCAGGGCGTTCCCACGATCGCCGTTCTGGTCGGCCCGGTCGGGCTCGGCCGACGCGCGTGGGGCCTCCGGGTTACCAGCGCCCCGCGGCCCCATGCCGTAGCCGCCACCGTTGAACCCCACGCGGTACTGACCGCGTGGGTTGCGGTCGCGTTCGGCGCGGCGGACGCCGGCGCCCTCGCGGTCCGGTGGGTCGAGCGCTGCGCCGGCTCCGGCGCGGCGGTCGTCACCCCGTCGGCCCGACCGACCCTCTACGACCTGGATGTCCTGTGGCGCGGCCTACCGATCGACCCGCGGTCGCCGGCCGCGACCGCCGCGCGGCTGCTCCTGTCCGACCGGGCGCAAGGGGCTGCGACCGATCCGCCGCGGTTCGTGCGCGAGGTGGCGGGTGCGTCCGGCGCCCCCGGCCGGGTGGTGCGCGCGGTCGCGGACCTGTACCCGCCGGAGTTGTGGCCGGCGCTGCTCCTCACCCCGCCCCCCGGCACGCTGCCGGCGGCACTGCGGCTCCTTGAGGCCGTGGCGGTCACCGAACCGCGCGTGCCGGTCGGGGTGGCCGTCGCCCGCGATGAGTACGACCAGTTCGCGGCGCAATTCGAGGGGACGCGGGCCGCCGCGCTGGCGCGCGAGGGGTTCATCGAAGTTCGCGGCGTCGCCGGGAACGATCTGGACGCGCGACTCCGCGCGGCCGGGCTCGAACCGCCGGTCGCGACGGTGGCCAGGCTCGTGAACGACGGGGTGGCAGACGACGTGGCGGCGGCGTTCGTGGGTGCGGCGCGGGCCGTCCGGGCACCCGCGCCGGCGGACCTCGCGTCCGACTTCCGCAGCGTCCACGAGGAATTCCTGTTCGGGCAGTTGGAATCGCTGTCAGAGACGGCCGGCCTGTTTCGCCCGAACCAACCGCTTCCGTTCCAACACGGGAACCAGACGGCCGAAGCCGACCTCCTGGCCGCCGGGCTGAAGCTGGCGGTGGAGGTGGACGGCGCGTTCTACCACCTGAACCCCGAGCAGTACCGCCGGGACCGGCGCAAGGACCACCTGTACCAGAAGCACGGGTACCGCGTGCTGCGGTTCCTGGCGGAGGACGTGGTGACCGACCTCGAACGGATTCTGAACACGATTCTGGAGGTCGTGGCCGAGGGCCGCGGCCCCGCCCAACCCACAGGTGCCGCATGAGTGCGACCGCCCAACTGGCCCCATCCCCAACCGCCCCCCCGGCGGCTTCGGCACCGGGCCTCGCCGATCTGATCTTGCTGCGATTGCTTCCCGCGTCGAAGAGCGTCGGCGAAATTGATCTGCGGAAGGATCTGGCGGTCTTCTTCTCCCGCAGCGCACTTGCGGCCGACGATGTGACGCAAGCGCTGACGGGACTCCGGGCGGAGGGGTACGTGACCGCGAAGGGCCAGCGCGCCACCGACGCCGGTCGCGCCCGCGCGTTGCAGTTCCTGGGCGTGGATCAGTTGCCGCCCCGGGCGAACTGGGGAACGATCAAGGCAAAGTTCCTCGTGCCGCGGGCGCTGGGCACAACCCCAGACGCGTTGAAGGGCGAGAAACTCGCCGCGCGACTGCTGAAGCGGGAACTCGGGCTTCCGGTTGCGACCGGCGATACCCTCAAAAAGGTGTTCGAGGCCATCGCCTGTCAGGCGCTCGGGTTCGCCGACCACACGGAGCTTAAAACACTCGTCCCGCTTCTTCTCGCGCGAAAGATGGGCCGCGAGATCCCTCCGGACGAGCGTGACATGACCAACACCGTTCCGCGTGTGCTTTTGGACGCGCCCGGGACCGGCACGAACGGCCTCCGCGCGGTCGCGTTGCGCGGATGGGCCGACGGATCGCACGCCGAGCCGCGCCCGAAAGCTGCGGACCCGCACCCGGAGCCATTGGTCCGACCTGCGGATCCGGAGCCGTTCGACCTGGAGGCGTTCGCGAATACGGTGAAGGCCGCTGCACGACGGTGCCCGACGGGACGGTTCGGCGGGTACAAGGTGTTCATCAGCCACGTCTGGGAAGAACTGCGTAACGACCGGCCGTTCCACGCACTCGGCCTTGATGGCTTCAAAGCCAAATTGATCGAAGCGAACCGCGAGCGCCTGCTGACGCTGAGCCGCGCCGACCTCGTGCAACTCATGGACCCGGCCGACGTGCGGGCGTCCGAAACGACCTACCTAACCGCCACCTTCCACTTCATCCTGATCGAGGGGAGCTGAGCCATGTCGCCCACCGCTTCTGTTCTACCCGCGTCCGCGCCGGCGGCGACCGATCCGCGAGTCGCGGCGTACTGCTCGCCCGACGGCCCCGAGGTGTTTAGTGGGGTCGTGTTCGGCAGCCAGCTCTGGACCACGGACCCCTTCGACGTGGGTGCCGTACACCCGGAGGCCCGTGCGGCCTTCGACCGTCTGTTGGCCCGCGCGTCCGACGCTGATCTGCCGCCGCACGGAAAGAGCCTGCTCCTGCTCGGCGAAGCGGGCTGCGGCAAGACGCACCTGATGCGCGCGTTCCGCACCGCGGCCCACGAGAGCGGCGCCGGGTATTGCGGCTACCTGCAGATGCTCAGCCGATCCGACAACTACTCGCGATACATCCTCAGCTACCTCCTCGATTCGCTCGAGCAGCCGTACAAGCCGGGCGACCCGACGACCGGGCTGATGCGTCTGGCTCGCGGGTTGCTCGATGCGATCGGGATCGCCGACGCCGACCGTGACAAGTTGCTCAGCGACTGGCTCGAGCCGGACGAGACGGCACGGATCGTGTTCCGGTTCGCCGACATCGCCGCCCAGGACGAGCGGTTCGCGGGAATCGATCTGAACCTGTTGCGAGCGGTCCTGTTCCTGCTCCCGAACGACGGTCGCATCCGCCCGCGGGCGCTGAGTTGGCTGCGGTGCGAGGATCTGGCGAAGTACGACCGTGAGATGCTCGGCGACTTGGTTCCTCGACCCGGTCCCGAGATGCCGCTCAAGACGATCGTCGGCCTCGGGCGGCTGATGCGCGCCGTGCATTCGGCGGCGTTTGTGCTGCTGGTCGATCAGTTGGACGAGATGATTGAACTCGCGAAAGGTGACTCCGAGCCGGGCGAACTGTTCCGGTGCGCAATCAACACGCTAATCGACATTGCCGACGCCTTGCCGAACGCGGTGGTGGTAATCGGGTGTTTGAGGGAGTTGTTTGGTAACGCCAAGGACAAGGGGTTTCTTCCGCGCCCCAAACTCGACCGCCTCGAACACGACCCGGAAGCACTCAGCCTCACGGATTTACGCACGGGTGACGAGGTCTGCGCGATGTTGGCCCGGCGACTGGAGGTGTTCTTCGGCGCCGTTGGAGTCGAACAAGATCCGCTTAACCCACTGGCGCCATACACCGCAGTGAATGTTACGCAACTGGCCGGGCTGCGCACGCGCGACATTCTCGACCGCTTCCGTAACCACCGCGAACAATGTATCCGGGATGGCAAATTCACCGGGACCGACCTTATCAAAAAAGGCACAAAGCCAGAGGAGAAGCCTCGGACAGCAGTTGACTTCGGCCGACTGTGGGCGGATCTTGTTCCCAAGGCGAAACCACCGAACGTAGACGAACCGAAGCTTGCAGAGTTACTTGGATGGGTGATCGGCGCGGCCACCGACGAGATGTCCAACGGGCTAGTCTTTAGCTCAGACCCGAGCGACCGATTCGTGCAAGTCGAGGTACAGTGCGGAAATGCAGCAGACAAACTGCTCGTTGGCGTGTGCGACAAAACATCAAAGGGCGGGCACTTGGGCAGGCAACTTGACGACACGGTGAAGCGGGCGGGCGAGTTGCCGGCTGTGTTCGTCCGCTCGACCGAGTTCCCAAACTCGCCCGGAACCGAGACCGCCAAACAAGTCGCCAAGCTCTGCGTGCCGATTGGAAAGCATCGAAAGGCCGTCATCGTAAACGCCGATTGGCGCGCGATGGCCGCGTTCCGACAGTTCGTTAAGGAGCACGAAAAAACGGACGGTTTCGGCGCCTGGCGCCAGCAGGTTCGGCCGCTCGCTAACCTGCCGTCTCTTCGCCGGGTGCTCGATCTCGACCGGCTCGAAGCGGCGGCCCCAAAACCTCAGCCGCCCGCACCGCCGCTGCCGCCCGCGGGCCTCGCCAAGGCGGCGGCGCCGGCGGCCGTCCCCGCACCGGTCACGCCGCCTGCGGCGCCGGCGAAGGCAACGGGAGCAATCCGGTTCGCCGTCACCCGCGGCGCGCTCCCGGCGCCCGTCGAACTGGAGCCCAAAAGCCTGTGCCGGCACGCGGCGTTCCTCGGCGGTTCGGGGAGCGGGAAAACGACCGCAGCGCTCGCGATCATTGAAGAACTGCTCCTGGCCGGGGTGCCGGCCGTCCTGCTCGACCGCAAGGGCGACCTAGCCCAGTACGCCGACCCCGCCGCATGGGCCGCGCCCGAACCGGACGCCGACCGCGCGGCCCGCCGGGCACGGCTGCGCGCGGCGATCGACGTTCAGCTCTACACGCCCGGGACGAACGAGGGCCGCCCGCTGGCCATTTCGATCGCCCCGCCCGGGCTGGCAACCGCCCCGTCCAGCGAGCGCGAGCAACACGCTCAGTACGCCGCCGCGGGGCTGGCCCAGATGATGGGGTACCGGAGCCGCGGCATCGACCCCAAACTGGTGATCCTGCAAAAGGCCATTGAGGTGCTGGCCGCGGCCGGGAGTGCGGTCACCGTAGACACTCTTCAGAAGCTCGTCAGCGATCAGGACGATGCGCTCCTCATGGAGTTCGACGGGCAGTACGAGGAGCGACATTTCCGGACGCTGCGGCAGGACCTGTACTCGCTCGGCGCCCGGCACCGGCGGCTGTTCGAGGCCCCGGAAGCGCTCGACATCGACGCGCTGCTCGGGCGCGGGGCGTTCGCGGCGCCCGGCCGCACCCGGCTCACGGTGCTCAACACCGGCGCGCTCGGGGACGCGGCCACCGTCGACTTCTGGGTGTCCCAACTGCTGCTGGCGCTCGACCAGTGGCGGCAGCGGCACCCGGCGCCCGGCGCGTTGCAGGCCGTGTTCCTGTTCGACGAGGCGGACACGTACCTTCCGGCGGTCGGGAAGCCGGCGACCAAGGGGCCGATGGAGAGCCTGCTGCGGCGCGCCCGGTCCGCTGGCCTCGGCCTGTTCCTGGCGACCCAAAGCCCCGGCGACTTCGATTACAAGTGCCGGGACCAGATCACAACGTGGCTGGTGGGACAGGTCAAGCAGCCGGTGGCGATCGAAAAGCTGAAACCGGTCCTCCAGTCGAAACCCGGCGCGGCCGATCGGGTCGCGGACCAGAAGGTCGGCGAGTTTTGGCTGGTGCGCGAGGGGGACGTGCGCGCGATCCAGGCGGCGCGGAACCTGATCCCAACGGAGCAGCTCTCCGAGGACCGGATTCTGGAACTCGCACGTGCGGGCCGCGCCGTGTGATGCCGGGTTCTTGGCTTCAAGGTGGTCCGCTTGCTCCGCGAACAGTCGCGCGGCGATGATAATATACGGCCACTTTCTTGACAAACAGCAACGGCCCGGAACGCGGGAGCCGGTTCGTCGAGCGGGCTGAGGGACCGGCGGGGAGGCGGTGGGCGGAACGCTTCCACCAACTGTCTCCCGAAGGCACCAGCTACCAGTCGCCGTCGAACCCGGGGAGCGACGGCTGCACCGTGCGGCGCTTCGGGACCGCGCGGTGCACACGCGCGGAGGCCCGGTTGCCCGCATTCGGCCGCCGGGCGAGCGTGATCGGGACGATCGCGTAGTCCTGGCGCGCGGTGACGACCTCCGTCGCCGGGTTCAGCCCCACCAGCGCCTCCCGTCCCGCCACCGCTGCCAGCTCGGGCGTGTTGCAGTCCTTGCTCAAGTGCAACTGTACCAAATGCCCCGGGAACCCCTCGCCGGACCGCCCCGCGATGGTCGCGGTCAGTTCCGCCGCCTGCTTGTTCGAGAGGTGGCCCAGGTCGCTCAGCACGCGGTCCACGAGGAACTTCGGCCGCGGGCTGGCACGCTCCATCAGTTCGTCGTGGTTGTACTCCAGCGCCAGCACGTCCACCCCGGTGAACGCGGCGACCAGTTCCGGTGAGCCGCACCCCAGGTCCGAAGCGTACCCGATCGCCCACGCGGGCTCCGGCCGTTCGCCGTCGTACCCGTCGATGCGGAACGCGTAGGTCGGGGTCGAGTCGTGCGACACGCGGACCGGCAAGCAGCGGAGCCCCGGCGCGAGTTCGAGCGGCCGGCCGTCGCTGTACTCGCGCGCGAGCCCCGCGGCGCGGAACGAGGCGAACGAGCTCGCCCGCTCCATAGACGCGTAGTGCTGCGGGTGCGCGTACATCGGGACGCGGCGGGCGCGCAGCTCGGCGAGGGTCGCGTCCTTCCAGTGGTCGGTGTGGGTGTGCGTGAGGACGACCGCGGATACCCGCTCCCACGAGGTGCCGACCGACCGGAACCGCGCGGTGAGGTGCCGCGGCTGCAACCCGCAGTCGATGAGCAGGCCGAAGCCATCGAACTCGAGCAGGCTGGCGTTCCCGCCGCTGCCGCTCGCGAGCACCGTGAACCGTGCCGTCATCGGATCGTGCCCCCTACGTTCAGCTTCGACCGTGGCGCGGTGCCGGGCGCAAGTTGAAGCGGAGATGAAGGTAAGTTGTACCCGCGCGCAGGTCCGTTTGAAAGGACGGTAGCGGTTGGGCGCGTCGCGCGAGTGTGGGGCCACTCTACCTCGAACCTTGCTTTGATTAATCTGGGAGGTGAAAATCGGGCTACGGTTCTGTGCGCAACGTCAAGGAGGGAAGGACAATGGCTAAGGTCAAACTGACTCCTGAGGACCTCGCGGGGATCGAAACATTGCCGCCGACCGACCCCACACGAGGCGGTGCGGCAAACCCTGAGCTACCTGAAGAACAACGAGAAGCGTATGAATTACGTGGAGTACCGGAAGAAGGGGCGGGGCGTATCGTCGAGCATGGTGGAGTCGCTGATCAAAGATGTCAACTACCGGGTGAAGGGCACCGAAAAGTTCTGGAACGATCACGAAGGGGCGGAAGCGATCCTTC
>NZ_JAXBLV010000031.1:0-7781 GCF_034097035.1 Gemmata algarum
TTAGTGTTACCGTAGCGGCGGAAGACCCGGTAGCCAAGGCGGCACAGCCGTCACAACGCGATTGTTCCGGATGCCTCGGGCGTCCCAGGTCAGCTATTGGACCGAACGCCCAAAAACACCACGGAAATGCCATTCGTCGGTGGGGGCGTGTATGAGAAACAACCGGACCGCATGGCGTCCCCCCAGTACCGCCGCGAGGGGCTGCCGACGACGAGCCGCTTGGTCGAGTCCCTGGTGGGCGAGGTGAGCGCCCGGGTGAAGAGCACGCAGAAGCACCGGATCCGTTCGGCCGGGGCCGAATCGATCCTGCAACTGCGGGCCGCGGTGTTCAGTCAGGACGACCGGCTCCCCCAGGTTCTTCGCCCAACGGCCGGGGTGCCCGTTCCGCAAACGAGGCACACCCAGCCACGATTAGATGATACCCCGGTGCAAACCGCGGCGTGACCTCCGCACGCATGGCCAAGGATAAGTTAAGTGCCATTGGGCCTCTGGCCCGCGCTCCGGCGGGGTCACATCGCGTAGAAGTCTTCCGGCACAGTCTCGGTCGGGCGCCAGTCGATCTCGCCGGCCTGCGCGCCCTTGTACTTCAGGAACGAGTCGGCGATGTGGTTCTGCACCGTCTTGTTCCACCGCGGCCCCTTGCTGTTCGCGGCCACGAGCCACTTGTCCGCGGTCGCGGGGGCGAGCTGCCCGGCCCGGGCCAGGCCGATCACCAGCACTAGCAGGTGCTTGCACGGCTCGTCCGCGAGCCCGCGGCACTGGGCCATGTCCGCGGTGCCGCACGAGTAGGTGCCGTCCTCCGTGAGCACGCACGAGTAGACCGTGTCGATGTCGCGCTGGCTCTTCACGATCCCGCGCACCATCGCCGGCTCGACCTCGGAGAAGATCTGGTTCCGCTGCTTCTTGAGCATGTCGAGCGTGCGGGCCATGCGCTTCTCGTCGATGACCGTGTGGAGCCGGGCCATCAGCCCGTTGATGTCGCGGGCGGCGGCGCTCTTGCCTTTGCCGACGAACCGCGGGTCGGTGCCCGCGCCGTGCCAGCGCATCTCGCCCGGCGGCACGAAACCCGCGGGCCACGTCGTGCCCTTGTCGAACTCGGCGCCCATCAACGCCACATCGGCCAGCGTCGCGCCGGTGAAATCGGTCCCGATGAAGTTCGCGTTGGTGGCGTCGGCCCCGGTGAGGTTCGCGCCCGCGAACGTCCCGTAGCTGAAGTTGCCGCCCGACAGGTCCGCGCCCGCCAGCGTCGCGCCGGTGAAATCAGTCGCGTCGAACGCGCCTTTGGCGAGAGTAGCACCGGTCAGGTCCGCTCGGGCGAACGATGCCTTGCGCCAAGTGCCCCCGAGACGGGCGCCCCCGAGCTTGCACCCGCTAAGTACCGCTCCGGCGCCCCCGCGCAGGTGGATGCCGGACAGGTCCGCGCCGCTCAGGTCGGCCCCGGTCAGCGGGATTGCGGCCCGGGCGGGACCGGTGAGCCGGTTCCACTTCGCCACCCCGGCGGCGCCGCTCTTCAGCACCGCGACCCAGTCGGTCGGTGGCTTCTTCCCGGCGGCGGCCTTCTTCGCCGCGGGCTTTCGGGCCGCGGGTTTCTTCGCTGAGGGTTTCTTAGCCGCGGGCTTCATGGGTGCGGGCTTTGCGCCCGCGGCGGGCTTCTTCTTGGCCATCGGGCTCACATCGCGTAGAAGTCTTCGGGCACGGTCTCGGTGGGCCGCCAGTCGATCTCGCCGGCCTCCGCGCCTTTGTACCGGAGCAGCGTGTCGCTGACTTCGTTTTCAAGGTCCGCGTTCCACGTGTGCTTCTTGCCGCCCGCCGCAACCACGTACCGGTCGGCGGTGCCGGCGTCGAGCCGGTCGGCCTTCGTTAGCCCGATGAGCAGCACGAGCAGATGCTTGCACGGCTCCCCGCGCAGCCCCAGGCACTCCGCCAGGTTGGGAGTTGCGCAGGTGTACGTCCCGTCGGAGCGGATCAGGCACGAGTACACCAGATCGGGCTCGCGCTGGCTCCGCACCACGCCGCGCACCAACCCCGGTTCGATCTCGGAGAACAACTGGTTCGTGCCGCCTTGGAGCATCTCCTTGACTCGCGTCATGCGGTTCGCGTCGATCACGCGGCTAAGCCGCGCGAGCAGGCCGTTCACGTTGACCGCGACGGCCGCCTCGCCCACGCCGTCGAACCGCGGGTCCGGCGCCTCGGGCGCCCACTTCGCGCCCGGCGGAACCTCGAACCCCTCGGGCCATTTGGTGGTTTGGTCGAACACCAGTTCCGCGAGCACGGTGCCCGTCAGGTTCGCGTCGGTGAAGTCGGCCCCGCTCAGGTCCGCGCCGGTGAGGTCGGCGTCGCTCAGGTCCGCGCCGACGAACTTCGCGCCGACGAGCCTACCCCCTTTCAGCACCACGCCGGGCAGTTTCGCCCCGGTGAGATCGGCGTTGCGGGCGCAGAACTTGGTCATCTCGGCGCCGGTGAAATCGGCCCCGCGCAGGTCCGCCTCGATCAGCGAGCCTCGGGTGAGTTTCGCGCCGGCGAAGTTCACCCGGGCGCCCCGGAAGCTCAGCACCGACTGCCCGGAGAAATCGATCCCCGACAGGTCGCAGCTCGCGTAGTCGCCGCGGCCGAGCCGGGTCATCTGGCGCGCCGTTTCCGACCGCCCGTTCCAGCGCGCGACGCCCTCACGCCCGGTGCGGAGCACCTCGACCCAGTCGGTTTCGGGCGGCGGTGCGGCTTTCTTCTTGGTGGCCATGTCGGTCCCTCATCAGCCGGTGGCTCGGGCGCCCGGGCGCGAGCCCCGGGGTCCGCGCTCCGGCGCGGTCACACCGCGTAAAAGTCTTCGGGCACGGTTTCGGTCGGGCGCCAGTCTACCTCGCCCGCCTCCGCGCCCTTGTATTGGAGGAACGTGGCGGTCATCACGTCCTTGTCCAGTTCGGGCTTTTGGCCGCGGGCGCTCTGCGTCCACTGGTGGGCCGTCGCGGCGTCCAGTTCGCCGGCCCGCGACAGCCCCACGAGGAGCACCAGCAGGTGCTTGCACGGCGACCCCCGGAGCCCGCCGCACATGTTCAGGTTCTGGGTGCAGCACGCGTACTTGCCGTCGCTCCCGAGCCGGCACGAGTACACTAGGTCCGCGGCCGTCTGGCTCTTCACCACGCCGACGAGACTGTCGGCGTTCACCCTGGCGTACAGGCGGAAGCGCTCCGCCTGGAGCATCTTCGTCGCCTTGTCCAGTTTGGCGGGGTCGGTGACCTGTTTCAGCCGCGCCAGGAACCCGCCGAAGTCGGCCGGGGCGGGGAGCGCCTTCTCTTCCGGCGGGGCGGCCGTCCGCGGGTCCGCGCCGGCGCCTTTCCACTTCAGCGCGGGGCCGGGCACGAACCCCTCCGGCCACTTCGTCGCCTCATCGAACTTCGCGCCGGTGAGGCTCATGTTGTTCAGTAGCGCGCCGGTGAGATCGACGCCGCGCAGGTCGAACCCGTCCAGTTTGGCGGCGGTCAAGTCGGCCCCGCTCAGGTCGGCGGCGGACAGGTCGACCCGGTTCCGCTCGCGGGCGGTCAGGTTGTTCCACTTCTTGACGCCCGCCTCGCCGGACCGGAGGGCCGCGGGCCAGTCAACCGGCGCCGGCTTCGGCAGGGCCGCCTTCGGCTTCGCTTTAGCTGACGTGGGCTTCGCCTTCGGGGGGGCTTTCCCTTTCGGGACCGCCTTCGTGGCGGTCTTTTTCGCCGCGACTTTGGCCATGACACGAGGCTCTTGGAATGAGTGGAGGGGCCGAGTTGTGCAGAATTATGACGCGTGTTCGCCCGCTCACAAGGTGCGCAGAGCGCGAAAAACGCGCGAAACCCGCGGCGCCGGAACACGTCACGCGAGCACGTCGCGCAGCACCTCGCCGTGAACGTCGGTCAGCCGGCGCTCGATGCCGTTGTGGTAGAACGAGAGCCGCTCGTGGTTCAGCCCCAGGAGGTGCAGCACCGTGGCGTGGAGGTCGTAGATGGTGGCCCTCTTGTCCGCGGCCTCGTAGCCGAAGTCGTCCGTCGCGCCGTGGCTGAACGCCCGCTTCACCCCGGCCCCCGCGAGCCACACCGTGAACCCCTTCGGGTTGTGGTCGCGCCCGCTCGCCCCCTTCTGGAACGTCGGCATCCGCCCGAATTCCGTTACCCACACCACTAACGTGTCTTTGAGCAGCCCCGTGCGCTTGAGGTCGGTCAGCAGCGCCGCGAGCGGCCTGTCGAGAACCGCCGCGTGGGTCTCGTACTGCGGCTTGATGGTCTTGTGCCCGTCCCAGTTGCCGACGCCCTCGCCCATCGCGTACGCGCCGTTGAAGAGCTGTACGAACCGCACGTCGCGCTCCAGGAGCCGCCGGGCGAGCAGGCAGTTGCGCGCGAACCCCGATTTCCAGCGGTCCTTGTCGTCCGTGCCGTACTCGGCGTGAACCCGCGCGGGCTCTTTGGACAGGTCGGCGACCTCCGCGGCGCGGAGCTGCATCCGGGCGGCCATCTCGTAGCTCGCGATCCGCGCGCTCAGTTGCGAGTCGCCGCGGGCCTGCGCGTGCTCGGCGTTGAGCAGCTTCAGGAAGTCGCGGGTGTCGGCGTCCGCCTTTGCGTTCACGCCCGCGGGCCGGGCGAGGTGCGGGATCGGCTTGTCGGCGCCGAACGGCGTGCCCTGAAACACCCCGGGCAGGAACGCGCTGCCCCAGTTGTTCGGCCCCACCTGCGGCACGCCGCGCGGGTCCGGGATCGCGACGAACGCGGGCAGGTCTTTGTTCTCGCTCCCCAGCGCGTAGCTCACCCAGGCGCCGGCGCTCGGGAACCCGTCGAGCGTGAACCCGGTGCTCATCTGGTTCTCGGCCGGGCCGTGCGTGTTGCTCTTCGCGGTCATCGAGTGGATGAAGCACATCTCGTCCGCGATCCCGGCGAGGTGCGGCAAGAGGTCCGAAACCATCTTGCCGCTCTGGCCCCGCGGCTTGAACGCCCAGATCGGTTTGACGAGGTTCCCCTGCGCGCCCTGGAACGTGACCAGCTTGTCGCCGCCCGGCAGGGGCTGGCCGTCGCGCTTCACCAGTTCGGGCTTGTAGTCGAAGGTGTCGACGTGGCTGACCGCGCCGGAGCAGAACACGACCAGCACACGCTTCGCCTTCGGCGCGAAGTGCGGCTCGCGGGCGCCCAGCGGGGCGTCGGGCTTGATGTCGGGCCGGAGGGGAGGTGCGGCGTCGCCGGCGAGCAGCCCGTGTTCGGCGAGCAGTGCGGCGAGCGCGATGCCGCCGAGGCCGGTTCCGGCGTCACGCAGGAACGCGCGCCGGTCCGTGAGCCAGTGCGGAGCCCGGGCGGGGGGGCGGAGGGGCATCGGTGGGGTCTCGCTTCGGCCGGAGGGTCGAAACGAGGATACCCCACTCAGGCCCACGCCGCGAGCAGTTTCGTGTGATCCGACAGGTCGCTGAACAGGAGGTCCGGGGCGCACCCGGCGAGTTCGTCGAGCGGGTGCCACCCGGTCGCGACCGCGACCGCCTTGGCCCCGATCGCGCGGGCGCACGTCACGTCGTGCGGGGTGTCGCCGATCACCCACACGTCCGCCGGGGCGACGTCGCGCCCGAGGTGCGCGACCGTGTGCGCGAGCGCGGCCCGGGCCACGTCGTCGCGCTCGTACCGGTCGTCGCCGAACCCGCCGCACACGAAGTAGTCCCACAGCCCGAAGTGCGCGAGCTTGTGCTGCGCCCCCACGCGCACGTTGCCGGTCAGCAGCCCCAGCACCGCCCCCGGTTGCGCCGCGAGGTGCGCGAGCAGCGCGGGGATGCCCGGGCACACCTCCCCGCCGCGCTCCCGCAGGTGCCCGGGCAGGTTCGCGAGGTACGCGTCGCGCAGCTTGTGCTGGTTCGCGAGCGTCGGCTCGATCCCGTGAACGACCAGCAGGTCGCGGCCGATGGCGCCGTCCGTGCGCCCGCTGTACTTCACGTCGTCGCGCAGCTCGGCCACGCCGAACGCGGACGTGAGGGCCTGCTCCATGGCGGCCTTGCCGGCCCCGCCGGTGCGGACCAGTGTGCCGTCGATGTCGAAGAGGATGATTGGCATGATTGGCGTTATACTGAGTGCGGGGTGCGGAGCCCGGAACACGGAACGAACGCCTCTCCCGTTCGCGCTGCGCGCCGCGCCCAGATCCGGAAAGACCTTATGCGCGTCCTTGCGATCGGCGACGTTCACGGCTGCCTCGGTCACCTCGACGACCTGCTCGCGTGGGTCGCCCCCGCCGCCACCGACGAACTCATCTTCCTGGGCGACTACGTGGACCGCGGCCCCGACACGCGCGGGGTGCTGAACCGGCTCATCGAGCTGAAGCAAAAGCGGCCGGTGGTGTGCCTGCGCGGGAACCACGAGGTGATGATGCTGGAGGCGCGGTTCGGCAGCCGCTCCGACCGCAAGCAGTGGCTCTCCGTGGGCGGGGTACAGGCGCTCGGCTCCTACGGCCCGGCGCTGGGTGTGAGTGGCACCTTCGACGACGTTCCCGGGGGGCACTGGGAGTTCCTCGAGTACGAACTCGTGCCCTATCACGAAACCGACCGCTTCATCTTCGTCCACGCCGGCGTGGACCACAACGCGGCGCTGGACGACCAGCCGGACAACATGCTGTACTGGGAGTTCTTGCCCGAAGCGATGCGGCACTGTTCGGGCAAGCAGGTGATTTGCGGGCACTCGTCGCAGCGCTCGGGGCTGCCGAAGGTGATCCCGGGCGCGGTGTGCATCGACACCCACGCGTACGGCGGCGGCTGGCTCACCTGCCTCGACGCCCTCTCCGGCCGGTACTGGCAGGTGGACGTGATCGGCCGCAAGCGCGAGGGGCGAGTGGATTACGAGGAATAAGCAGTATTCACCGCAGAGGGCGCGGGAGGGCGCAGAGAGAGTCGAAGAACTGCGTTTGTTTTCTCTGCGCCCTCCCGCGCCCTCTGCGGTGAATACTGCTTACTTCACGGTGCTCGCGTCGAAGTGCGGGTTCTGGATTAGCCCGATGTGGTTGCCGAACGGGTCCGCGACAGTCGCCACCTTGATGTCTCCGCCCACGTCCTGAATTGGGTCCACGACCGTCGCGCCGAGTTCCGTGACGCGCGCCAGTTCTGATGCGATGTCGGCGGTGCCCCAGTACGCGACCGTTCCGCCCGGTCCGGTTACCCCTTCGGGGTGAAGCCCCAACTCGAACCCGCCCACATTGAAGCCCACGTAAAACGGCTGGTCGAAGCAGGGCGCTACGCCCGCGAACCCGGTGTACCACGTCTTCGCGGCGTCGAGCTGCTCGGGGCGAACGTGAATGATCAGTGTGCGAAGGCCGAGGAGCATGAATTCCGCCTGTTGTGAGTTGATCGGTTTGAGGCGCGGGGGCGATCGCATTACAATGCACGGGAGCCGGGAGGGAAGCAATGTCAGCCAACGCGCCGATCGAACCCAAATGGCGAACGGCCCTTCTGTCGTCCGCCGCTGCGCTCCGTCGGGTGGCAAACGACACGCTGCCGCACGAACTCGACCGCCGCGGGCTGGAACTCGGCGAGCGAAAGGACGCGCTGACCGCGGAAGAACGCGCCGAACTGCTCGCGTGGGTCGCGTTCACACAGCAGCGGTCCGCCGAAAAACTCGAAGCAGAACTGGCCCTGCACCGGCTCGTGTCGATCTGCCCCGAACTCGCGAGCCTGGCGTGAGCGCCTTCTCCGAGGTGCGCCGGTCCTCTTGAAGAGTATTGGTGGTCGAGAGCGCCACCCGCCGGGGGGGGCCGGCCGGGCGGTTTGTGGGCCCCCCCGGCGCGGGGCGCCCGCCCGACCCGGG
>NZ_JAXBLV010000032.1:0-7726 GCF_034097035.1 Gemmata algarum
AGGCCGGCTACAGAGTACCGTTACTCTTCAATCGGATTCGGTATCACGGGTCGCGAAGCGGGCCAGCGGCCCGCGCTCCTTCGCCAGCCGTTCCCCACCTTCTTTCTCTTCTCGCGGGCCACTCACACCGCGCAGCTTCAAGCGCGCCGGGCCGCTGAAACTTGAGCCAAAACGCTTGACTCTCCGCGGAAGCGGAGTTATAGCCGCCCCGCTTTCTCACACACACTCTACGCGGGGCCCAACGGCCCCAGGAGACGGAAAGCCCGGTGCCGCTGGGGCGGCGCCGGGCGCACTCGCGCCGGCAGCGGCGCCGCGGGACGGGCCGCGGCGCACGGGGGCTTTGTGCCGGCGCCCCGTTTCCCAGCGCAGGGGCAAAGGAGGCCATTGGTGTTCCAGGATAAGAAGTGGAACTGGAAGCGGGTGGCGGCCAACCTGCTGCTGGTGCCGGTGCTGACCGGGGGGACGGTCGCCATCGTGCACGCCCAGTTCGGCAAGGACCGGGCCGACGCGCCGAAGATGCCGGCGATGGGCGCGCCGGCCCGCACCGGCGCCGCGCCGGCGGCCAGCGGCGACCCGCAGCAGCTCCTCAAGGACGGCCGCAAGGCCCTCGCGGACGGGCGCTTCGCGGACGCCCGCGACCTGGCGCAGGCCGCCGAGGCGCACAACCCGGGCGGCAAGTGGGGGCTGTTCGACGACACCCCGGCCGCCCTCCGCAAGGACATCGAGTCGGGCCAGGCCAAGGCCAACAAGGCGCAGGCCGAGCAGCTCGTGAAGCAGGCGAAGGCGACCGCCGCCAAGGCCGCCGCCAACGACGCCGAGCGCGCCTACAACCTGGACCTCGCCATCCAGATGGCCAAGAAGGCCGACCAGCTCCACGGCCCGTACTCGTCGTGGGACTTCGGCGACCGCGCCGACAAGCTGGTGAAGGAGCTCCAGGCCGCCCGGACCAAGTACAAGGTCGCCCCGGCGGCCGGCGCCGCCGCCGCCGCCACGCCGCCCGCGGGGGCGACCGCCCGGACCCCCGGGCTGGGCACCCTGCCGCCGGCCACCAGCGCCGCCTACACCCCGGCCGGGGGCGCGGACGCGGGCAAGAAGCAGACCGCGACCAAGCTGCTCGCCGAGGGCCGCGCGCTGGCGGACAACGGCGACTTCATGGCCGCCAAGGCCAAGTTCACCGAGGCCGACCGGGTCGGCGCGAGCTTCGACGCGAAGGAGTTCTCGCCGGGCTTCGCGCTCCAGGACCTGAACACCCGCGGGGCCGCCGCGATCGACCAACTGGTCCGCGACGCCCAGGCCGCCAGCGCCCAGAAGGACTTCGCGAAGGCGAACGCGGCGCTGACCAACGCGACCGCCGTCGCGGCCACGCTCGGGCTGTTCCCGAAGCCGATCGTGGAGGCCAAGCAGGCCCTGTGGGTCGCGTCGAACGGGCAGTTCGGCACGGCCGCGCCGGGCGGCATGGCCGCGGCCGGCGGGCCGGAGTTCCTGGTCCCCGCCAGCCCGATCGGGAACACCGCGCCGCCGGTGCCGCCGGGCACCGCGACCGTGTACGGCGCCAAGCCCGCCGCGCCGGGGGGCACCGCCACCGGGCGGCAACTGCTCGACCAGGCCGCCTACGAGTTCAAGCAGGGCCAGTACGACACCGCGCACCGGCTCGCGGTCCAGGCCCACAACCTGGGCGGGGTGCAGGACGAGGCCCGCGCGCTGCTCAACAGCATCGACACCGAGAAGCTGGCCGGCAAGAAGCGCGAGGCCGTCGCCACGATGGCGAACGCCAAGGCCGCGTTCGACAACAAGGAGTACCAGCAGACGTTCAACGTGCTGGTGCTGGTGGACGGCAACCTGCTCACGGCGGACCTGAAGGCCGACCGCGACCGGATGATGTCCGCGTGCAAGGCGCAACTGGACAAGGGTAGCACGCGCGACGGCGGCGTCGCGCTCGCCAGCGGCGTCCAGCCGCCGGACGCGGGCGCCCCCGCGGCCGAGCCGCTCCCCGGCGCCGCGAGCCCGGCCCCGGCCAACCCGCCGGGCACCGCCCGCGTCGGGTCCGACAGCGCCGGCTCGGCCGACGCGCTCAAGAAGGTGCAGTTCCAGAAGCTGCGCAGCGACGGGCTGAAGGTCCAGTCGGACGCGCAGGCCGCGTTCGGCCGCGGCGAGACCGACCTCGCCATGCAGATGCTCGTGGACTACTCGAACCGCGTCCGGGCCTCCGGCCTCGACACCTCGAGCGCCGCGCTGCTGCTCCGCCCGGTGGACGCCCGCCTCGACACGTTCCGGCTGCTCAAGAGCCGGACCGACGCCGAGGCCCGTCAGGAGAAGGACAAGCGGGACGCGAAGGAGCGGATCGTCGGCCGCGGGATCGCGGAAGAGGAGCGCAAGAAGGAAGTCGCGCAGCTCGTCCGCCGGTCCAACGAGCTGATGAAGAAGGGCACCCCGGAGGGGTACGAGGGCGCCGAGAAGCTCGCGCTGCAGGCCAAGCAGCTCGACTCGGACGACCCGGCCGTGTCCGCGCTGTACGAGACGATCAAGCTGCACCGCCGGGTGAAGGAGGCGGAGAAGGCGAAGGCCGACCGCGAGCAGTTCTTCCTGGCCGGGGCCAACGACGCCGAGAAGATGGGCCGGATCGTCACCACCGACAACCCGGTGGCGATCGAGCTGGACCGGCTCCGGCGGGCCAGCCTGCGCGGGTCCGGCAACGACCTGCACATCAAGACCCGGACGCCGGCCGCGTACGAGATCGAGATGCGCCTGGACAAGCCGGTGACGGCCGAGTTCCGGCAGACCCCGCTCGACCAGGCGATCAAGAACCTGCAGACGCTCACCGGCGTGCCGATGTGGCTCGACGTGAACGCGCTCCAGGCCGAGCAGATCAGCGAGGTGCAGCTCGTCAACTTCGACGTGGGCACCGCGCTCGCGGCCAAGAACGTGCTGCTGTGCGTCCTGGAGTCGGCCGGGCTGAGCTACGTCATCGAGAACGACGTGGTGAAGATCACCACGACGAAGAAGGCCAAGGGCCGGCTGTACACGAAGGTGTTCTCGGTGGCCGACCTGGTCACCCCGGTGCCGAACTTCGCGCTGCCCGACTACGCGAACTTCGACAAGATGCTGAACAAGAACCCGCTGAACACCGGCAACCTGATGATGTCGGGCGTGAACATGCCGGCGGGCGGCATGGCCGGCGGGCTCGGCGGCGGGGTCCCGGCGGGCCTGAAGGGCGAACTGGCGACCACCCCGGGCATCCAGGGCGGGGCGCCGTTCGGCCCGGGCGGCAGCCTCCAGGCGAACCCGCTGGGCGCGTCCTCGAACGTGGCCAGCGAGTCCAACAGCAAGCACGAGCAGCTCATCAAGCTCATCACGAGCATGGTGCGGCCGTACTCGTGGGACGGGGCCGGCGGCGGCGGCAAGGTCGAGTTCTTCGACATCGGCAGCGCGCTGGTGGTGAACCAGACGGCCGACGTCATCGTTGAGGTGTCGGACCTGCTCGAGGCGCTCCGCCGGTTGCAAGACCTGGCGATCGCGGTCGAGATCCGGATCGTGTCGCTGGCCGAGTCGTTCTTCGAGCGGATGGGCGTCGACTTCTCGGTGAACGTCAAGACCCACACGAGCAGCTTCGAGCCCGCGCTGACCAGCGGCTCGTTCCGCCCGCAGCCGTTCATCAACGACATCAACAACAAGGGCGTGACCGTCGGCCTGACGCCGGCCGGGTCGTTCACCCCGGATCTGGACGTGCCGATCCGGGCCACCAGCTTCCAGCGGGCGATCCCCGGGTTCGGGAACTACCCGAACACGCCGGGCAACAACGGCGGCATCTCGCTCGGCCTCGCGTTCCTCAACGACATCCAGGTGTACACGTTCCTGGAAATGGCGCAGGGGGACCAGCGGTCGAACATCATGCAGGCCCCGAAGCTGACCATGTTCAACGGCCAGACCGCGACCCTGACGGTGGCCGAGACGCAGTTCTTCGTGACCAACGTGCAGGTGGTCTCGGTGAACGGGCAGATCGTGTTCATCCCGCAGCAGCAGCAGCTCCCGTCGGGCGGACAGGGCACGCTGAGCATCACCGTGCAAGCGGTGGTGTCGGCGGACCGCCGGTTCGTGCGGCTCAACCTGCCGGTGTCGCTTGGCGTGCAGGCCGGGGCCTCGGTCCCGCTGTTCCCGATCACCACGTTCATCACGCCGGTGTTCGAGGGCGGCAGCCAGGGCCAGCCGATCCCGTTCACCCAGTTCCTGCAACAGCCGTCGTTCACGCTGCTGAACATCCAGACCACCGTGGTGTGCCCGGACGGCGGCACGGTGCTCCTGGGCGGGCTGAAGCGGCTGAGCGAGAGCCGCAACGAGTTCGGGCCGCCGTTCCTGTCGAAGATCCCGTACCTGAACCGGCTGTTCAAGAACGTCGGCGTGGGCCGCGAGACCTCGCACCTGATGATCATGGTGACCCCGCGCATCATCATCAACGCGGAAGAAGAGATCTTCCAGACCGAGGGCGGTCGCAGCCCGGGCAACTGATCGGAACGCCGTTAGCGTGACAACCTTCAGGCCCGCGAGCGCTGCTCGCGGGCCGCTTTCGTTGGGTCGCACGAATTCGGCTGGCGGTGTTTGGTTTTTGTGGCGCCGACGTTCTGGTCTGCGCTGCACACGAATACGTGAGCCGGTTAGTTGCGTCTGTTTCTTGTGGCACGGACATTCCTGTCTGTGCGGCGCGAGAAGGCCGCACAGACAGGAATGTCCGTGCCACAACGATATCAGCCAAAAACAGACATCTGTAACCAGACGATGGGTAAGACCGCACAGGCAAGAATACCTGTGCATCAAAAGCAAGAATCAACGCGGGCGCCGGTAACCGAGCCGCGAATCAGCCGGCAGGTGCGGCTCTCACCGAATCGCAGGGCCGCGAACTCCTGAACGCGGGACGCGCGCGCAGGCGGGTGTGGCGTTCTGTTACCTCACCGCCCGCCTCTGGACCGCCGCTTTCCGGCGTGCCATGATGAACGTCTGCCCGCGTGAGGTCGCAACCGTATGACCGGCCCCGTCGTTCCTCTCCCGGCCCGCTCCGCGCTTTTGGGCACGCCCGGCGCGGGTCGGCATACGTGCAGTCAGCGAACCGGCGCGGCACCCGCCACGTTCGCTCTTCTTCCCGGCGGGCCGCAGTCGCCCCACTCGTCGCGGGCGACTGCGGCCCGCGGTGCCGGTCCCGTCGGAAGCCCGGTGCCGGCGCCGTGCGGGTGGTACACGGCCCGCCCCGCAGCCGCTAATGTAGGCCGTGCGGCTTCACGTTCTGACGGTGCGACGGCCTGCGAGGGCTGAACCGCAGCACGATCGCTCGCCCCACATCCGGTTCCTGTTCGCTCTCGACCGCCAAGGACATCCCGATGCCCGCGCCGAAGATACTGTCCGGGTTGCCCAAGCCGGTGCTGTTCGGGTTGTACGGAGCCGTCGGCGGGTGGCTGGGGGCGCTGCTGTTCGGCGAACTCGTCATGCTGGCGCTCGGCCCCAAGAGCGCCGCGCCCGCCACACCGCCGCCGCCCGAGCCGCGGCTCGCGGTCAGCGCGCCGACGGCCGTTCAGATTTACCAGGGCGGCACGAACAAGGTGCTGGTGCAGGTGGCCCGCGACGCGTTCGAGGGCGATGTCTCCGTTCGCATCGACGGGCTGCCCCCGGGGGTGCGCGCGTCGGCCCCGGACGCCACCGTTCCCGCGACCCGGACCGACGGTGAAATCGAACTCGTGGCCGCGTTCGGAGGGGCGGTGGGGGCCGGGCCGCAAAACGTGAAGGTGGTTGCGACTGCAAAGGCCGGAGAGAAAACGGTCACCGCGGAGTCGGCGCCGTTCGCGGTCACGACGCTGGCCGCGCCGAGGCCGCAAGCCGACATCGTGTTCGTACTCGACGTGACCGGCAGCATGCAGAACCAGATCGATGGGCTGAAGAACGGGATCGGCACGTTCTCGCGCGACCTCGAACGCGCTAAAGTGGACGCCCGGTTCGGGTGCGTGGCGTTCCGCGATTTGACGATGCCCGAACGGGACCCGGTCACGTACCCGTCGCTCCAGGTGCTCAAGTTCCAGGGCGAGGCGTTCACCGCGGACGCGGCCCGGTTCGCCGCCGCGGTGGGGCGCCAGCGGGCGGCGGGGGGCGGCGACGAGCCCGAGAGCAGCCTGGAGGCCATCATTGAGGCGAGCAAGTTCGACTTCCGCAAGGGGGCGGTGCGGACGCTCATCCTCATCACCGACGCCGCGCCCAAGAGTGTGCAGGGGTTGGGCGTGAGCCTCCGGTCCGCGTCCGAATCGCTGGCAGCGAACAAAGTCGATCTGCTGCACCTGGTCATCAACTCCCCCGGGTACGACGAGTACGTGGAACTCCAGCGGGCCGCGCTCGGGGTGCCCGGCGAGAAGGGCGGCGGGCGCGGCAGAGTGTTCGACCTTGAGCGCACCGCCAGCGACGCCACGGCCTTCACGACCGTCCTGCTGCCCGAGATGACGAAGGCGGTCATCGCGGCGGCCGAGGCGAAGCCCGCGAGCCGCCCGGATCTGCCCAAGCAGGAGGTCACACCGCCCGAGCTGAAGACCGTCAAGGCGGTACAATCGAACCAAACCTACGACGCCGCTGCGACCGGGCAGCTCGTGCTGGCGGTGAGCGTGTGGACCGGGGCGGTCGCGGCGCTCGTTTGTCTCTTCCTCCTGGGCGGACAGCAGCACTACCTGCGCGGCACGCTGCCATCGGCCGGGGGGGCGAGCGCCGCGATCGCGGGCGGGGCGGCGGTGGGGCTCGTCGGCGGCGCGGCGGGCCAGGGGTTGTTTTTGCTCGCTCCCGATAACCCCATACTCGGCGTCATCTTCCGCGTGCTGGGCTGGACCATCCTGGGCGCACTAGCGGGCGCCGGGCTGTCGCTCTTCGTTCCCAACTTGAAACCCAAGTACGGGTTGGCGGGCGGGGCGGCGGGCGGCGCGGCCGGGGCGATCGGGTACATCGTGGTGGCGTCGGCGGCGAGCGCGGTTCTGGGCCGGCTCGCGGGCGGCCTGGCGCTGGGGCTGTGCATCGGCCTGATGGTCGCGGTGGTCGAAGCCGCCTTCCGCAGCGCGTGGCTCGAAGTTCGGTACGGCCCGCGCGAGACAGTGACGGTGAACCTTGGGGCGGAGCCGGTCAAGATCGGCGGCGACGCCCGGGCCTGCACCGTGTGGGCACGCGGGGCGGCGGCCGTGGCGCTGCGGTACTTCATTCGGGACGGCCGGGTGATTTGCACCGACGTGCCCGCGCGCGAAGAGGTGGAAGTAACGAACGGCGACACCCGCGAAGTCGGAAACGTGACCGTGGTTGTGCGCACCGGGAGCAGCGCCCGGCCGCCCGCGCCGCGCCCCGCCGCGCCGCCGATTCCGAAGGCGAAGCCGGTCCCGGCTCCGAAACCACTCGATCTCGACGAGGACGACGGGCTTCCGCTTCCGATGCCGGCTTCGCCTCCGCCCGCGGCCCCGCGCGCGGCGGCTCCGTTCGTTCCTCCGCCGGTGCCGCCGCGCCCGCCGGCCCCACCGGTGCCGGGGCGTCCGCCGGCCCCTCCGTCGCCGGCTGCCCGCCCCCCGGTGGCACCCGTACCGACGCCACCGGCCGCGCCGGCGCCCAAGCCGCCGACGCGCGACCCGGACGCCTGTCCGGTCTGCGGGCGCAAGAACCCGGGGCGACCCGGTTCGCGGTACTGCATGGTCTGCGACCAGACGTACTGATTTCGGTGGTCGCAGGG
>NZ_JAXBLV010000033.1:0-6573 GCF_034097035.1 Gemmata algarum
TGTGAAAGGCGTAGAGGTGGAAGATCCGCTTCACCTTCGGCCCGTTCTCCGAGTGGATCTCTACCAACCCCCGCTTCTCGACGCGGACGTTCCGGTAGCCGAACGGGGCTTTCCCCATGAACAGCCCGCTCTCGACCCGCCGGGCCTGCCCCGCCCGCACGTCGAGCGACTGCTGCTCGGTGAAGAACGCGGCCATGTTCGCCAGCGTCCGCCGCATCATCCGGCCCGCTGGGGTGTTCTCGGTCGGCTGGGAGATTGAGATGAACGGGACGTTGTGCTTCGTCTCAAGTTCCTCCAGCTTGACGTGGTCCGGCAGGTTCCGTGCGGCTCGGTCGATCTTGTAGAAGAGGATGCCAGCAAGTTCGCCCGCGCGTGCCCGGACGTACCGGATCATCTCCTTGAAAGTGGTCCGCTCGTCGGCCTTCGATTCCGTCTCCGCGATCCGCCAGAGCTTGACGATCTCGCCCCCGTTCCGCACTGCGTAGGCTCGGAGCGCGTCCACCTGCACGTCCAGTGAGAACCCCTCCCGCTCCTGCTCCCGGCTGCTGACGCGGGCCAGGGCGACGAACTTCTTGGTCATGGCCGATCCTCCTCTGTGTTCGGCGACGACAGCCCCAGCACCTCGTACAACTCGCCGACTTGTACCAGCATGTCCACCGCGTCCTCAAGCTTCAATGGACGTGGCGAATACCGCGACCACAGGGCCACGGTGTGGGAAACGAGTTCGGACGTGATCCACGGTGGGGTGCCATCGGGAAGCGGCAGCGGGGTGTCACCCCGGTTTTCTCCATCTTGAGCCATAGCAGTCCCCTGGCCCCGTGCTGGGGCGGTAAGGGACTTGCTGCGGGCAAAAGATGAGCGACTGAGTCGCCGCTCGGCATCCCAAGCAAGTCGTCGCGGCCAGTCCGACCGCGACCCGAAAATGTCCGCGACGGCAAACGTCGCACGACCTAACTCTAGCGGCGAACGCCCGCAAGTCAATACGCAACATCTTGTGCGCGAATGGTTTACAACTGGCACCCGCTGGCCGAAAGACGGGGACCGTCTTCACCCTTGTCATTGTTGACGGGAGAAGGATGACACTTTGGGCTCTCGAACGTCATTCCCTCGAACTTCACGGTGGGCTCGCTCTTTGTCCGGTGTCTCGGCGACCGCCACTGCCCCGGCACCGAACTGGACGAGGGATCCGTCGCCGTCGCCCGTCACCGCATCGCCCAGGTCGAGCCGGGGGCGTGGAAGAAGGAGTACGAGGAGTAGTTCGCGGCTGGTGATAGCCACCATGCCGTGGTCGTACTCCCCGGAGTTGACCGCCCCACGAAAGTATCCCGCCGCTGCACCGGCTCGCGCGAAGTAAGTCGTCCGAAAAACCGACCCTCCCGACGCCCGCTCTCGGACCTGACTACAATTCCGCACCGGGTTTGACAGTCGTGTGCATAGACAGCGGCAGGAGGTGCTCATGACCCTGAAAGAGCTTTGCCAGCAGCACGCCCTCCCGTACCGCCGGTGCCACTACGCCGTGATCACCGGGAAGGTCCGGGGTGCGAGGCTGCGGGGCCGCTGCTGGGCGATGTCCGAGGCGGACGTGCCCGCCCTGCGTGCGTACCTGTCGAACAAGACCCACAAGAAGATCCCTGGAGGAACATGTCCGAGTTCTTGAGCTTGACCGAGATTGGGCGTCTTTACGGCGTCAGCAGCCACCAAGTGGGCAAGTGGTTGAAAGAGACGAAACTGCGGACCCAGGACGGGAAGCCGAGCCACACCGCGTTCGACTGGGGGCTGGTGACCACCCGTCCGAGCCGGGGGTTCGCGACGTACTACTACGTTTGGGACGCAGACAAAGTGACCGGCATCATCGACGCCGCCGGGCACGAACGAGCGGGTACGACCGCCCGCTGAGATCATGGTGAACCAGCCGAGGCCGTCGTCACGAAGGCGGAGGAGGACGCGCAGGTGATGAACAGGCCGCATGCCCCGCCGCAAGATCGCCGTGGACCCGAACAGCCGGTGCTTCGGGCAACTGGAGCCCGCCCACTACTGCCCGCACCGGAAAGGGTTCCGGGTACTGAGTGCGGAGAAAGGTTACCGCATCCGCTGCAGTTGCTCGCGTTGCTCGCTGGAATGTCGGATGCGCTGGGCGAAGTCGGATACCGCCGTCATCTGCCACTATCTGACCAAGTACCGCCCTGCGAACACCCGGACGTTTCGCGGCTGCTTCCCATGCCCGACGCGGCGACCGTCGCGGACCACGCCCGGACGCGGGAGGCGTTCGTCCACGCCCTGCGGTGTTACCGAAGCCGGTTCAGCAGCACCATCGAGTTGATCGCCAACTCACACCCGACGAGCGTGGATGAGCAGCACTACGACTACGTCCTCTACGCCGACGAGGACATCGCCGAGCGGAAGTTGCACGACCTAATCGTCAAGCTTTGGGGCAACGCCGGGGGCCGACAGCCGACCCTGGTCCCCGTGGAGCCCGGCGAACTCCGAGGTGTGGTCGGCTACCTGTACAAGATCTGGCCGAAGCATCAGGACCGGGTCCTGCTCTGTGCCCGCAACGGGCTGAACCAGACGTGGGGAACGCGGTTCTTCAAGACCGTCTCGGCCAAGAGGGTCCGCGATGAACTCCGTGCCGAGTGGAGCAACAAGTTGGCGGTGCCGTACAGCCCACCGGATGCCGACGAAGAGGACGCCGGGATCTTGGGCAAGCTGTTGCCCCGGAGCCCGGACGCCGCCATCAACATCCGCACACTGGCTCGCAGGGCCGGGCTGTCCGTCGCCAGGACCGAGCGGCTGCTGGTCCGGGTTCCTGACGTTGCTCAAACGGGGAGCTTGACCCCGGAGCAGGAGCGTCTCTGGGCCGACGGACTGTGGAAGAGCGATTACGAGCAGCCGGTCGTGGTTGGCGGCGGGTTAATAGCCACAGAATGCCGTCCTGATGCTGGGGCGGGTCCAATCTGCGAAGCAGAATGGGATAGAGCGCATCACCACGATCACCCGTATCTCCCCGGCACACCAGATTCTGTGGGCGGGTTAATAGCTCGGACTGCCACAGTTCTGGGACGCGACGGCGAGCTTCGACCAGCTTGTCGTCCCACCCGGCGTGCGGCCCGGCTCGATCTTGTGGGTCGGGCCACCCGCCCGGTGGTCGAGCACAACCCCCACTTCCGGGTCATGGGGCGGACGTGTAGCTCCTTCGGCTCGACACCGATCTTCTTCGCCCAGTTCGTGACTTCGCCCTGGAATACGTTCTTCGTGACGACGTTCTCCAGGGGCTGGGCGTCCTCCTGCCTCTTCCGCTTCATGCGGCCCTCCGCATCATCTTCAGGATGCCGTTCGCCACCTCAATCACCCCGTCCACGTCGGAGGCGATCAGCGACTTGTACATGGTCTTCGAGACTTCGGCATCATACGTCGAGTATTTGATCAATCCGACATGATCAAATACGCCCACAGTACACAGGGAATCGAGTCGGCAGTCCCGAATGCTCGCCGTTTTCGTTCAAGACCATTGGTGGCGGCAACCGATAGTAGAAGGATGGTCCGGGTTCGGGTACAACCAGATGGCGGTGGTAATCGCGTCGTGGAGCGTGCTGAATGGCGTCGGCAATCAGCCTGTTTTCTGGGTGCGGCGGGTGCAGTCTGGGGCTCTCTCAGGCTGGGTTCAGCGTTTCCCTGGCAGCGGAACTCGATGATGACGCCTGCCAGACCTACAGCGGCAACATCGGAGCCGGGAACCTGTGGCAGACGGACTTGGGCAGGGTGACGGCTGCGGACATCTTGCGACGGGTCGGTGCGCGGGCTGGGGAAGTCGCCCTGATGACCGGGGGACCACCGTGTCAAGGCTTTTCATCCGCCGGTGCGAAGGACTGGTCAGACCCCAGGAATTCGTTGCTCAAGCAATTCGTGGATCTGGTCATCGGTGTTCGCCCGGTCTGGTTTGTCATGGAGAACGTCGAAGGGCTTCTGACATCGAATGACGGCTACTACATCACGGAAGCGGTGACGCATTTTTTGAAGGCCGGGTACTGGGTTCGTGCAAAGAAGGTTTACATGGAGAGATACGGGCTGCCACAACGCCGAAAGCGGGTGATTGTGGTGGGCAACAGGGAAGGTTGCGGGTTCGATTTCCCCGAAGAGACGCATGGCGAAGTCAGGTCGGACATGCTCTTCGGGCCGACCCCACAGCTTTCGGTTCTCGACGCCATCAGTGACATGACGGGTGCGGTGGAATCGGGAGAAGTCACCTTCAACCTGCCACCGGCGAACGACTACCAGCGGCAAATGCGAGGATCCGCCGCCGAGAAGTTCACACTGCACACCGTGAAGCGGGTGAACGAGACGACCGCACAACGGATTCGGCACCTGGGTCAAGGGAAGACCATGAAGGACTTGCCGCAGGAGTTACAACACGCAAGCTTCACGCGCAGGGCATTCCGCCGGGTGATGGACGGCACACCGACCGAAAAGCGTGGCGGGGCACCATCGGGGCTGAAGCGGTTGATCGGTGCCGACCCGTCGCTGACGATTACTTCTGCTTCGCCGGTGGAGTTCGTACACCCTGTCGAAGACCGGCTTCTGACTCTGAGAGAGTGTGCAAGGATCCAGTCGTTCCCTGACTCGTTCTCGTTTGCGGGGTCATGGTCTTCAATTGCGACTCAGATCGGAAATGCCATTCCGCCCGCTTTCATGAAGTTGCTGGCCGAACACATTGCTGGCATGGCGACATGGAAGGCGAAGGAGCCATCAACGGGCAAATGGTTCGGCATCGAGGCGACCAAAGCCAGTGCGATGAGCCCGGCACTTGAACGCACACTAGCAGGGCTGCGGGAGAAGACGAGTGCCTACCTTCGATAAAGAAACCAAGCAGCTGGTCAACGCGGCCCGAAAGCTGGGCGGCAAGGGCATACCCATCTACCTCGAAGATGGGGAGTTGATGCGGCTTTGTGCCGTGGTCGCCACCGATCTCCGAAAGGCGGATCTCGTCAAAGCCGTCGCAGCCCCGGACGAGTTGTCGAAGGGGTACTACGGCACAGCCTTGAACTGGTTCACGAACCCGGTGAAGGCGACCACCACGTTCGTGGACTTGTTCTTGAACCTGCGGTCGCAGATCGAAGACTTCGCGACCTACTTCAAATGCCTCTGCGAACTCCACAAACGACGCCGGAAGTACGAGCGCATCTTGGAGGTGCAGGCTATCCCGAAGATGGAGACGATCGTCCCGCGCTGCCTGCTGGAATACGGGATGCGTCCGAACGAGACATTGGCGTCCTGGCTGGTCTGGCGGAAGTGGCTGTACGACATCGACAACCGTTCGGCTCAGGAGACGGGTTACCTGTTCGAGCCGATCCTGACAGCGGCATTGGGCGGCACGTCGTACAGTCACAAGAAGTCACCAATCAAGCGTGCCTCTGACCCGACGAAGGGCAGGCAGGTGGACTGCGTGGAAGAGAAGACCGCCTACGAGTTCAAGATGCGGGTGACGATTGCTGCCAGTGGCCAGGGGCGGTTCAAGGAAGAACTCGACTTCGCGAAGGACTGCAAGTCGTCGGGCTACACGCCCGTGTTGTTGGTGCTTGACCCGACACCGTCCGTCCGGCTCGATGACCTGTCAGCCGAGTTCCGGCAGTACGGCGGCACCGCCCACATCGGCTTGGACGCCTGGAGGCACATTGAGGAGAAGGCTGGGGCGGTGATGGGGCATTTCGTGGAAAGGTACGTCCGGCTGCCGCTGGCCGAAGTTGACGGCAGCTACAAGAAGCTACAACCCCTGTCGATCACCGACAACGGGCTGACCATCACGGCCAAGCTGGGTGATCAAGAGTTCCAAATCGCCCGCGTCAGGCCAGAAGAGCAGATTGAAGACCTTGAGGAAGACGACGAAGACGAACGCTAAGTGCGCCAATTAGAAGCGATCACTTTCGACAGAACTGGCCGACCCTGGAAATGGGTTGTCGGGTAGTTTCTGGGGCTGCCTCGTCTTGCGGGTGCTTCTCCTGCTACACTCGAATTCGTTCGGCGTACCCGCCAGTGAAATGCATTCCCGGTTGTCCAGCGCGCGAGGGCCATCGGAATCGGAGCCGATCCCGATGCCACCGGCCCACGCGCCGGCCCCGTGAGCGTCATCGTGTCGTTGGTCGGGTCAGTCTGCCCGTGGCACAAGCCAGTCGCCATGACACCTACCACGGGCGTGTCGCAAAAGTGTAAGCTCAAAAATCTCCTTGAGATTCGCTCCAGGCTTGGTCCCATCCACCCGGCCTCCGTGTTCCACCTCGTACCGGGTGTGTACTTTGGTGTGTTGCTGAAAACGGGCTCGAAACACCCCCTGTTTTGGGGAAATGACACCCCCACTTGTTTGGATAGTTGGGAGTGTACCCCAAAGTACCCACCGCCGGGGAGGTTGGTAGCATGACGATCCGAATCTACGGGTGTAGGACCGGGTTTGCGTCTGGTGGGTGTTGGACTATCTTGGTCCGTGGCAAATCCCCTTCCGCAGTTTGGCCCAAGTGCAAGGCAGGTCTACCGATGGCGAAAAGCAAACTGACGCCCGAGCAGCTCGGGGCCATCACAGATCTC
>NZ_JAXBLV010000034.1:0-150073 GCF_034097035.1 Gemmata algarum
CAGCACAACCACGGCCGCCTGCTGAGCCCGGTTCCACTACGCTCACGGCAACGCACCGGGCCTGCGTACCGTCGAGCCGCACGTCGTCGGGGTGAACCGCGCGGGCCACCCGGCGCTTCAGGCGTGGTTCCGGCACAGATCGAGTCGTTCCGGCGAGGGTTGGCGCGAGTACCTGCTCGCGCACGTATCGCGGTTAGAGGTGCTGGAAGAGAGATTCGGCGAGGCGCGCCCGGGGTACAAGCCGGGCCAGGGTAGTATGACGCGCAACACGATGATCTGCCCGTTCCGGAACCCCGACCCTGGGTTCGCCCAGGGTGTGGAGTTCGGCATTTCGTGCTCCCGCAATGCGTGATTCGGATGAGTCCGTTTGCGTTGAGCCCCTTTCCCCTTGGGGGAAGGGTCTTCGTAGCCCGCCCCGTTACACACACACGGAATGGCCCCGGGGCGCACCGGCGCCGTCTTGCCATCAGGACTGTTATGGAGCCGCTGACCGGCGCCTGCGCCTTCCCAGGGCAGGGGGCAGCGGAGTCCACTGCCCGGCTCATACACGAACCGGCTGTTGGTGTCCGTTTTGGGTTCTGTCTTTGTGGCATAGAGAAGGAATGTCGGTGCCACAAGAAACAGACACCACCAGCCGGACCGTGAGTCAGGCGCCGATGAAACTGCTGCGGGGAGCTGGCACTTCGCTGCCGCCGCTACCCGCGCACTACCCCGGAGCTACCACGATGGAAGCCCAGCAGGGCGGAGAATGGATCGGTCGCTACCCGCGCACTACCGCCGAACTTCCTGGGCACGACCGCCGGAAGCGGTCCCGGCAGCACTCGGGGGCGTGGGGTGTAACGGGGGGTACAGCAGAATCGACTGGGGTGCCGACGGGACATTCGCGGGCGAGGAACTGGCGGGTCGCTACCTCCGAACTACTCATTCGCTACCGTTCCGCTACCCAAGAATCGCCCGCACAATCCGCAGATGCGGAACAGGCGACCGGCCGAAGGGAGCCAAGTTGCCACACGGTTTGATGGCGTAAGATGATATGCCTGCAAGGTTTAATTCGGGGTACGGGGTGCGGCTTGTTTCCGCTGTCGCTTCTTCCGGGGACGCGAGACGGACCTCCGCTCATTGATGGTCCGTCTGGTGGTGTCTGTTTTGGGTTTTGTCTTCGTGGCACAGTCATTCCTGTCTGTGCAGCGCAATAAGGCCGCACAGACAGGAATGTCTGTGCCACAAGAAATAGACACCAGCCGGGCCGTGAATCAGACCGACGGCGGAATCCGGTCGAAACGAGGAGCCGGGTCCGTTTTCACTCCCGCTTGCGTGGGCCACCCGCTTCGGGTAATCACCGCGTCCGAACTCAGTCGGGGGACCGCGCGCATGCCGCTGCTCGAAGTGGAAGGGCTGGTCAAGTATTACGGCAGTCGAGCCGTGGTGAACGGCGTGTCGTTCAACGTGAACGCGGGCGAGATCGTCGGCCTGCTGGGGCCGAACGGTGCCGGTAAGACCACCAGCTTCCGCATGGCAACGGGTCAGGTCCAGCCGAACGAAGGGAAAGTGACCTTCAACGGCGAGGACGTGACCACGCTGCCGATGTACCAGCGCGCCCGGCGCGGGATGGGGTACCTGTCGCAAGAGCCCAGCGTGTTCCGCAAGTTGAGCGTGGAAGGGAACTTGCTCGCGATTCTTGAGGCGCTCCCCCGGAGCCGCAAGCTCGGCCGCCGGCTGACCCGGGCCGAGCGGTGGCAGCGCACCAACGAGGCGCTGAGCCGGTTCAAGCTCGACACGGTGCGCAAGAGCACCGCGGGGCGCTGCTCGGGCGGCGAAAAGCGGCGCCTCGAAATCGCCCGGTGCCTCGTGTGCGAGCCGCTCCTGATCCTGCTCGACGAGCCGTTCGCCGCGGTCGATCCGATCACCACCGAGGACATCCGGGCCAACATCCGCGAACTGGCCGACGCCGGGATCGGCATCCTGATCACCGACCACAACGTCCGCGAGGTGTTCCGCACGGCCGACCGCGTGTACCTCATCACCGCCGGTAAAGTGGTGACCCGCGGCACGCCGCTGGAACTCGTCAACGACAAGGTTGCGGTCGATTCGTACCTCGGCCGCACGTTCGAGGAGGACCAGTTCACCCGGCACTTCGACGCGCAGCGTGCGGCGAAGGGCGCGGACTCGGGTGTCGCGACGCCGGTCTTCAGGCCGTCGGTTTCGGCGGTCCCGTTATCGGTGTCGCGGCCCCCGGCTGCGTCCCCACGCGCGCAACAGGCGGAGAGCGTGGCAACGGCCCCCCCGCCCCCGACGCTGGCATCGACCGTGACGCCCCCACCGGCGTTCCCGGCCGCGCTGCCGGCCCCGCCGTCGCCGTTCGGGACCGACACGCCGCCGCCGGCCACCGTTCATAAGGCGGGCTCTCTGGCCGCGACATTGGAACTGGAGAAGCTCCGCCGCGCGGTCGAGGGACTGGCCGACGACCGCACACTGAAGGCGTCGATGGTGGAACTGGTCGCCCGGGGGCCGGTCGCGATCCCGCTGCTGCTCGAAGCGCTGGAGCGCCGCGACGCGACGCTGCGGACGCGGGCGTTCGAGGTGCTGAAGTACCTCGCGAAGGAGCAGTTGCCGCTCGAATTCGACCCCGACGCGCCGACGGACGTTCGGATGCGTCAGGCCGCGTACCTGCGGCTCAAACTGGAGCGCCGGAAGTAGCTGCCAGGGCGGTGTAACTCGTTTGTGTGGAGCGACTTGAGGCTCTACATACCAGCGGAAAAACACCGCCCCGGGTGGCGAGACCCGAGGCGGCGCGAGGAGGGTGCTTCCGACCGTGTTCGATCAGGGCACGTTGGTGATGAGCCCGTCTTTCAGCTTGCCGTCCCGTGCGACGAAGTACTTCAGCGGCAGGAACGTGGTTAGATCCTTGTGATTCAGCACGAACGTCACGTTATCGATGTTGAGCGTCTCCCACAGGTGGAGGCCGACCAGCACGTCGCCCTTCTGGACGCCGGCGGTCGCGGCGACGCTGCCGGCCGCGATCTCCGTCACCAGCAGCCCCCCGCGGAGCTGCGGGTTCGCCTTCGCGACCGCGTCCGCGCCCACCGGCGCCACCTTCAGGCCGAGCTTCCTCCACACCGAATCGGGGGCCGCGAGCGCCACCTTCGGGGCCGGCTGGAGCGACACCTCCAGGTCCGTGGGGACGCCCGCCCGCTTCACCTTGACGGGGATCTTGGCCCCGACGGCGCGGTCGATCAGCCCGCGCTCGAAGTCGATGGACGTGGCCACGCTGATGTCGTCGATCTGGTCGAGCACGTCGCCCTGCTTGAACCCGGCGGCGGCGGCCGGCGAGTTGGCTTCAACGTGCTCGACGGTCACGATCCGCCGCGACGCGCTTTCCGTGGCCTCGCGGGTCACCTGGTCGCGGAGCGTCAGCCCGTGGCGCACGCCGAGCCGGCGGCGCACGCCGATCAGGTCGGCGGCCCGCGGGATGACGGCGTCCACCGCCAGCGCGAAGCCGATGTTCTGCGCCCCGGCCCGGATCGCGACGTTCACCCCCACCACCTCGCCGAGCACGTTGAGGAGCGGGCCGCCGCTGTTCCCGGGGTTGATCGGGGCGCTGGTCTGGATCAGCCCCTTGTAGCCCATGTCCTTGTTGAGCGACACGTCGCGGCCCTTGAACGACACGCGCCCCTCGGTGACCGAGTGCTCGTAGCCGAACGCGTTGCCGATCGCGATGACCGATTCGCCCACCATCAGGTCCGAGGACGTGCCCAACCCGATCACCGGCAGCGCCTTGCCGGGCTCGATCTTGATGAGGGCGAGGTCGGCCTCTTTGTCCGTCGAGATGATCCGGGCCTGGTACCCGGCGCCGTCGTGCAACCGCACCCGCAGGCTGTTCACGTCGTCCACCACGTGGAAGTTCGTGAGGATGTAGCCGCGCGGGTCGACCACGATGCCGGTGCCCATGCCGTTGACGCGCTGGGGCTGGACCGGCTGCCGGGCGAAGGGGTCGTCGCCGGGGGCGGTGACCGTGCGCTCGCTGTGGATGTTGACCACGCTCGCCTTGAGCCGGTCGTACACGTCCACGACGTGGTCGCGGCGCTTGAGCGGTGTTGTAACGCGCTCGCCCGCGGTCAGCGTGGGCGGCGGCTCCGAGAACGCGGGCGACAGCGCCGCCAGCCCGACGGCTGCGGCCGAGAGCGCGGCCGGCGCGAGCAGCCGGCGACGCGCGAACCGGAGTAGCGAGGTGACAGTCACCGAACCCATGTGGCCCCCGTGCCAGCGGCGGAATCCTTCCGAGCACAGGCTTCTAGTTCGGCCCGCGCGGCCGAACCGCTGCACGCACCGAGCGCGCGGAACGGCCCGTCGCGCCTCTTTGTGGCACACCTGCGCCGCGCGTGCACGGTGGCGCAAACAGAACGATTGTCCGGATCGGCGAGGTGCGCCGGTTGTGCCGGTTGTGCGGCGCGTTGTCGCTTCGCGCCCTTGAGTGTAGGGTTAACGGCACGGCGACTTGAGACCTTTTCCCGCGCCGCCGATTTCGCCCGGAGCGACGACACGTTATGGCCCGCACCCCGCGCATGGCGCAGATCGAAGCGCTCTTGGCCGAGGACCCCGAGGACGCCTTTTTGCGGTACGGGCTGGCGATGGAACACGCCAGCGCCGGCGACGACGCCGAATGCGTGAACGTTCTCCGCGACCTGATCGCACGCACCGCGGCGAACCCTTACGTGCCGGCGTACTTACAGTGCGGCCAAGCGCTGGTCCGGCTGGACCGCACCGAAGAGGCCGCCGCGGTGCTGCGCACCGGGGTGGAGGTCACCGGTCGCGCCCGTGACTTCCACGCCCAGGGCGAAATGCAGGGGCTCCTGTCGTCCATCGAATAAGCTTCGATCGGCCGCCAAAAAGCACCAAACGAACACAGGGAAGCAGAAGAGATGAGTTCAAAATACGTCTTGCGACCGCATCTTTCCTTCGCCCTTCTTATGCTTTTGGGCGGTCAGCCGGCCCGCGCCGCGGACCTCGACAAGACCAAGCTCGCGGAGATCGATGCCGCGGTCACGGGTGCGATCAAACGCGGCGAGTGCCCCGGGGCGGTCGTGGCTGTGGTCCACGCGGACGCGGTGGTCTACCGGAAGGCGTTCGGCAACCGGTCGGTAAAACCAGACGAAGCCGTCATGACGCCCGACGCGGTGTTCGACATGGCCTCGCTTACGAAGCCCGTCGCGACCGGCACCTCGGTCATGCTGCTGATTCAGCAGGGGAAGCTGAAGCCCGAAGACCTTGTCAGCAAGCACTGGCCCGAGTTCGCGGCCAACGGGAAGGACAAGGTGACTGTCGAACACCTGTTGCTGCACACGTCGGGCCTGACCGCCGATAACGACATTCGTGATTACGCCGACGGGCAGGCCAAGGCGCTGGAGCGGGTGGCCGGTCTGAAGCTCGAAGTGCCGGCGGGCACGCGGTTCAAGTACAGCGATGTCGGGTTCATCGTGCTCGGCGAACTGGTGGAACGCCTGAGCGGAACGCCGCTCGATCAGTTCGCGAAGAAAAACGTCTTCGAGCCGCTCAAGATGACCGACTCCGGTTACTCACCCCCGGTCGCGCTCAATGCGCGGGTCGCGCCGACCGGGCTGCGCGACGGCGGCATCATCCTGGGAACGGTTCACGACCCGCGGGCGTTTAAAATGGGCGGCGTCGCCGGCCACGCCGGTCTGTTCTCCACCGCCGACGACATGGTCCGCTACTGCCGGATGCTGCTCCGCGACGGCGAACTCGACGCCGCGCGCGTTCTGGACGCGGCGACCGTAAAGTTGTTCACGGAACCGCACGACGTGCCGGTGGCCGATAAGGCGGCCAAGGGGCTCAAGGGCTCGCGGTCGTTCGGGTGGGACGTGGACACGAGCTTCTCGGCCCCGCGCGGCGACCGGTTCAAGAAGGGCGAGGGCTTCGGGCACACCGGGTTCACGGGAACAAGCGTGTGGGTCGATCCTCGGTCGAAAACGGCGATCATCATCCTGACGAATCGCGTTCACCCCAACGACAAAGGGAACGCGAGCCCGCTCCGCCGCGAGGTGGCCAACATCGTCGCGGCGGCAGTCGGAGAGAAGAAGTAGTTCAAGACATGGTGGCCACAAAAAAGCACAAAGGGCACAAAAGAAAACCGAATAACGAATTTAGCTCGTCTCTTGCTTTGGTTTCCTTTTGTGCCCTTTGTGCTTTTTTGTGGCCACCATGTCTGCTGCTCTGGGTCGCTCTTTCTGCAACGGAATTCGTCATGATTCGCTTGGTGCTCGGGAGCCGGAACAAGAAGAAGCTGAAGGAGATGGTCGCCCTCCTCGGCGACCTTCCCCTGGACCTGACTGACCTGACCCCCTACCCCGACGCGCCAGAGGTCGAAGAGACGGCCGACACTTTTGTCGGGAACGCGGCCCTCAAGGCGACCCAGCTCGCGCCGGTGTTGGGCGCGTGGGTGATCGGTGAGGACAGCGGGCTGTGCGTCCCTGCGCTGGGCGGCGCGCCGGGCGTGTACTCCGCACGCTACGCCGGAACGCACGGCGACGACCAAGCTAACAACGACAAACTGTTGCGCGAGATGGCGCACCTCGGCGGCGCCGACCGGGCGGCGTATTACGTCAGCACCGCGGTGCTCGCCGACCCGACCGGCAAGGTCATCGCGTCGGTGGAAGGCCGGTGCCACGGCGCCATTGTGGGCGAGCGCCGCGGGGCGGGCGGGTTCGGTTACGACCCGCTGTTCCTGGTGCCGGAGTACGGAAAGACGTTCGGGGAGCTGCCGCCGGAAGTGAAGCAGCAGATGAGTCACCGAGCAAAGGCGTTCGCGGAACTGCGCCCGGTCATGGAGCGGCTGGCCAAGGGAGAGCTGTCGTAGCGGCGCCCGCGGGCGGTTAGTCGTTCGGCCGACGGCTGGCGGGCAGCTTCATTTCCCCGAGCTCATTGAGCTTCTTGAGCTCGGCGCGGACGCGATCGTTTTCGGCGACCTTCCCGGTTGCCGGGATAGCGGCCTTCAGGTCGCGCACGTCCTGCACGAGTGCGGCGTGGGTCTCAAGCAACTTCCGCTCGCTCGGCGACCCCGGGGTGACGAGCCGGTTCCCGTCCGCAAGCGTCGGGAGTAGTGCGTCGCGAACCACGTTGTGGAACAGGCCGGTGAGTTCGGCCACCCGTTCGGCCTCTTGCTTGTCGGCGGCGTGTTGAGCGGCGTTCGCGAGCACCCGGGCGGCCTTATGGCACTGTTGCGCCCGGTCTTCGGGCGTGTCCGCGCGTGACAACTGGATCCCGTGGTCCACGAGGTTGTCGATCAGCAAGCCGTTCGCTTTGAGCAGCCGGAGCTGGTCGGCGGGGCTCAGCGACGCTGAGGCAGTCCCCGGGCCTTGCGCGCCGGCCCACGCCGCGAGGGCGACGAACACGGCGGTGATGTATGCCCAGCGGGCCATCGTCATTTCCCCTTGGCGAGCGACAGCTCCCGTGCGCCTTCGCGGGCAGTGTCCGCCATCCGCTTGAGCGTCGGTTGCGCGTCCTGCGGGGCCTCGTTTGCCAGCTTGTCCGCCTCGGCGGCGTCCGCCTCCAGGCGGCCCTTCAGGTTATCGAGCAGGCGCCGCTTCTCGCCTGCGTCCATGTGAAGCGGCAGCTCTTTGGCCTGCCGCACCATGCCGTCCTTCACCACTTTATCGTACCACCGGGCGAAGTCTTTCAGCTCCGCGGACGGGGCAATCCGGGCCATGCCACGGGTCTCGCCGGCGAGGTCTTCGGCCATCCCGCCGAGCGCCTCGAGCCGCTTGACGGGGCCGTCCGCGCGTGTCAGCGCCACGTCGCGGGCCACCATCTTTCGCAGGAGGGGGTGCTCGTGCGACTCCACGAACTCGTGCGGCACCGCCCGCGGCCGGGTGCCGTACCACATTATCCCGACCGTAATCAACACCGCGGCGGCCAGCCCGCCGATGTGGGACGGGTTCTCACGCGCCAGCCGCACCAATGAGATTACAACACCCGGGCGGGGCGCCGGCGCAACCATCGGTTGGATGACCGGATCGGCCGCCATCAGCTCGCCGATGAGCGCCCCTTTTCGGTCGCGGGGGGCGGGCGGCACGGGTAACCGTTTGAGCAGCGACTCGAGCCGCGCGGCGTGCCGCGCCCATCCCTGACAGGCCTCGCAAGTGGCGACGTGCGCGAGCAGCGACGGCGGCAGGTGCCGCGGGTCTGCCAGAGCGATGATCTGGTTCTGAACGGCCTGACAGTTCATCTCGACACCAAGGACGGCACGACCGCAAAAGAACGCACATGGGCGGCAGAATGAATAATGTCAATTAGTAACACTGTTCGTTGTCTGTCGTGAGACGTTTGTGCATTTCGCGGCCGCTACTTTTCTTCTTTCGCCTCTTCCGGCACCGCGCCGGGGGGAAGCAAGTCGGGTGAGAGCACCTTCATTAGCTTCTGGCGGGCCTTGAACACCCGCCACCGGGCCGTTTCCTCGGTCGTGTTGAGCACCTTCGCCACCTCGCGGAACGACAGCCCTTCCTCGACCCGGAGCAGCAGGGCGGCCCGGAAATCGGACGGCAGGTCCGCGACCGCTCGGCTCACCACTTCCAGCACCTCGCGGTTCTCCGCGGCGTTCTCGGCGGTGCTCAGTTCCGGCGCCAGCGCGTCGTCGGACAACTGGTGCTTGGTGCGCCGCTCGGACCGCTTCTGGTTCACGAAGTTGTTGTGCCCGATGCGGAACACCCACGCCCGGAAGTTGCTCCCCGGCCGGAACGATTTCACCGCGGCCAGTGCCCGGAGGAACGTTTCCTGGGTCAGGTCCTCGGCCGTGTGCCGGTCGCGGGTCAGGTGGTACAGCCAGCGGTACAACCGGTCCCAGTACGCGTCGATGAGCAACGCGAACGCAGACCGGTCGCCGTTCTGGGCGGCCCGTATCCATTCGGCCTCCTCGGACAGCGGTTCGGAAGGGGAACCGGCGAGCGGTTCGCCGTCCGCCCCCGGGAGGGCTGGGTCCGGTTCACGGGTCACGCGTCGTTCGTCCGGCGATCAGGGAGGCAAGGCGATTGGGTAGATTCGGGTCGTTGCCCGCTCGTCGATCCGGTCAGTCCGCGAGGGCACGATTCCCCGCGACCGCACTCGCACAGAACGGCGGCAACTCCCGCACCCACCTTAACCGCCCGTGCGGCCGGTTGTCCAGCACCGGCTGAATCTTGCGCCCGTTCCGTCCCTCTCGCAGGGTACAACGGGGCCGGTGGCGGTTCGTTGGCGGGCGGAGACAATTTTGGGCCGACGGACGTTGCAGGAGGTCCGGTTGTGCCGGCGACCGCCGTGGCGCCGCTCAGGCACCGGGCGCCACGGCTCCCGATCGCTCAAGCTCGAAAGCGCGGCGCTTCTCCCGGGCGAGCGCGAACCACTCTCGCCCGCGGGGGGAAGACAGTGCCACCAGGTTCGCCGCGGCGACGGTCAAGAACAGTGCGCCGAGCGCCAACAGCAGCGCGGACGGCTCGCGGGACACCGAAACCGCGATCAGCCACAGGGTGAGACACACGACGCACCAGCCGCCGACCCGCGCCCACCGGCACCCGGTCGACATTTGCCCGCCGGCGAACAGGTGCACGGCCGCGATGCCGGCGAACTCGGGCAGGTCGTTGCTCATCGGCTTGCTGAGCAGCAGGAACGCGGTGCAGATCAGGAAGAACGCGCCGAACGCGAAGTTCGCGTACACCGCGGCGGACACCCCCCGAGGGCGGGCGGCGAACACCTCGATCGGGTTGAAACGGTACCGGTACCCGGTCGCGGTCACGCGCGCGCCGGCGAGGTGGCGGTCCAGGTCGGCGAGCAACTCGCCCGCGTCCGCGTACCGCTCGCCGGGGGATTTGGCGGTGGCGCGGTGGACGACGTTTGCCAAGTCGGGCGGCACAGCCGGGTTGCGCCCCGTGAGCGGCGGGATCGGCTTGTGCAGCACTTCGCCCAGCAGGGCCTCGACCGTTCGGCCCCGGAACGGGAGCGTGAGGGACAGCAACTCGTACCCGATCAGGCCGAGCGCGTACACGTCCGACGCCGGCCCCGCGGGGTTCCCGCCGAGTTGCTCGGGCGCCATGTACATCGGCGTGCCGATGGGGCCGCTGTGCGTGGTGAGCGTGGTGTCGGTGAACGACCGGGCGAGACCGAAGTCGATCACCACAACCCGCCCGTCCGGTTCGACCATTACGTTTTCCGGCTTCAGGTCGCGGTGCGCCACCCCGACCGAGTGCGCGTAGGCGACCGCCGCAACCAGGTCGCGCCACACGCGCAGCGCGTCCTTCAGCCGTTCCGGCGCGGCCGACCCGGGCGGTTGCGGCTCCGCGTGCGGCGGGGCCGCTCCGCGTGGTTGGCGGTTGAGCCACCCGCGGAGCGTCGTCCCCTGCACCTGGCGCATCGCGATGTAACACGCCTGCGCGGTCTGGCCGACGTGGTACAGTTCGACGATGCCGGGGTGTCTGAGTTTAGAAACGGTTGCGGCCTCGCGCTGGAACCGGCCGAACAGCGTCGGGTCGGAAATGGCGCCGCCGAGCACCTTGACCGCGACCCATCGCTCCTCGTCGAGGTCCCAGGCCGCGTACACCGTGCCCATTCCGCCGCGGCCGATGGCGCAGTCGAGGCGGTAGCGGTCGAGTACGGTCCCGGGCGGGAGGTCCAGCGGGTGATACACCTCGTCCGGGGCGGACGAGACAAGAGATACGGGGGGCGACGTGCCGAACATGATGTCCTCGGCGCGGAGGGGCGGAAAGGGGCAACGCGAGCACCGGGCGCAGTCTAGCTCGCGTTCCGCGCCATCACAATCATTTCGCGGGCGGGAGCCACCGGGCGAGCAGCTTCGTTTGCGGTCCGGCGGCCCAGTCCTTCGCCCCGCTGCTGCGGCCGACCGCTGTACCGTCCGGGGCGATCAGCCAGACCGTCGGGAGCGCCTGCACCTCGTACCGGGCGGCCCCGACCCCGCTCGCCTCGACGAGAGCGGGCGCGCCCGGGGCGAACTTGTCGAGCACCGCCTGCGCGTCGGCCGGGGTGTCGGCGTCCGTGCAAACGTGCAGCACTTTGAGGCGGCCGGCGTGCCCCCGCTCCAGCCGTTGAAGGGCCGGAACCTCCTTGACGCAGTGTGTGCAGTTGGTGCCCCAAAAGTGCAGGAGGACGAGCTGCCCTTTCAGGTCCGCCAACCGCGTCGTGCGGTCACGCGCGTCGAGCAGCGACAGCGGGGGCGGCGCGGCGCCGGTGAGGTCTGTGAACCCGGCGGCGGCAAGCAACTGTGCGTCCCCGGAAAGCGGCTGTACGGAACCGCCCCCGCCGGCCGAGAGCCGCTCGACATGCGCAACGACCGCGTCCAGATCGGCCGGCGGGAGGGAGCGGAACGACGCCATTGCGGTCCCCGGAATGCCGTCGAGCGTGACTCTCCGGATCGCGTCAGGGGTGGGCGCGAACCGCCACGGGCGGGCGGCGAAGTCGCGCGGCGGCGGGCGCAGCGTGGCGGCGGAGGGGCCGTCGCCGTGCCCGTCCGGGCCGTGACACGACGCGCAGTACATCTGGTACACGAGCGGCCCGCGGTCCGCGACTGGCGCGGGCGCGGGTTGGGGTTGGGTCGGCGCGGGTGCGGGTCCAACCGCCCGTTTGCGCCAGGTGCCGATTCCCCACCCGACCGCGCCGGTCGCGACCAGCAACGCCGCGGCAAGCAGTGGGAACGAGAGCCGTTTCATTTCACTGCTCCTGCCCCTGCGAGCGGCACGACCGTTACGGCCTTGCCGCTCTCGTCGAGTTCGTTCCACGCGACCACGATTTCTCCGGTCGGGGTGCCAGTGATTGCGGGGCGCGTCTGAAACGCGCCGGCCTTCGGCGCAACGGCACGCACCGCGCCGAACTGTGCGGCCCCCGGCGGCATCGCGCGGTGCATGATCGCGCGCCCGCCGCCGGCCCCCACCGTCGGCGCGACGGGCTCGTGTTGGTGTTTGGGTGCGGGAGCCGGTTCCGCACCGCTGCTCTCCTCCCACACGGCGTGGAGCGTGCCCGTGGCGTCCGCGAACAACTTGGTGTTGCCCTGCGTGCCGCCCGCGCCCGCGTTCAACTCTTGCGCGGCGAATTTCAGATCCGAGCGCCGCGCGGAAGCGTGGTAGCACCGCTGCGAGCCGGTGCGCGAGTCCATCCAGGCTACGTGGAGCGTGTCCCCGACGAGCGCCAGCGACGGACCGTCGTGCGGGCACCCGTTGAACGCCCACGTCGGCGGTATCACGGGGACCACGTCGAAGGAACTCGCACCCAGGCGCTTGACGCCCAGCGCGATATCGCGGTACCCGTTCGCGACGTTGCGGAACGCAACGTAAGCCGTGCCGTCCGGTGCGATCAGGCTCGCGGTCGGGCAGCACGGGCGCACACCCTTGTCATCGTCCCCGGTGTGGACGACCACTTCGGGCTCGAACGCGGCCGCGCCGGCGGGGCGGACGGCTGCGAAACACTGCTGGGCCTTGTTCCGGTTGTCCAGCCAGGACGCGAGCAGCGCCCCGTCCGGGCCGGCGGTGAGCGCGGTGAAGGTGGGCCGTGCCCCGGCCCCTTGATGCACCTGAGCCGGCGCCCCGAAGGTGTCGCCCCGGTCCCGCGATTCGACCGCCGCCATGCGCACGCCGTTCCCGCCGGGCACCGTTTCGGTCCACGCGAGGTGCAGCGCCGGCCCCGCGGCGACGAGGTGCGGCACCATGCGCAGCTCGCGGGTGACGGTCTTACCTTTCATTTGCGAGACCGCTTTGAACACGTCCGACCGCGCGACCGCCCGCGCGGGGGCGAAGTGCCGGCCGCCGTCGTCGGAACTGGCCAGGTTGAGGGTGCGCTCGTCGTCGCCGGTGCGGGACGCCCACGCGAGGTACACCCGCCCGCCCGCGTCGGTGGCGAGCGCCGGGGCTTCGAGCGTGTCCTTCGCGTCGGCCGCGCTGAGCGCGAAGCGGCACGGGACGGTGGGCGGCACCGCTTCCCCGGCCGTTGGGGGCGGTTCGGGCGGCCCGCCCGCGAGGTACAACCCGCCCCCGAGGCCGCAGGCCGCGAGGACGAGCAGAACGGCGTACTTCGCCCAGCCGGGGCGGGCGTCCGGTGCTGTCGCGATCATCGGCTGAATCCTTTGTGTTGAGCGGTGGAGATGCCGGGCGGTCGTTACGACCGCCCGACGGACGGTCAGAACTCGCCGGGCACCTCGCCGCTGGAGCGGGTCGAGGCCGCGCGCCACGCGGCGTCGCGGACGAACCGAACGCTGCCGTCGCACAGCAGCACGTTCACGCCGCCGGTGTGCGCGCTCGCGGCCTTGTAGAACCCGGCCCCGCTCCGGGCGCAGTCGGCCGCTCGCTGGTTCGGCCGGTGCGTGGTGGTGAAGCAGACGTTGAACTCGCGCCCCCACAGCCAACTGCGCCCGCGGTTCCCGGCCCACCGGGTGGCGGTGGCGCACGTGGCCTCGTCGAGCAGCGCGCCTTGGCCGCCGAAGCTGGCGTACTGGCGGAGCGGGTCGATTGGGGCCGAGGCGGGCTCGGTCTGGATGTTGTTCCCGCGCAGCGCCTCCGCCATCAGCAGGGTGTTCGACGTACCGTCCGTGACGTCGGTGATGCGGAGCTTGGACGTGTACCAGACGATGCCGTCGTTCGCGTTAGCCAGCGATTGCACGGTCACGCCGGTGCCCATGTTCACCATGTAGTTGTTCGGCGTCCAGTCCGCCGAGTTGTTCTGGTACAGGACCGGCCCCGCGTCGGACGGGCAGAGGAACAGGCCGACCGGCGATTTCGCGGGCGTGGCGTGAACGGGGTTGAGGGTCTGCGACCCGCCGCTCCCGAGTGTGATGGCCTGCGTGAAATCGACCAGCTTACGGAGGTTGTCCTGCTCGACGTGCGGCAGCAACTGGGCCTGGAACGAGAACGCCCACTGGCTGGCGTTCTGCGTCGCCCCGGCCGGGAACTGCCCCATCGCTCCTTCGTAGTTGTGCGCGGCCAGCCCGAGCTGTTTGAGGTTGTTCTGGCACGTCATCCGCGCGGCGGCCTCGCGCACCTTTTGCACCGCGGGCAGCAAGAGGCCGATCAGGATCGCGATGATCGCGATCACTACGAGCAACTCAATGAGGGTAAATCCGGAACGCTTCGTCATTAGTGTGGCTCTTTGGTGTGCGGGGGTAGGACGGGCGGTGCCATACGGCTCCCGGCCCGCGCGTCGTCGGTCAGAACTCGCCGGGGACCTCGCCGCTGGCGCGGGTCGAGGCCGCACGCCACGCGGCAAGGTCGACGGTGTCGCGCACGAACCGCACACTGCCGTCGCACAGAAGAGCGTTCACCCCGCCGGTGTGGGCGCTGCGGGCCGCGGCCAGTCCCTTGTTGTGGCTGCCGTTGCCGCAGTCCCACCGCCCGGACGGGTTCGGGCCGTAGTAGTGGTTGTAAAGCGTGTTCCCGTAGTGCCCGTTGATCCACTGCTCGCCGCGCCGCGGGTTCCACGTGCCGTTGCCGCTGTTGCAGTCCGCGGGCGTCGGATCGTTCCCCCCGCTCACCTCCAGAACCGCGAGCCGAACCGTTTGCGGATCGCTCGGAGGGGCGGAGATTGCGGCGCCGTTGCCGAGCAGGCTCTCGCTGAACGCGACCGTGTTCGAGGTGCCGTCGGTGATGTCGCCGATGCGGGTGGGGGTTTGGGCGAACACCCCGTTCCCCTCGCCGATCTTCAGGAACGCGGCGACGTTGCCCGTGGCGTCGAACGTCACGCCGGTGCCGTTGCACGCCACGTAGTTGGTGCCGAAGTACACGCTTCCGGGCACCTGGCCGTTCTGCGGGTCGCTCGGACACACCAGCAGTCCGACGCGGTTCTTCCCGGCGGTGTCGTTCTGACCGCCAACCGCGAGCGTGCCGTTCGGGTCGACCAGGCGTTGCAGGTTGTCCTGCTCGACGTAGGCCAGCAACCGGGCGGGGGCGGACACGACCTGGGGGTACGCGTTGCGACCTTGCGGGAACACGCCCAGCGCGCTCTCGTGATTGTGCATCGCGAGGCCGAGTTGCTTGAGGTTGTTGGAGCACTTCATGCGCGCGGCCGCCTCGCGCACTTTTTGCACGGCGGGCAGCAGCAGGCCAATGAGGATCGCGATGATCGCGATCACGACGAGCAATTCAATGAGGGTAAATCCGGAACGCTTGTTCACGGTGAGAATCTCCTGATGTACGTGCGGGACGTGCCGGTACGAGCCGACACGGACGTTCGGTCGGTGTGCGCGGTTCCGGGGCGAGCGGGTCGCGAACGAAAGCAACGGAAACGTCAGGAGATTCGCGGCGGCCGGGTCGGCGGGCGGAACGAGACGGGGGTGATGTGGACGACCGGTTCACGGACGGAATCGGCCAGGGCGAACGCCCCGCGCGGCTCCACGGGCCGCGCGGGAACCGAGATCAGTTCGAGCTTGAGCAGTCCGCTGGGGCCTTCGCCGCGGCACTTCTGCGCGAACATCCCCGCGACCCACCGGACGACCGGCTTGCTCGCCTGGGATTCGTGCTCGCCGTCCGCGTGCGGGGCGCTCTCGCAGCAGGATTTCGTGTTCTTCGTGCAGCAGGTCTGTTTACTCGTGCGGGCGAGTTGTCGCGCCGCGACTGCGGGGCGAACGTGTTCCGGCGGCGTGATCCCGCGTTCTTCGGCCCAGGCGAGCTTCTGTTCGAGCGTGAAGCAGCAACAGTCGCCGGCCCAGCCCTGCTCGCTGGTCTGACAGCCGCACGGGTGGCTCTGGCACGGAAATGGGATCGCCCCCGTCCCGCCCTTCGCAGGGCGAACAACGACCGGCGCCCCGGTGGTTGCGATCACCTGTGCCAACAGTGCCGCAACCGCCACCATGTGACGGAGGGCGTTGGTCAGTCGTGATCGGGAGAGCCGCATTCGGGCATTCAGGGTGGGAAGGTACACGCATTTTACGGCCGCCGCCTCACAACGCCAGCACCGACCACGCAGAAGCCGACTGGTGCCGACGGGCAGGCTTCGCCCCGTCAGTCGGTGCCAGTCGGCGTTTTGGGCGTCCCCTTTTCTTGGCGTGGCGGTAACGGGCGCTCGATCGGCACCGGGGCCGCCACCTTGCGGTATCCCAAACAGCGCGCGACGTGCAGGGCTTCGAGCCACGTCGGGTAGCGCCGTCCGAACCGCTTCTGAAACTCGGCGATCGCGCGCAGGAACTCGACCTCGTCATCGGCCATGTCGCCGCCGTCGAAGTACGGAGAGTAAGAGGTGTAACTCATCCAGTGCGACATGGGGCCGTCACCTTCTTTATTGGACCGCAACGGGATAAGGCCGGAAACCCGGCGCGGCAACGGAACGCTTCGACCCGGCACCGGGCGCACCCGGTACGGGTTGATTAGTGATATTTTGTACACTTTCGATCTTGCGCGACGCAAGGTGATTGTCAACACGAGGGCGCGGATTTTTCGCGCGGTAGCGGATACGATGCGCAAGACCGGAACTGCGGGCTGTGAGGGGCGTGTGATGCGATGCGTACTGGCTGGGGGTGTTGCGTTCGTGCTGGCGTGCGCGGTCGGGATCGCCGACGAACCGCAGAAGCCGCGCGAGAAGCCGAAGTACGAGTACCGCCAGGAGCACGACCCGAACGGGATCGGGAAGTTCTACCTCGACCGCGAGATCGCGCACGTCATGGGCTTTCAGGCTGCCGGGTGGCTCGAACGCAAAGAGCGCATCAAGGAGGAAGACCCCGAAAAGCTCATCAAGGCGCTCGACCTCAAGGAGGGCATGGTGGTCGCGGACGTGGGCGCCGGCAGCGGCTATCACACGTTCATGATGGCGCCGCGGGTGGGCGAAAAGGGGAAGGTGATCGCGTCGGACATCCAGCAGGAGATGCTCGACATCGTCACCAAGAAAGCCAAGGACAAGAAGCTCACGAACGTCGAGACCGTGAAGGGCACCGCCGCCGACCCGAAGCTGCCCGCGGGGCAGGTGGACCTCATCCTCCTGGTGGACGTGTACCACGAGTTCGAGTTCCCCTACGAGATGACGGAGAAGATGGTCGCGGCGCTCAAGCCGGGCGGGCGCCTGGTGTTCGTCGAGTTCCGGCTGGAAGACGACAAGGTCGCGATCAAACTGGTCCACAAGATGAGCGAGCGGCAGGTGCTGAAGGAGGCCGCGGTGTTCCCGGAACTGGAGCACACGAAAACCGTGGGCACGCTCCCGTGGCAGCACGTCGTCATTTTCACCAAGAAGGGCGAGAAGAAGTGATCGCGCTGCTACTCGTGTGCCTCGGCGCGCCCCCGGCGCCGCCGGCCGTCGTCAAAGCCGAACCGGACGCCGCACTCACCGCCTCGTTCCGCCAGAAGGACGGGTGGGTCGGCGGCGACGGCGCGTTCTCCGTTTCGCTCGGCGAGAAGCGGGCGCTGTGGCTGTTCAGCGACACCTGGGTCGGCGCCGTCCGCGACGGCAAACGCAAGGACGTGGAACTGGTCAACAACACCGTCGGCGTCGAGGACGGGACCGGCTCCGATCGGAAGCTCACGTTCGCCGTCCAGAAGGGGGCGAAGGGCAAGCCCGCCGCGCTCTTTACGCCGCCGGACGGGGAAGGGTGGTTCTGGCAGTTCGCCGGGCACGCGGCGGACGACAAACTGCACGTCTTCCTCCCCCGGTTCGAGAAGACGAGCGACCCCGGGGCGTTCGGGTTCCGGGGCTTCGACCTGTGGCTGGGCACGGTCGCGCGGCCGGACGCCGACCCGCTCACGTGGAAGCCCGAGTACACCAAGGTGCCGTTCGCGGACCTGACGGGCAAGCGCAAGTGGGCGTTCGGCTCGGCGGTGCTGACGGTCGGCGATTTCGCCTACGTTTACGGCTACGAGGAAACGCCGGGCAAGCCGTTCCCGGTGCGGAAGCTGCTCACCGCCCGCGTTCCCAGGGACAAGCTGGCGGACTTCAAGGCGTGGCGGTTCCTGACGAACGGCGAATGGACGGCCGACCCGAAGGACGCCACGGGGCAGGCCGACAAAGTCGCGGTCGAACTCTCCGTGAGCTACCTTCCCGGCCTCAAGCAATACGCGTTAGTCCACACCGAAAACGGCCTCTCGGACCGCATCGTCGGCCGGTTCGCGCCGGCCCCCGAAGGCCCGTGGTCGGACCCCGTGCTGCTGTACACGTGCCCCGAGATGAAAAAGGACAAGCGGGTGTTCAGCTACGCGGCGAAGGCGCACCCGCACCTCGCGACCGGGAACGAACTGGTGATCTCGTATGTCGTCAACTCGTTCGACCTGGGGCCGGTCGTCAACAACGCCGAACTGTACTGGCCGTTGTTCGTCCGGGTGCGGTTGAAGTGAGCGCCGCGTACACTTCCTGTTCGCCCGCCCTCGAACGACGGAGCGCGATATGAGCCTGACCGGAAAACGGGTCGCGGTGCTGGTGGAGCAGCAGTACCAAGAAATGGAAGTGTGGTACCCGGTGTACCGGTTGCGCGAGGCGGGGTGCGTGGTGGAACTGGTCGGCCCCGAGGCGGGCAAGACGTACCCGAGCAAGCTCGGCTACCCCGCGAAGGCGACGCTGGCGGCGAAGGACGCGCACGCGGCCGACTTCGCCGCGGTGGTGGTCCCGGGCGGGTTCGCGCCGGACTACATCCGCCGCAGCGAGCCGATGCTGAAGCTGGTGCGCGACGCGCTGGCGCAGAACAAGCCGGTCGCGGCGATCTGCCACGGCCCGTGGGTGCTGTGCAGTACGACCGGCCTGAAGGGCCGGAAGGTGACGTGCTTCCACTCGATCAAGGACGACGTGGTCAACGCCGGCGGCACGTACGTCGATCAGGAGGTGTGCGTCGACGGGAACGTCATCACGAGCCGCACGCCCGAGGATCTACCGGCGTTCGTGGTCGCACTCATCGAGATGATGCGGAAGGGGTAATTGCGCCGGCTCAATAAATAATCTGAGTCGCACGATTCTGCCGCCGTGCGGCTCGCGCCGCATTCCTGAAAATGCGGACCGCACAGAAGTCGGAATTCTTTTCTCGGGGCGACTGATTGAAGCTAGTCGCCCCGGCGCCACTCAGTCTAAAGAGACAATTTCACCTTTGTCGGGAGTGACTGCGCCCCAAAATGTTGTGTGACTAGTGTTTTCGCCTATGAACCTGACGCTTCCGTCGGCCAGGCCGCAGAGGAGCCCGCCTGACAACGACGATTGCGGAATTCGTGGGTCGCATTTTTCAAACGTCGGCCGAACTTGGAAGGTCAGTGGCAAGCTTCCAACAGAAACCGCGCCACCCTGACCCATAGTCGTTTCTGGACGAACATCGAAAAACATAGGCGAATCCGCAAAGGTCGCTCGACGTGGAACTCCAGATTCGCACGGGATTATCTTCCCAGATCCATCCATACATACCGATCCATTATATTTCCAGTAGAACGTGGTGTGGCTGCAAGAGCCGTAGTGCTCAGTGATCGCAATAGTCGTCGATAAACCGTCAGGAATCGATGCAGAGAACCGACCGCCGGAATACACGCGGGGGTTGAAGGCGATGCTCGTCGCGCTCTCCTGGGGCGACTCACTCGTCGGGAAAAGTGGAGCAGGTAGGGTGACTGTAAGAGAAGGGTCAGATCGAAATCGAATCATCTTTGGAGGGTGGTTTAGGTCCGCTTCAAGGAACGGCCCAAGGATGCACATGACAGAATATCCGCCCGTCGAGTGCATGTTGCCATCGACACTCGGCCACTTGTCTTGATTAGCACTTGCGTAATTGTGAGAGGCAAGGGCGACCTGCTTGATGGCATTGGCGTTCACCAACCGCAGTGCCGCGTCGCGAACTTTTTGCACCGCCGGCAGGAGCAGGCCGATAAGAACGGCAATGATGGCGATCACTACAAGCAACTCCACGAGCGTGAACGCACGACGTGATCGATCAGCCATTCCGCCATCCTCCTGTTTGATTCGCGCATACACCATAACGCCGGGTAATTGCTGGTCGCCTGTCTATACAACGGCCGCACCGGGCTGGCAATACGTGGGCAGGTTACTGAGTCGGGGCGGGGCCGCACCCGGTGGCGCATCGGTCGTGCTGAGGGCGGTTCCAGAGGGGGCCTGATGACCGAAGCTGAATGGCTGGCGTGCGACGACCGGGTGGCGCTCCAGAGCTTCCTCCAACACCACCCGCAGGCGCCTCGGTACCAGAGACTTGAGAGGCGGTTAAAGCTGTTCACATGCGGGGTCTGTCGGCTCGTCTGGGACACGTTCCCGTCCGCTGCCTGTCGTCACGCGGTGGTCATTGCTGAAGCTTACGCGGATGGGCGGGTCGGTGCCAACGCGCTCGCCAAAGCGCATGCGGTCGTGAGCAGCCTGCCCGTGCCGGTCGGTGCGGGAGAGGAGGTCGTCGAAACACCTTTCGGTACTATGGAACTACCGACCGGGCCAGCGTGGGAAGCACAGATGGCTGCGCACTACGCCACATCGGAACCGGGCGGGCGCTACCCGGCCGGCGAAACCATCGGCACCGCGACCGACGCGCTGCACGGCCCGGATTGCGTGATCCGTGCGGCCACGTCTCTGGGAACGGGGACGGAAACCAGTCAAGCCGTGACGGCCATTTTTCGCGACATCTTCGGCAACCCGTTTCGCCCCGTCGCCTTTTCCCCGGAGTGGCGCACCGACACCGCGGTTGCGATCGCAGCCCAGATGTATATATCCCGCAACTTTGACGGGATGCCGGCCCTGTCGGACGCGCTTCAGGAAGCCGGGTGCGATTCCGACGACATCCGTTCGCACTGCCAAGGGCCGGGGCCGCACGTGCGCGGGTGCTGGGTGGTAGACTTGGTGCTGGGAAAGGAGTGAAGCCATGACCGAAGCGGAGTGGCTAGCGCTTGAGAACCCGCTCCACATGCTGCGGCTACTCGGCGCTCCGATGAGTAGGAGAAAGTTGCGGCTTTTTTGCTGTGCGTTGTGTCGGGCGGTTCGGGAGAGCACCTCAAGCGAGCCGTATCGGACCGCTATCGATACCGCTGAGCGGTTTGCAGACGGCCGCTCCACCGGGGCGGATTTGCACTCCAGTTGGGTGGCGGTCAATCAGGCTCACGTCTCACGAGCCCCCAAACCCTATTGGCAACGGGCCATACTCGCGGCGGCGGCTCCCGAATCGTCGCCCGAGACGGTCCTGGCAAAGCGGTGGCTCTGAAAGCGAGCGTATGACGAGGCGATGCGAGGCCAAGACAGTTTCTGGGAACGAGACCGCCTCATCCTACTTGATATGGCCGGTCCCCAATTTCGAGCCGTTATGTTCTCCCCGGAGTGGCGCACCGACACCGTAGTTGCGCTCGCGGCTCAGATGTACGAATCGCGTGACTTCAGCGCGATGCCGATTCTCGCCGATGCGCTCCAAGACGCCGGGTGCGACTCCGATGACATCCGTTCGCACTGCCAAGGGCCGGGGCCGCACGTGCGCGGGTGCTGGGTCGTGGACTTGGTGCTCGGGAAGGAGTAGTATCGAGCCCAACTGGCGGCGTTGAATCGACGGTCGGGTGCCCGATCCCGGACTGTACCGCGGCGGATGCTGTCGCGCCTCCGACCGCCCTCAAGTCTCAAAACGCTCCCGACCGTTTCGCCCCGCACGTCCGCCGGTTCAAAAGGAGTGTGCCCATGACTCGGCTCCTGACCGCACTCGCCGTCTGCATCGTCGCGGCCCCCGCCCGCGGCACCGAATCGCCGCTGGCCGAGAAGTTCTTGCACGACGGCCGGTTCGCGGAGGGGGAAGCGGCCCTGTTGGTGGTCCTCGACGCCGCCCCGAAGGACGACACGACCCGGTTCGGCCTGGGGATGATCCAGTTCGCGCGGGCCGTGGAGAACCTCGGCCGGGCTCTGTACGAGTACGGGTGCGTGTCCGAGAAGGCGACGCAGCCGTTTCTGCGGCTCCCGGTGCCGAAGAACGACGCGCCGGCAGTCATCAGCTACCGGGCACTCGGGCGCATCCTCGACGCCTTCGCCGCGGACCTCCAGCGGGCCGAGCGCACACTCGCCGGCATCACCGACGACAAGGTGAAGCTGCGGCTGCGGCTGGCCAACGTCGCCTTCGACTTCGCCGGCACCGGCGAGAGCCACACGACCCTGATCGACCTGCTCAACACGCTGAACGGCGGGCGGTTCGGGTTCCAGACGGACAACCCCGAGTTCCGCGTCCACTTCGACCGCGGGGACGTGGCGTGGCTGCGCTCGTACTGCCATTTGCTCTCGGCGATGGTGGAAGGGTACCGGTCGATAGACGAGGAGGCCGGGTTCGAGGAGCGGGTGCGGGACATCTTCCCGAAGGTGGCCCCTTCGGCCCGCGAGCCCGACCCGGACTGGCTCGGCGGCCTCAAGGTCGTGGACCCGCCCCGGCTGCGGCGGGCGCGGCTCCACCTGGTGGCGGTGTGCGAGCTGAACCGCGAGACGTGGAAGCACATCCGAGCGGAAACCGACGACGACTACGAGTGGCTCCCGCACCCCAAACAAACCGATCAGTTGGGCCTGCCGATGACGGACGAGCGGATCGACGTGTGGCTGGCGATGATGGCGCAAGGGGAAGAGCTGTTGAAGGGCGAGCGGCTGGTGCCGGGGTTCCTGATCTCGTTCGTCTTCCGTGAGCACCCGGTCGAACAGGGGCTGAACGTGAAGGCCCTGCTCGACGACCCGCCGGCGGACCTGTTGAACGAGAAGCGCCTGCGGTCGAAGGGGATCGATGCGAAGTACCTGGAGCCGGAGAAGGGCAAGAAGCTGCTCGACCTCAGCACGCTGGGGGCAATCCCTCAGTTGTTCAACGGGCCGTTCGGGTTCGCCTACGCCGCCCGATTGAACTGACATCCGAGTGGCCGAATCTCCGCCGCACCGGGCGCAACTGGCCGCCCAGCGAGCGAACCCTTCGGTGCCGTGGTTTTGCATGAGCCGATGCGAGGCTAATTTCAACATGGTTCGTTGCAAGCTCCTTTCGACCCTCCTCATCGTGTGTTCCGTCGGCGGGTGCGGACGAGTATCCTCGACACCGGTCGTCTCGCCCGACGGGTTGCTGGAAGCCGTGCCCGACACCACCGGCGAACTGGCCGTGACCATCAAAAGCAAGGACGGTCCGATACTGTACCGCTGGGAAACGGGTGCCAGCCCGTTTCAGTGGTGGGTGGTGGAGTGGAAAGATAACCACACACTGCAAATGGCAAGCGGCGACATTGGAGCTTACATGCTGGAGCGACAGCCGGACAACACGTGGAGAGAATCAACACCCGGCATGGTGTTCAGCCCCGACGGCAAATGGGTCGCGAGTACGAGTTGGGAATCCGGAGAAACAAAGAAGCTGAGGATCTGGTTTGGGAAAGTGCAGGGCCGCAGAAGTTACTCCGTCGGCGGAGATTTTCAGACCGATTTTGTAATTTCGGACCCCTTCAATTGTGCCCACTGGAATGGTAACGACCGGGTCATCGTGAAGGCCGCGGACGGCGAACGTTCTTGGATGAAGCTAGAAGACGGAACCTGGACGTATGAGAATTAGCTTTCGCGGGCTGGGAAGGCTGAAACGCCGCCTCTCCCAGCCGTGGTTGTGGGCGGGACTGTTCCGAGCGACAAGGCGAGGACGCCGCCGGTCGGGGGCATCAACGCCAGAGCCGTCAAGGTGGGCACCCTTTCGACTGCCGTGGGCCACCGTGTTAGCCACTCCCCCGACCCTTGGGCACAGTGAAGATCGTTCGCTGAACCCGCCTCCACATCAAATGAACTTGAGGTGAGTTACGTTGTCTCCAGTATCGCCGCGCGCAACCAAGTTGCGCACGGCGGCCTGGGACAGTATGGAGGTGGTGGGCGCGGACGTTTCGCTCCGGTTTTGCGTTGTCGATCGGATCGGGTGGAATGACGCCGGTTGTTCGGGGTAATCCGGGCAAAGTTTGCGGGCGGAAGGCCCCCGTGCCGGTGCCGCAGTTTACCGCGAGTGGACAAGGGGTAGGTTGAACGGAGCGGAGCCGCGCTGCCTGAGCGTTGCACGTCGTTCGAGTGTGAGTGCTTTTTGTGGCACCGACGTTCCTGCCTGTGCCGCCTTCTCACACCGCACAGACAGAAATGTCGGTGCCACAAAGACGGCCGCCACAACAGGTGCCGACGAGCGGACCGAGTGCCCCGTTGCGAACGTTGCTCCTGTGAGTACACCTGCGGCCGACCGCACCGTCCCGCGGCCCGCCCTTCGTCCCGGTCCGGTGCGAACATGAAGAGCTGGTATCTCGTTCCGGTGCTCGCCCTCGCGCTGCCCTTCGCCCCGTGCGGCGACGTGCTCGGCGGTCCCAAGTCTGATCCGCTCGGGCCGAAGGCGTACCCGCCCGTTTACGTCCCGGCGGAGGCCCCACACGGGTACCTGTACCAGCCCGCTGTTGACCTTCGCGCGGTGCCCCGTGGCGACGCCCTGAAGTACGCGCCGCGGGCGGGCGACGTGCTCCTGCTGAGCGACCCCGATCCGCTGTTCACCGCCCTGTACGTGATCGCCCGGAGCGGCCGGCCGGGGCACTCGGCGGTGGTCATTACCATGCCGGACGGCCGCCTTGGGGTGCTGGAATCGGGGTTCAGCTTCACGCCGTGGACGCGGATCACCCCGCTGGACTACCGCCTCAACTTGTACTCCGGGCACATCTGGGTGCGCCCGCGCCAGGAGCCGCTGACGGCGGAGCAGGACCGCAAGCTGACCGAGTTCGCGCTGGCGGCCGAGGGCGGCAAGTACGACCTGCGGAAGTTCGGGATGCAGCTCACGCTGTTCCGGGCGCGGAACCCGCTGGTCACCCGGTTTGCGGGAAAGCCGGTCGGCCCGGGGCAGAAGTACGTGTGCGTGCAGATCGTGCTGGAGGCACTGGTGTACGCGGGGCTGATTGACGCGGAGACCACGCGCCCCGGTGCGACCTATTCGCAGGACCTGTTCTACGACCGGTCCCGGAACCCGTACATCGACCGGCACCCGCCCCTGGCCGGGCGCGGGTGGGGGCCGCCGCAACTGTGGACGCCGATCCCGGGCACGGCCCTGCGCGGGCAGGACCGGCCGCAGCCGCCGAGCGCGTGGCCCGGCCCCGGCGGCGCGTACCGAATCGACCCGATCCCGGTTGCCGACGGCCAGCCCCCGGTGCCCACAGTTGTCGGGTACGTTCCCGGCACGCCGGACCTGACGCTCCCGACCCAAAGCCCCCCGCGCCGCATCAGCTTCTTCGACCGACCGTACCGCATTTTCTCGCGCCGCTGATGGCTCGCCTGCCGGCACGTGCCGGCAGGCCTATTGGGGCGATCAGCAATGCACAGCGACACGTGTCGCCCAAGAAAGAGGGTGCCAACAGCCCCGGAAACGAGTGACCACCGCCGTGGCGGTGTCGCGGGTCCGTGAGCTCTTGAAATGTTGCCAACAACGAACCGGATGGGCGGGTGTAGTCGGTGCCCTTCCGGGGTAAGTAACTCACGACCCGTCAACACATTAATCGCCATTCCGGACTTCGTAATTGTCTTGCCGCCTGGGGGTAGAAATTGACACGCCTGCCTGAAACGCGGACAATGGGCGGCAGTGACGCGTTCCCCGTCGTCGGTTTTTGCGCCCGACCGAATTGGTTGTGCTATACCACTCTCACCGGGCCGCCCGCACTGACCGGGCCAGGCATCCGTACAGGACCCATCCATGCGCACCGTTACCTTCCTGGTCCTCGAAGGGGTTGATAAGGGCCGGGTCTACAAGGACCTGCCCATCCCCGTCACGATCGGCCGGGAAGAGGGGAACGGGCTGCGGCTCAACGACGAGCGCGTCAGCCGGTTTCACGCCAAGGTTCAGGTCGAAGACGCCGACATCATCCTCACCGACCTCGACAGCACCAACGGCACCCGCGTGAACGGCACCGCGATCCAGATCCGCCGGCTGCGTGCGGGCGATCAGGTGTCGATCGGCCGCAGCATGCTGCTGTTCGGCACGATGGAGGAGATCGACGCCCGCCGCAAGGCCGCCGCGGCCCCGATCACCAACGCCGGCGGGCAGGTGCAGACGATCCGCGCCGACGAACTGGCTGCCGCGTCCGGTCGCGTTTCGGTCGCCGACAGCCAGCGCACGGTGGCCCCGGCGCCGCCCGCGGCGGCCAACCCCAACTGGACCGCGTTCGACGACGACGTGCCGCCCCTGCCGCAGAAACTCACACCCGCCCAGGCGGCCCGACTCGCCGAGATCCTCGACTACCTCCACAAAGGGTTGACCACCGCCGTCGAGAACATCGACGCGAACGAGGACGGCACCGAGATCCGCATCGGGTTCGCCGAATGGCAAACGATTCAGGCCGTGCAGATGCTGCTGGCCCGCTACGCGCGCAACATCTCCGAACCCACCGTCTGAGCGCCAGCCGCGACGAACCCGGAGCTTGAGGGAAGGGCGAATGGCCCCTCCCTCAAGCCCCGCCTCGTTACGGCCGTGCTCGGGGCGTCACACGTTCAGCGTGCCGACCACCTGCCGGGCCGCGGTCGCGCCGAGTGATGCGATCGCTCCCGGGAGCGCGTCTACAATCCGCACGCTGGCGGTCGGGTCGTAAAAGTTCGCGGTGCCGATCTGAACCGCGCTCGCGCCGACCACCAGGAAGTCCATCACGTCGTCGAGCGACGCGATCCCGCCCACCGCGATCACCGGCACCGCCTTCAGTTGCCCGATCCGCCAGACCGCGCGCAGTGCCAGGGGCTTGATCGCCGGCCCGCTCAGCCCGCCGGTCACGTTCCCCAGGATCGGCTTCCGGCGCCGCCAGTCGACCGCCATCCCGACGAACGTGTTCACCGCGCTCACGGCGTCGGCGCCGCCGTCGGCCGCGGCCCGGGCGATCAGGGTGATGTCGGTCACGTTCGGCGTGAGCTTGGCGATGAGCGGCAGGTCCGGGCAGGCGTCGCGGCACCGCCGGATGATGCGCTTCGTCAGCTCGGGGTCGGTGGCGAAGTCGGTGCCGCCGGCCACGTTCGGGCACGACAGGTTCAGTTCCAGCGCCGCCAACCCGTCCCGGCTCTGATGCACCCGGGCCGCCATCGCGACGAACTCGTCCTCGCTCTTGCCCGCGATGTTCCCGACGATCGCCGTGGGCAGCGTTCTGAGGTACGGGAGGTGGTGGGTGAGGAAGTGCTCGAGGCCGTCGTTGTCGAGCCCGATCGCGTTGAGCATCCCGGAGGCGGTTTCCACCGTGCGCGGCGGCCGGTTCCCGGCCCGCGGCGCGTGCGTGACGGTCTTCGGGATCACGCCCCCCAACTTCGCGAAGTCCACGAACGGGGCCATCTCCTTCGCGTAGCCGAAGGTGCCGCTGGCCACCAGCAGGGGGTTGCGCAGCGCGAGCCGGCCCAGCGAAACGGACAGATCGATCATCTCTTGCGGTTCTCGGAATTGGTCCATCGGGCGCGTGTAACCGGTGCGACACTCGCGTGTTGATAGGGTATCGGCTCGGTTCCGTGCCCGCCAACGAGGTGCCCGCAATGTTCCGCAAGTTGTTCGCCGCCGCTCTGCTCGTGCTGACCGGCGTGGTGAGCTACGACGCCCGCGGCGTCGATGTGGCTCCGCCCCCGCGTGAGGTGCCGGCCGACACCCCGCCGGCTGGCCCGAAAAAGGGAACCGGGAAGCTCGACAAGAGCAAACTGGACCCCGAAAAGCTCAAAGCGCTCAAGGAGAAGCTCGCGAAGGGCGGCTTCGACAAGAGCAAGCTGGACCCCGAGAAGGTGAAGCAGTTCAAAGAGAAGTTCGGCGACAAGTTCGACAAGAGCAAACTGGACCCCGAGAAGCTCAAAGGGCTCAAGGAGAAGTTCGGCAAAGGTCCGGGCGGGAGCGGGGAGTGAGTGGGCGACACTCGTAGTACGGACGCCTTTCGCTCCCCCGAATCACACGCCGGGCATTCGTCCCCCGCCCCTCCGGTTCTCGTTCACCCGCCGACCGCGTAGGGCGTCGGGTCCGGGACGCCCGCCTCGGCGAAGCCCTTCTTGCGGAGCAGGCACGAGTCGCAGTGGCCGCACGCGCGGCCCGCGGCGTCGGGGTCGTAGCAGCTCAGCGTTAGCGCGTAATCGACCCCGAGCTTCACCCCCTCGCGGATGATCTCCGCCTTCGTCAACTTCAGCAGCGGCGAGTGAACCCGGAACCGCCCCGCGCCTTCGGTGCCGGCCTTCGTGGCGAGGTTCGCGAGCGCCTCGAAGGCGCTCAGGAACTCCGGGCGGCAGTCGGGGTAGCCGCTGTAATCGAGAACGTTGGCGCCGATGAAAATGTCGAACGCGCCCACCACCTCCGCGAACCCGAGCGCGACCCCGAGCAGGATCGTGTTGCGCGCCGGGACGTACGTGACCGGCACCCCGTGCCCCATTTCGCCGTCGGAGCGGTCCTTCGGGACCGCGAGGTCGCTCGTCAGCGCCGACCCGCCGATCTCCCGCAGGTCCAGTTTCACGGTCCGGTGCTCGATCACCCCCAGCGCCTTCGCGACCACGGCGGCGCGCTCCAACTCGACGCGGTGCCGCTGCCCGTAATCCACGGACAGCGCGTAACACTCGAACCCCTGCCCCCGCGCGACCGCGAGGGCCGTGGTGCTGTCCAGCCCGCCGCTCAGGAGCACAACCGCTTTTGACATGAGATGGTTCCGGACGGCGGCGGCCGCGCTTTGCGCGGCGCGCCCTACAAGACGTCAGCACGTTCAGCTATCAACATACTGTGCAACCCCACGAGATGTGCAGCATGGAACTGACCGAAACGCCGTCCGTCGAGCAACTGGAGACGTTCCCGAACCCCCGCCCCGGGCGCGAGTTCGCGGTCGAGATCGTGTGCCCGGAATTTACCAGCGTGTGCCCGAAAACCGGCCAGCCCGACTTCGGCACCATCACGTTCACCTACACGCCGGCCGAGACGTGCGTGGAGCTGAAGTCGCTGAAGCTGTACCTCCAGCGGTTCCGTAACCAGGGGATCTTCTACGAGCAGGTGACGAACCGGCTGCTGGACGACTTCGTGGCGGCGTGCAACCCGGTGCGGTGCAAGGTGGTGTCGGTGTGGACCCCGCGCGGCGGCATCTCCACGACCGTGACGTGCAACTTCGAAGCGCAGAAGAGCTGACACCCAACCGGCGGCAGACGCGGAGCGTGCCTCCCGATCTGCCGCTTGTGCCGGTTGTGCGGAGCGTGCGGCTTACTCGACGACGATCGCGTTCTCGAGCCGGACGTTCGGCAGCGCCTCGAACACGCCCTCCTGGGCGAGCTGCTTGACGTGGTACGAGTTGGCACGCCCGCGGATCACCACGCGCTCGCCGCCGGTGGCGATCTCGACTTCCAGGTTCCGCACCCGGCGGCCGGTACGATCGGTCACGCGCTGGGTCACCAGGTCCAGTAGCGGCATGGGAATTGTGCTCATGGTCTTTGTTATGGTCTCAGGCTTGCTCATGCGTCGGGCAGAAGTGCCCGCACTTTGGTCGCAAAAGCACGCCAGGGGCTTCTTTTCTGAGAGTAGTTGACGCAATGCAAACCGCAGTCCGGAATGTCCCTTCTTCTTCGGATCTCCTCAAACTGCGCGGCACCCGTCCCCTGTTCGCCGAAGAACTGCGCACCCGGATCGCGGCCGGGGCGCGCTGTGTTCGGTTCGAGTATTGTTTCTCGTTGCTGTTCGTCACAGTGCGCCGGCAGTCACCGGTCTATCTCACCGGCTCCTGGCAGGTCCGGTACCTGCGGGGCCTGTGGTTCAGCCTGCTCGCACTCGCGCTCGGCCCGTGGGGCGTTCCCTGGGGGATCGCCTGGACGCTCTGGTCCGTCTGGATCAATACGACCGGTGGCGTTGACTGTACTACAGAAATCGTATCCGTGCTGGAGCCGGGCGCAAGAGTTCCCGCAAACGGGAACGAAATTGCCCCGCACACGGACGTGACTCCCGCCTGACGTGATTACAATCGAAGTAGTCGTAAAAAATTTTCGCCGCGCACCTCAAATGTGTCAGGTGTGTCGCTGTTCGGTGTGCCAGAGGGTGTCACTGTGAGGCGCTACGGCGGGGTCGCTGTTCTGGTCGTATTGGCGTCCCTGCTCACCCGCCCCGCGGCGCGTGCGGCGCTGCACCACCCGGACGAACCGATGGCGGTTCCGGTGAGCGCCCAGGGCGTGCCCGAACCGCTGCCGTTTAGTGAGTTCGCCCGCCGCCGGCTCGTGCTGATGAACGCCGGGAACCCGGACTGGCCCCTCGAACGCCCTAACCCCAACGACCCGCAGAAGATGGTGCGGAGCGACCGCGGGGTGCTCAAGGACCGCATCGACCGGCGCCTCAAGGTCCCGCAGCGGACGCAGGAAGAGAACGTGGCGCTGGCCGTCGATCTGCTCCGCTTCCGTAAGGCCGACGACGCCGACGGCACTCTGGTGGGGCGGCAGCGACAGGGCTATCTGGGTAACGTCACCCTGGCCCACATTGCGGCGGCCCAGCCCAGCCCGAGCGACCCGAAGGTGCTGGACTGGGCGCGGGCGTACAACCTGCTCACGATCGCGAACGAGGAGACCCCGCCCAAGAGCCTCCCGGGGCTGACCGCGCAACAGCTCGCGTGGCAACTGAAGCTTAACAACGGGGTGCTGCTGAAACTGTTCCGCCTGCGCATGGAAGAAGCCCGCAGCCGGCCCACGCCGGAGAACGAGCTGCCGGACGCCATCTTCCCCGTCAATTTCGCCCAGGTGGCCGACGGCGCCCTGGTGCCCGCGGAGCGGGCGAAGCTCCCGCCGGACGCGCTGGCGACGGTGCAGCAACTGGTGCTGTGGTTCCCGCACGACACCCGGCTCTACTGGCTGCTCGCGGAGGTGTACGCGGCGCGGGGCGAGTTCGCGGCGGCCGAGCGGATCATGAACGAGTGCGTCTCCTCGCTGGCGTACAGCAACCGCAAAGTGCTGATGGCGCACCGGGAAGCGGTGGTGAAGGCCGCGAAGGAAAAAGGCCCGACGAACCCCGAAGAGCTGTTGCCCGCCGCGAGCGACGCGCCCGCGACCGATCCGCCCCCGGAAGTCCCGTTCACGCTCGGAGCGGTGTGGGTCTATTTCGGGGTGGTGGGGCTTGTCGCGCTGTTCGCGCTCGTCCGCAAGTTGACGAAAAAGCCCCCGACGAACAACCGCCCGCGTGTCGGCTGACGCTGACCGGACCCGGCCGCGGTCGCGGCGGGCGCGGGCGCCGATATGATCGACACCATCTGGCTGGTTCACCCCGAGCGCGCGATGTGCGACGCCTTCGCGCGCCGCTTCGACGGCCTGCGCAACGTGCGGGTCGTTCAGGGGCGGTTCGAGGATCTGGGGCCGCACGACTGCTTCGTGACCGCCGGCAACGCCTTCGGCATCATGACCGCGGGCATCGACGCCGCGGTGGTGCGGTTCTTCGGCGAAGAGCTGATGGCCCGGGTGCAGCACCGCATCCTGAACGACTACTTCGGCGAACAGCCGATCGGCACCGCGTTCGTGCTGGAAACGGGCCATGCGTCACTCCCCTTTCTGGTCCACGCGCCGACGATGCGGGTGCCCGGCAACATCGACGGCACCGACAAGGTCTACTGCGCCACCTGGGCGGCGCTGCTGGCGGTGCAGGCGTACAACAACGCGAACGGGCACCGGATCGAAACCGTGGCGTTCCCCGCGATGGGCACCGGCTTCGGCGGGGTGCCGTTCGACGAGGCTGCCCGGCAGATGGCAGCGGCGTGGCGCAACTACCTCGACCCGCCGCACCGCCTGGACTGGGAGTTCGTGATCGAGCGGCACCGCTCGGTCTGTTACGACGGCCCGCGCCGAGTAGCGAAGTAGCCGATTCTCCGGGCTGCGGAGTGCCGCGGCAGTGAGACCAGACGGCCGCGCTGTAACCCCCGTTACACCTCATCCCCGCGTGCTGCAACTCAGGCCGTGTCGGATACCCGAGCCGCCCCTGCGGGTTGTGCGGATTATTCGCTGGCATCGGACCGGCCGCGGACTGGTAGCGAGCGGGTAGTCCGAGAGGTAGCGAACGGCCCGCGATTGCCCCGTCGGCGCCCCGTTCCCACGCTCACCCGTTGCACTTCACACTCAAACACCACTCGCTTGACTCTTGTTTCTTGTGGCACAGACATTCCTGTCTGTGCGGCGTGAGAAGGTCGCACAAGCAGGAGCGACTTTGCCGCTTGTGTTGATTATCCGCTGGCAGCGAACCGGCAGCGGACCGGCAGCGGATTGGTAGCGAACGGGTAGTTCGAGAGGTAGCGAACCGCCCGCAAGTGCCCATCGGCGCCCCGCTCCCCACGCCACCCGTTGCACCTCACCCTCAATTGCCGCCCGCGTGAGGACTGTCTGTGCCACAAGAAACAAGCACAACCAACCGGATCGCATCCGAGGTCGCAGAGCTCAAGCGCCCGGTCGCCGAACGCGATCGGGACACTTTGGCTCGCATCTCGCGGCGCACGCTGTTATACTGGCCGCATGTCCACACCATTCTACCAACAGGCCCGGGAGCACCTGTCGGCCGCCTGCCCGGTCATGAACGGGCTGATCGGCCGCGTCGGGCCGTGTCTGCTGATGCCGCGCGGCGAGGACCCGTTCACGCTGCTGGTGCGGTGCGTGATCGGTCAGCAGATCTCGACGAAGGCGGCGGAGTCGATTTACAACCGGCTCGCGCGGGCGGTGAACCCGCCGCCGGAGGGGCCACATCCGGCCGATGGCACGTCGCTGGCGATGTGGCAGCGCGAGGGCATCATGCCGATGGACAAGCTCGCCGCGCTGTCGGAAGCGGAGTTCAAGGCGTGCGGGGTGTCCGGTCCGAAGCAGCGAACGCTCCGGGCGGTCGTCGAGCACGCGCGGGCCAACCCGGACCTGCTGCCGAGCATCGCCGGCCTGGACGACGACACGATCCGCGAGCGGCTCACGGTCATCAAGGGCATCGGCCCTTGGACCGTGGACATGTACCTATTGTTCGGTTTGGGGCGCCCGGACGTGCTGTCGGTGGGGGACTACGGGATCAGGGTGGCTGTGAAAAACCTATTCCGGCTCCGCACGCTCCCGGACCCGGCCAAGCTCACCCGGGTGGCGAAGCCGTGGCAACCGTACCGCAGCGTTGCCCTCTGGTACCTCTGGCGCAGCCTCGACAAAACGCCCCAAGGCGAATGATCGCACCTTTTCTCATACACGTATCCGGTAATACGGCCGCTTTTGTTGATGAGCCGCGACCGCCCGGGAGCGGGGCCACGTATCCGGTTACCGCGGCGGCAGGGGCGGTGGCACGCTCGGGCGCCTGTTATAGCCGCCCGGATCAGGCCATGCAGCGCGGGCCGCGGCGGAGAGCGAAATGAGCGGTGGCATTCGTCGTCAGTGAACCCGCGGTAACGGAACTCGCGACGCCCGGTTACGGCCGCGAGATGCGCGTGGGAGATGGGGCCTCGAATCGAGCGAGCCGGTGCGAACGGCAGACCTTCTCGTTGAGTTTTTGAACCGGCTTCGCTAGAATCCGAATCAAAGAACCCGCCGGCCGGTACTGCTCTCGAATATTCGCTCGCACACCGCCTGAACGCCTTTCTGACCGGGAGACCTCGATGGTGCTGCGCCCCGTTCTTCTCGCGCTCCTCGGTACCGCGACCGCGGCCAGTCTCGCCGCCGGGTTGCTCCTCGCGCGCGGCGAACAGGCGAGCGCCACCGCCGCCCCCAGCTCTCCCATACCCCTCGACGGCCTCGCCGGGGCCGAAACGTTCGTTCGCGCCGCGCCGCCGGCCCAGGCCGAAGACCCCGCGTTCAAAGACAAAGTCCTCCCGTTCCTCCAGAAGTATTGCGTCGACTGCCACAAGGGCGAGAAGGCCAAGGGCGGTCTGGCGCTCGACGGCTACGTGTCCGAGGCCGCCGCACGCAAGGATCGCAAAAACTGGAGCGCGATCCAGCACACCATCTCCTCCGGCGAGATGCCGCCGAAAGCGTCCAAGAAGCCCCAGCCGACGAAAGAGGAGAAGGAGTTCGTCGTCGAGTGGATCGCGTCCTCGCTCACGCGGGTGAACTGCTCGCCCGACGTGCCCAAGGACCCGGGCCGGGTCACCATCCGGCGGCTGAACCGCGCCGAGTACAACAACACCATCCGCGACCTGTGCGGCGTGGACTTCAAGCCGGCCGAGGAGTTCCCGTCCGACGACGTGGGCTACGGGTTCGACAACATCGGCGACGTGCTCTCGTTCCAGCCCATTTTGCTGGAGAAGTACCTCGCGGCGGCCGAGAAGATCCTCGGCACCGCGCTCAACGTCCCCGAGCCCCCGAAGAGCGCGAAGCAGACGTACCGCCCGCAGAACATCCTCGCCACCCCGCGCGACGCGAAGTCCAAGGACCCGGGCGTGAAGATCGTCTTCAAGTCGGAGGGGCAGGGGTTCCTGGAGAAGTTCAACTTCTCGGCCGAGGGCGAGTACCTGGTCCGGTTCCGCGGGTGGGGCTCGAACGTCGGCGGCGCGCACCCGAAGGTGACCGTGCGGGTGGGCGGCGAGGACGTGAAGACGTTCACCGTGGACGGCGAACCGGGCAAGGCCAAGACCTACGAAGCGTCGGTGAAGGTGCGGGCGGGCGAGAAGCGCGTCGCGGTCGCCTTCACCAACGGGTTCGAGGACAAGAACGAGAAGAAGGTCCGCGAGTTCGGGCTGGAGCTGATCGAGATCGAAGGGCCGTTCAACCCGGTCCCCCCGCCCGATTCGGCGTCTGTGAAACAGCTCCTGATCGCCCGCCCCGGCGCCGGCGTGGACGCGCGGGCGGCGGCCGAGACGGTGCTGACCAACTTCGCCCGCCGCGCCTACCGCCGCCCGGTGAAGCCCGACGAGGTGGCGCGGCTGCTGAAGCTGTTCGACCTCGCGACCAAGCAGGGCGAGCCGTTCCACGTCGCGCTCAAGCTCCCGATGAAGGCGGTGCTGGTGTCCCCGCACTTCCTCTACCGCATCGAGGACGACCCCAAGAACGCGAACGACGTCCGCACGCTCAACGACTTCGAGTTCGCCACCCGGCTGAGCTACTTCCTGTGGTCCAGTATGCCCGACGAGGAGCTGTTCAAGCTCGCGGCCAAGGGCGAGCTGCGGAAGCCCGCGACCCTGGAATCGCAGGTCAAGCGGATGCTGACGGACCCGAAGGCGAAGGCGCTGTCGGAGAACTTCGCGGGGCAGTGGCTCCAGTTGCGGAACCTGAAGACGCTGGCCCCGGACAAGGGGTTCTTCCCGGGCTGGGACGACCAGCTCCGGAACGCGATGGTGGGGGAGGCCGAGGCGTTCTTCGAGTACGTGGTGCGGAACGACCGGCCGGTGCTCGACTTCCTCGACGCGGACTACACGTTCGTGAACGGGCGGCTCGCGGAGCACTACGGCCTCAAGGACGTGAAGGGGGCCGAGTTCCGCAAGGTGACGTTGCCGGACGTCCGCCGCGGCGGCATCATCACGATGGCCAGCACCCTCACCGTGACCTCGAACCCGACCCGCACCAGCCCGGTGAAGCGCGGGAAGTGGATCCTCGAAAACGTGCTCGGCACGCCGCCCCCGCCGGCCGCCCCCGACGTGCCCGAATTGCCGCCGACCGGGCAGCTCAAGGGGACGCTCCGCGAGCAGATGGAGCAACACCGGGCGAACCCGAGCTGCGCCACCTGCCACGCCAAACTCGACCCGCTCGGGTTCGGGCTGGAGAACTTCGACGGCATCGGCGGCTGGCGCGCCCTGGACAACAAAAAGCCGGTGGACGCGAGCGGCGAGCTGCCCGGCGGGCTGAAGTTCAACGGTCCGGCCGAGCTGCGCAAGGTGTTGCTGGGCAAGGCGGATCAGTTCCGGACGTGTTTTGCGGAGAAATTGCTTACCTTCGGCCTGGGCCGCGGGTTAGAGTATTACGACAAATGCGCTCTGGACGAGATCACGAAGGCGTCGAAGGAGAACGGGGACAAGTTCTCCGCGCTGGTGCTCGCGGTCGTGAAGTCCGACCCGTTCCAGAAACGGAAGGGTAAGCGCAGCGAATAACGTGGTGCCGACCGACGAACCGTGTTGTTGACCCGCCCTGCCACCGAGATCGACCCGCCGACCGACGATCGAACCACACCCGAAACCGATCACCCCGCCCGCACGGGCGGGGAACGCCTCACAGCGAGCTGCCAATGCCGAAGTCCATTTCCCGCCGGACCGCACTCAAGGGCCTGGGAACGGCCATTGCGCTGCCGTTCCTCGAGTCGTTCGCTTCAGCCGCGCCGGCGTCAGTGGCCGCGGCTGCTCCCAAGCGGCTCGCGTTCGTGTACGTGCCCAACGGCGTGAACATGTCCCAGTGGACGCCGTCCGTGACCGGCGCGCTGTCGGAACTGACCGGCACCCTGGAGCCGCTCAACGCGCACAAAGAGTACGTGAACGTGATCTCGGGCCTCGCGCTCGACAAGGCCCGGGCCAACGGCGACGGCCCCGGGGATCACGCGCGGGCGATGTCCGCGTTCCTCACCGGCCGCCAGCCCCGTAAGACTCACGGCGCGGACATCCGGGCCGGCATGTCCGCCGACCAGCACGTCGCCAGCGTGATCGGCGACCAGACCCGGTTCCCGTCGCTGGAACTGGGCATCGAGCGGGGGCAGCAGGCCGGCAACTGCGACTCCGGCTACTCCTGTGCGTACTCCTCGAACCTGTCGTGGCGGGGCGAGTCCACCCCGAACGCCAAGGAGTGCGACCCCAAGGCCGTGTTCGAGCGGCTGTTCAGCGGAAACGACCCGAAGGAGCTCGCGGAGGCGCGGGCCAAGCGCGAGCTGTACAACAAGAGCGTCCTCGACTTCGTGATGGAAGACGCCAAGGGGCTGAACGCGACGCTCGGCTCCGGCGACCAGAAGAAGCTCGACGAGTACCTCAGCAGCGTCCGCGAGGTCGAACTCCAGATCCAGAAGGCGCGCGAGGCGAACAAGAAGCCGGTCGCGAAGCCGGACATGGCGGCCCCGACCGGCATCCCGAAGGAGGTCCAGGACCACATGCGGCTGATGGCCGACCTGATGGTACTGGCCTTCCAGACGGACCTCACCCGCGTGGCCACGCTGCCGTTCGCGAACGACGGGAGCAACCGCCCGTACAAGATGATCGACGTGCCGGAAGGGCACCACGACCTGTCGCACCACGGCCGCGACCCGAAGAAGCTGGAGAAGATCGCGAAGATCAACGCGTTCCACATGCAGCAGTTCGCGTACCTCGTCGGCAAGATGAAGGCCGTGAAGGAGCCGAACGGCAGTTGCCTGCTGGACAACGTGATGCTGGTGTACGGCAGCGGCATCGGCGACGGGGACCGGCACAATCACGATGACCTGCCGATCCTGCTCGCGGGCAAGGGCGGCGGAACGATCACCGGCGGGCGGCACATCGTGTTCCCGAAGCGCTCCGACGTCCCGCTGACGAACCTGTACCTCGCGCTGTTCGAGCGGATGGGCGCCCCGGCCAAGGCGTTCGGCGACAGCACCGGCGTGCTGAAGATCTGATTTACGGTCCGGCCAGTCGCGACGGGGCGTGCGGGTGAGGGGTGAACGTTACCCCTCGCCCGCACGCCCCGCCCGCTTGACGGTAGTCACGCCTCCGGCGCCGGAGCGCGGGCCTCTGGCCCGCTTGAGGTTGGCGGTTCGGTGCGGCTCCGCGTGAACTCAACGCTCACTCCCAGCGCCGGAGCGCGGGCCAGAGGCCCAATGGCACTTAACTTTATCCTTGGCCATGCGTGCGTGCCTGGCTGCTAAGATATTATGCTCCCGTGCGTTAGGCTGCACCGGGTGAGCACCTGTACTCGAGCGGCGGTCGCTGGCCCACGCGGCCGCCGCGGGCGGGCACCGGGTGCTGGTGCGGCTCACCCAGGCGCGGTTCCGGTCCCTGGCCCGCGGCGCCCGACCGGCCGGGGACGGGCGGTGGTCCCTGACGTGGACCCCGACGGCCGCGGACCGCAAGGGGAACCCGGGCCTGGGTCCCGACGCGTCGGTCACCGGTTGGCGGCACCAGGTGGTGGTGCGCGCGGACCTGACGCGGTGGCTGTTCGCCACGGTGGACGGGACCGGGGCCGAGTTGGGCCCGTTGTACCGGCGCCGCCCGGATGTGGAGACCGACATCCGGGACGTGAAGCGGACCCTGGGGGTGGACCAGATGCGGGGGCGCACCGTGCCCATGGTGGACAAGGAGCTGAGCGCCTGGCTGCTGGCGTACAACTTGGCCACCCAGGTGCGCCGGGCGGCCGCCGGGGCCCGCGGGGTGGAGCCCCGGCGGATCAGCTTCGCGGCGGTCTGGAGCTTGGTACGGGCGATGGTCCCGGCACTCCGCCCGGGGCCTCCCGAGGGGCACTTGGGGGCGTGGTTCGAGAGGCTCGTCCGGGCGGCCGGACAACGGGTGCTGCCGAACCGGCCGCCCGGACGACAGTACCCGCGCGAGCTCATACCACGAAGTCGCGGGTACCCCGAGCGGAAACGGACTAAGAAACAAACGACCTAGAAGTTAAGTGCCATTGGGCCTCTGGCCCGCGCTCCAGAAAGGCACCTATGAACCGGCGTGACTTCCTCTTCCACTCGGGCGGCGGGCTCGGCGGCCTCGCGCTCGCGGCGCTGCTCGGCGCGGACCGCGCCCGCGCCGACGGCGGCGTGCACCACAAGCCCAAAGCCAAACGCGTGGTGCAACTGTTCATGGCCGGCGGCGCCAGCCACATCGACCTGTTCGACTTCAAGCCCGAACTCGTGAAGCGCCACGGGCAGGAGGCGAACTTCGGCGAACAGGTCGAGGCGTTCCAGAACGGCCTGGGGCCGTGGCTCAAGCCCGTGTGGGAATTCAAACCTTACGGGAAGTGCGGGAAGCGACTCGGCGAGGTCGTCGCGCCGCTCGGCGGCGTGATCGACGAACTGGCGTTCGTTCACAACATGGTCGGCAAAACCGGCGTCCACAGCCAGGGCACGCTGCTCCAGGCCACCGGGTTCAACCGTCCCGGGTTCCCAGGAATGGGGTGCTGGGTGAGCTACGGGCTCGGCACCCTGAACGCGAACCTGCCCACGTTCGTCGTGCTCCCGGACCACCGCGGGCTGGCCTCCAACGGCACCAAGAACTGGGACAGCGCGTTCCTGCCCGCCCAGCACCAGGGCACCGCAATCTACCCGGGCACCAAGACGCCCATCGAAGACCTCTTCCCGGACGAGCGGGCCACGTTCGTCACGCCCGAAAGCGATCAGGCCGGCGGCGCGCTGCTCGCGCGGCTCAACCGCCAGCACCTTGCGACCCGGGTGGGCGACGAGCGGCTGGAGGCGCGCATCAAGAGCTACGAACTCGCGGCGAAAATGCAGCTCGCCGCGCCCGACGCGCTCGACCTCTCACGAGAGACCAAAGAAACACTTAAACTGTACGGGCTCGATCACGGGAAAGGGACGTTCGACAAGGACATCAACCCGGTCGAGGAGACCGATTACTTCGGCCGCAAGTGCCTCGTCGCGCGCCGGCTGCTGGAGCGCGGCGTGCGGTTCGTGCAGATTTGGAGCGGGAACGACAACGGGTTCCCGCGGCGCAACTGGGACTCGCACGAGGACGTGAAGCGCGACCACGGCCCGCTCGCGCACGGGATGGCCCGCGGCGCCGCCGCCCTCATCGCCGATCTGAAGCGGACCGGGCTGCTCGACGACACCATCGTCCTCTGGACGACCGAGTTCGGGCGGATGCCGTCGTCGCAGGGCGGCAAGGGCCGCGACCACAACCCGTACTGCTTCACCAACTGGCTCTGCGGCGGCGGGATCAAGGGCGGGACCACGCACGGCCCGAGCGACGACTTCGGGTACAAGCCCGCGGACCGCAAGAGCCCGACCGAGGTGTACGACATCCACGCCACGGTCCTGCACCTGCTCGGCATCGACCACACCAAACTGACGGTGCGGCACAACGGCATCGACCGCCGGCTCACCGACGTTCACGGCCACGTGATTAACGAGCTGATCGCGTAAAAGCGTGAAGTGGCTTTCGGCCGCCGCGCGATCGTCGAACCATGAGTGCGAATCCGGGCGTCCCGATCCTGACCGTGTCCTACATTTGACGGGCCGCGTGGATTGGGGCACGCGGCTCAGAGGATTACGGCCGTGACAGATCACCTCGGTTCCGTCCCGCCCGGCACGCGGCACGGTTTTTGGGATCAGTTCCGGCGCACGTTCGGGCCGGCGCTGGTCGGCCTCCTCGCCGCCCCCGCAACGGCGGCCGTCGCGTGCACCTCGTTCGCGGTGCTGCTGGTTAACGTGTCGAACACGTACACCCAGTTTCCGGGGCTCGAAGCGCCCGCGCTCGCGGTTCCCGTCGCACCGCCCACCGCGGTTCTCTGGGCGCTCGCGGCGCTCGGGGCGGTGGCACTCGTCGGTATCGGTCTGATTGTGGCCCGGGTCGCACGCCCGGCGAACCACTGGGAAGGTGTGTCGGCCGGTTTGAGCGCCGCGCTGACCGCCACCCTGGCGGCTTACGCGGCCGGAATCGGCTGGACGGCAACGCTGGCGATGGTCGTCGTACCGGCGATCGCGGACCTGACCACGCTCGGCAACGCGACCCGAATGCCGGCGGACGGGCGCGGGGTTCCGTCGGACGCTCTGGTCGAGCGGTACGAGGACCTGCGGACCGTGCCCGCCGATACGCGCGGCGGCGTGTTCTTCGCAAAAGTCGTTGCGGATCAGGTACTCGGCAGCGCGTCCGCTCCGGCCCTCGGCCTTGGGATTTCCCTGGCGACGGCGGGCGTCACTGTGTTCTGCGGCACCGTGGCGGGCGGGTGGATGCTGAGGCGTGGCGAGTCGTTCCGGGCAACCGCGATACCGTACATCGAGTTAACCGGCGCGCCCGCACTTGCCCTCGGGCGGTTGGTTTCCGGCGTCGTGGGTCTGGGGCTGCCGCCGACACTGATCGGGGCGGTGTGCCTGGTGATCGCGACCGGTTTTGTGATGCGCGGGGCGGTCGCGCGGTGGGAATGGCCGTTTCGCGTGTCCGCGGCCGCCGTTTGGGTTCTTGTGCTGTGTGGCGTGGGACTCGATCACGGACCGGCTCATGCGTTCGATGTGATAATGTGCTTGGTGTACGCGGGCGCCGGAGCACTCCTGACCCGGCGCTGGCGCGCGACCGCTCCCCTTGGCGCCGCTCAAGTTTGATGCCCCTTCCCACCTGAACGCACCGCGTCGGGCCGTGTTTCGCGGGCCGACGCGCGGTGCTTCACTTCTCGCGAGCGGGAGCAACCGACGCCGCATCAATCGCCTTGAGACGTTGCACGTCTCAAGGCACGGCCTCACCGGCTCGCCGCCGGTGCGCACTCCAACGGCAATAGCCCCTCCCACCATTGCACGCGCCTCACTTTCGGAAGATTCACAGGGCAAAGCCGGTGTTCCGTTTCGTAGGTCTGATCCTGTGAACCCGTCGAATCCCTTTGTTCAGGAGCGGTCATGCGCATCACCCGAATCGCGGCGTGGCAGGTCGATCTGCCGTTGCACGAGGGCAGCTACAAGTGGTCCGGCGGTAAGTCGGTCACCGTGTTCGACAGCACCGTCGTCGCGGTGGAGACCGACGCCGGCGTGGTGGGTTACGGCGAGGTGTGCCCGCTCGGCCCGGCGTACCTGCCGGCGTATGCCAACGGCGTGCGCGCCGGGCTGAAAGAGATCGCCCCCGCGCTCATCGGCCAGGACCCGACCCAGCTCGGCAAGCTCAACCGCCTCATGGACGCGGCCCTCAAGGGGCACCCGTATGTGAAATCGGCCGTCGATGTCGCGTGCTGGGACGTGCTCGGTAAAGTGAGCGGTCTGCCGGTGTGCGCGCTGCTCGGCGGGCGGTACGGCGAGGACTTTCACCTCTACCGCGCGATCTCGCAAGAGGCGCCCGACGCGATGGCCGCCAACGTCGCGGGCTACCGCGCCGAAGGGTACCGCCGGTTCCAACTGAAGGTCGGCGGCGACCCGGACACCGACATCGAGCGCATCAAGGCCGTGGCGGCGGTGCTGAAGCCGGGCGACCGGCTGGTCGCGGACGCCAACACCGGCTGGCTCCAGCACGAAGCGATTCGCATCTCGAAAGCGGTGCGCGACCTCGACGTGTACATCGAGCAGCCGTGCCTCACCTACGACGAGTGCCGGGCCGTGCGGCGGCAGATCACGCAGCCGTTCGTGATGGACGAAAACATCGACGGCATCGACGTGCTGATGCGGGCGCACGCGGACGGCGCGATGGACGTGGTGAACCTGAAAATCAGCAAGCTCGGCGGGCTGACGAAGACCAAGCAGCTCCGCGACCTGTGCGTCTCGCTCGGCATCGGGATGACGCTCGAAGACAGTTGGGGCGGGGACATCGTCACGGCTGCGATCTCGCACCTGGCGCACAGCACGCCGACCGAGTTCCTGTTCAGCTCGACGGACTTCAACAGCTACGTCACGCGATCGATCGCCGACGGCGCCCCGCAGCGCGTCAACGGCCGGCTCGCGGCCCCGACCGAACCGGGTCTCGGCATTCGACCCAAGCTGCGTGAGTTCGGCGCGCCCGCGGTGGACGTGAAGTAGTGTTTCGTTTTGTGGCACAGACATTCCTGTCTGTGCTCGTTTGCTGCGCGAAGCCGCACAGACAGGAATGTCTGTGCCACAAAACAAAGGCACTCACCGAATGTTGTGCGCCGGGTCCACGCCCTGGAACGACCGCAGCGCCGCCATCCCGGACCCGAGCGCCATCAGCATCGTGACCGCCGCGGAGCCGAGCAGAATGTACGGGTGCAGCCGCACCGCCGTTCCCAGCGCGTTCGCCCCCTCGGCCAGCGCGAGGGTGATCGGCGCGGCGAGCGCCAGCCCGAACAGCCCGACCCAGAACGATTGCACCAGCACCGAGAACTTCAGCCGCCACTTCGGGATGCCCATCGCGCGCAGCGTCGCGAACTCGCGCTGGCTGGCGGCGGTCGCGGCGAACAGCGTCTGACTCGTCACGACGGCGCCCACCAGCAGCCCGAGCAGCGCGGTGAACCCGATCGCCACCCCGGCCTTCGTGGTCGTGAGCCAGTGCAGCCGGGACCGGGCGGAGAACTCGTCCGACGTGAACGCGCTCAGTTGCGGGTAGCCGTTCATGCGCCGCGCCGCCGCCCCGGCGTCGCCCGGGTGCTTGCACCGCGCGACGAGGTACGTCACCTGATCCGGCTGGTAGCCCAGCAGCACCCGGGCGGTTTCGAGCGAGCAAAACAGGTACGGCCCGCCGAGGCTCCGGCACCCGGAAACGAGCCCCGCTACCCGCACGCGCCGGCCCACGACCTCCGCGGTGTCCCCGACCCCGCGGACCCCGAGCCGGTCGAGTTCGGACTCGTCCACCGCCACCGCCATCGGCTCGGCCAGGGCGGCGAGCAGTTCGGGGCTGTTGCGCACCACGTCCGGCGCCGCGAGCGACCGCGGGTCCAGCCGCGCGCCGACCACGTTGCACACCTGCGTCGTGGTCCGGGCCGGATTCGCGCCCTGTCGGGTCCACGGCGCGAACCCGATGATCGCGCCTTCCGCCCGGTCCACTTCGGGCTGGGCCGCCAGCCGGGACACCCACCGCTCCGGGATGGGGCGCCCGAAATCGACGCTCCGCACCGACGGGAACGCCACCCACACGTCGGCCGGCGCGCGGTCCACCGGCATCGACAGCACCGACAGCAGCCCGAGCACCAGCCCCGACTGCACCGCGACCAGCACCGCGCTGAACGCCACGGCGAGGATCGCGGGCAGGAAACGCTGCCGCTCGTACCAGATGGTAGAAAGTGCGTAGCCCAAACGCGCGCCTCACACCCAGAACCGCATCCGCGCCTTCAGGTCGGCGGGGAGCTTGTTGTCGAGCAGCTTCCGCACCTCGTTCGGGTGGTACCGGGTGCTGAAGTGCCCCGCGATGATCAGCTCGTTCTTGAACCGCTGGGCGCGCTCCACGAAGTCGTCCAGGTGCATGTGCCCGAACTTGTGGATCTTGTCGCGCCGGTGGGCCGCCCGCACGAAGCTCATCTCGGTGATCAGGATCTTCGCGTCGAAGCACGCCGGGCACGCGTCCAGGCCCGCCGGGGCGGTGTCGCCGGTGTAGGCCACGATCGGGATGCGCACCTCGCGCGTGATCGCCGTCCCCGCGAGCTTCAGCTCCTTGATCTTGTCGCCGGGCAGCCCGATGTACTCGTCCTTGAGCTTGTTGCGCCGCTCCCACACCACGAACCCGCGGCTCGGGATCGTGTGGACCGTGTTGAACACCGTCACCACGTGCTCGCGCGTCAGCTCGATCTCGTCGCCGGCGGTCAGCCCCTTCAGGTGCGCCAACTGGCGCCCGCGGTCCAGGCGGTGCATGACCGCCATCAGCTTCTTGACGTCTTCGAGCCCCTCGGCCGGCACGTACACCGTCGGCGGGTCCATCTTCATCATGCGCCGCCGCGCGACGTACACCGGCAGCGCCGCGACGTGGTCCAGGTGGGTGTGCGACACGAACCAGTTCGGCGTGCCCATGAAGTCCCACGGCTGCGCGCCCAGGTCGAACCCGATCTTCAGTTCGGGGATGCGCCAGTAGCTCTGCACCGCCGCGCGCGACCACCCCTCGATCGTGAGCCCCGCGTGGGTGATCGTGTGGTACGGGGCGTTGTCTACCGGCCGATCGGGCAGCATGTCTGGTCCTTTAGCAAATCTGGCGGAATCGACGCTTCCCATCTTACTACCGACATCATGAGTGCGGGCGCGGTTCGTGGAGAGCCGATAACGGTGGGGCCATGTCGTCAACGGCGGGGGTGGGCGGATCGGGACCGCTTGTGCGGGCTGGGCGGGCCGTGCCGCACGGTATACGGGCGTTGCCACTTGTGCGGCGCCGGGCGGTGCAAGTTCGCGCCGCCGGACCGTTAAACTGGTGGAGCGGAACCGCGGTTGACCAGTCCGCCCGAATTCGCCATAAGCCCTGCCGGGTTGGAATACGCAGAGGGTCAGATGGTTCACACGAACTTTCGACGGCTGCTCGCGCTCGGTGCGCTCGCGTACGCGGCGGGCGGGTCCGGGTGCTCGACCATGAACAACACGGAGCGGGGCGCCGCGATCGGCGGCACCGGCGGCGCGGCGGTCGGGGCCGGGATCGGCGCGCTGACCGGGCGACCGGTGGCCGGCGCGCTGATCGGGGGCGGACTCGGGGCCGCGGGCGGCGCGCTCGTGGGTAACGATGTTGACAAGCGCGAGCAGCGGGACCGCGAGGTGGCCCAGGCCGCGGCGCTCGCGGACGCCCAGGCCGCCGGCCAGCGGGTCGGGGTGTTCGACGTGATCCGCATGGCCCAGGAGGGCCAGGACGATCAGGTCATCATCAACCAGATCCGCTCCACGGGCAGCACCTTTTCGCTCACCGCATCGGACCTGAGCGAGCTGAAACGGAACGGGGTGTCGGCGCGGGTCATTGCGGAAATGCAGACGACGCGCCCGGCGGCCCGGCCCACGCGGGTGGTGGTCCGCGAGCCCGGCCCGGTGATCTACGAATCGCCCCCGCCGGTGGTCCTTGTGCGCCCCGCGCCGCCGGTATACATCGGTCCGCCGCCGCCTTACCGTTACGGCTACGGATACGGATACCGGCACTGGTGATCCGTTCCGGTTGCTTGTGGTAACGCGGCCGTCCCGGCCGCCGCTCTGCCGGTGAAGTCGCGTCGCGCGTTCCGCGCGGCGTCGCTCACCCACAGGGCGGCGGCCGGGACGGCCGCGTTACCGGCGAACACTTCTCCCGCGCTCTCCCGCAGCGGCCGGCGCACTAAACTAGTGTGTACCTCCCCATCCGCCCGCCCCCCGCCCCCTCGGAGCTGCTGCCACAATGACGCTGCGCGTTCGCTTACTGGTTTGCGCGTTCCTGATCGGCGCGACCGCAACGACCTCCGTTTCCGCGGACTGGCCGGGGTTCCGCGGCCCGAACCGGGACGGCGTGTCGCCCGAAACCGGCCTCCTCAAGACGTGGCCCGAAGGCGGGCCGAAGGTGCTCTGGACCGCGAAGAACCTCGGCCTCGGCTGGGGCACGCCGTCGGTCGCCGGCGGCGTCATTTACGGTGTCGGCACCCGCGACGACAAGGACGGCGTTTGGGCCGTCAAGGAGTCCGACGGCTCGGAGCTGTGGTTCTCCCCGTTCGCCGCACCCGCCGGGGACCTGCTGAACCAAACCAACGGCCCGGCCAGCACGCCCACCGTTCACAACGGCAAGGTGTACACCGTCAGCGCGAACGGCACCGTGTCGTGCCTGAACGCGAAGGACGGCAAGCCGGTGTGGGCGAAGAACTACCAGAAGGACTTCGGCGGCGCCCCGGGCGGGAAGGCCGGCGTGGCGTGGGGGTACAGCGACTCCGTGCTGGCCGACGGCGACAAGATCGTCTGCATCCCGGGGGCCAAGGGCGCCGCGGTCGCCGCGCTCAACGCCGACACCGGCGCCACCGTCTGGAAGGCCGACGCGGGCGAGATCGGCGACCCGAAGGTCAAGGGGTTCGCCGGCCAGGGCTACTCGTCGCCGGTCAAGGCGACCATCGGCGGGGTGCCGCAGTACCTCGCGCTGCTCGGCAGCGGGTCGGGGCTCGTCGGCGTCAGCGCGGACACCGGCAAGGTGCTGTGGCAGTACAAGGGGACCGCGGCCACCGGCGGCGTGGCCCAGATCCCGATCCCGATCGTCAAGGGCGACCTCGTTTGGGTCTCGTGCAGCTACGCCGGCGGCTCCGCGCTGCTCCGGATCGTGCCGAAGGGCCAGGGCGGGTTCGAGGCGAAGGAGCTGAAGACGTACAAGAAGCCGGAGCTGAACAACCACCACGGCGGCATGGTGCTGGTCGGCGATCACATCTACTTCGGTCACGACCAGAACGGCGGCAGCCCGGTGTGCGTCGAACTTAAGACCGGTGAGATCAAGTGGGGGCCGGAGAAGCCCCCGGCCGGCGGCCAACGGTCCGCCGCGGTCCTCTACGCCGACGGCCGGCTGTACTTCCGGTACGAGAACGGCGTGCTGGTGCTCATCGAGCCGTCGCCGGACGAACTGAAGGTGGTGTCGTCGTTCAAGCTGCCGACGGCCGACCAAAAGTCGTACCCGCAGAGCTGGCCGCACCCGGTCATCGTGAACGGCAAGCTGCTCATCCGCGACCAGACGGTGATGTACTGCTACGACGTGAAGGCCAAGTGACCGCGGCCACGGGTGGGCGCCCCGCGACCACCCGTGGGCACGACTTAACCACCCGCACCGTCAGCACTTCGCACACGCCCGCGTTTTCTCGTTGGGCTCCGGATTTGCTCCGTAGGATGTCACCACTGACCCTCCTGCGGAGCGCTCGATATGCTCAAACTGCGTTTGCTCGTGCCGGCCCTCGTCCTCACGGTCGCGGCGGCACTGGCCCCGGCGGCCCCGAAGGCGCAGCCGAAAGAAGATCCCATCAAGGCGACCGCCGAGAAGGCCGCCGCGTACCTCAAGAAGTCGCAGAACGAGAACGGGAGCTGGTCCGCCGAGCCGCAGAACCGCGGCGTCACCGGGATCGTGGTGACGGGGTTGATCCGCACCGGCACCGGGGCGGATGAGGAGCCGGTCGCGAAGGGGATCAAGTTCATCGAGGGGCTCGTGAACGAGAAGGCCGGGCACATCGCCGGGAACGACTCGAAGGCCGGGCTCATCAACTACACCACCAGCATCAACATTCAGGCGCTCAGCGCCGCCAACAAGGCCGACAAGTACAAGGGCGTGATCGGCAACGCGGCCAAGTACCTCAAAGAGTACCAGTGGGACGAGAACCGCGGGAAGAAGGACGACAGCGACTACTACGGCGGCGCCGGGTACGCCGGCGACAAGTCCCGCCCCGACCTGTCCAACACCGCGTTTTTCCTTGAGGCCCTCAAGGCCGCCGGCGTGCCGAAGGACGACCCGGCGTTCAAGAAGGCGCTGGTGTTCGTGAGCAAGTGCCAGAACCTGGAGAGCGAGTTCAACAAGGCGCCGTGGGCCGCGAAGGCCAACGACGGGAGCTTCATCTACACCGGGGCCAACGGCGGCGAGAACCGCCGCAGCGACGACACGAAGGGCGACACCGGCGGCTACGGCAGCATGACCTACGCGGGCGTGAAGAGCATGATCTACTGCGGGCTGTCGAAGGACGACAAGCGGGTGCAGAAGGCGCTGGAGTGGATCGGCAAGAACTACACCCTCGACAGCAACCCCGGCATGCCCGAGGCGAACAGCCAGCGGGGGCTGTACTACTACTACCACACCTTCGCCAAGACGATGGACGCCCTGGGCGTGGACGAGTTCACCGACGCGAAAGGCGTGAAGCACGACTGGCGCGCCGACCTGCTCGCCGCCATCACGAAGCGCCAGGAGGCCGACGGCAGCTTCGTGAACAAGAACGACCGCTGGATGGAAGGCGACAAGAACCTCGTCACCGGCTACGCCCTGATGGCGCTGAGCTACTGCAAGAAGAAGTGAGCGGTTGGTACCGGAGGGCAAGCGGCGAGCGGTTGAAACGTGCCTTTGCCCGCGCCGGAGCGCGGGCCAGAGGCCCAATGGCACTTAACTTTATCCTTGGCCATGCGTGCGTGCCTGGCTGCTAAGATATTATGCTCCCGTGCGTTAGGCTGCACCGGGTGAGCACCTGTACTCGAGCGGCGGTCGCTGGCCCACGCGGCCGCCGCGGGCGGGCACCGGGTGCTGGTGCGGCTCACCCAGGCGCGGTTCCGGTCCCTGGCCCGCGGCGCCCGACCGGCCGGGGACGGGCGGTGGTCCCTGACGTGGACCCCGACGGCCGCGGACCGCAAGGGGAACCCGGGCCTGGGTCCCGACGCGTCGGTCACCGGTTGGCGGCACCAGGTGGTGGTGCGCGCGGACCTGACGCGGTGGCTGTTCGCCACGGTGGACGGGACCGGGGCCGAGTTGGGCCCGTTGTACCGGCGCCGCCCGGATGTGGAGACCGACATCCGGGACGTGAAGCGGACCCTGGGGGTGGACCAGATGCGGGGGCGCACCGTGCCCATGGTGGACAAGGAGCTGAGCGCCTGGCTGCTGGCGTACAACTTGGCCACCCAGGTGCGCCGGGCGGCCGCCGGGGCCCGCGGGGTGGAGCCCCGGCGGATCAGCTTCGCGGCGGTCTGGAGCTTGGTACGGGCGATGGTCCCGGCACTCCGCCCGGGGCCTCCCGAGGGGCACTTGGGGGCGTGGTTCGAGAGGCTCGTCCGGGCGGCCGGACAACGGGTGCTGCCGAACCGGCCGCCCGGACGACAGTACCCGCGCGAGCTCATACCACGAAGTCGCGGGTACCCCGAGCGGAAACGGACTAAGAAACAAACGACCTAGAAGTTAAGTGCCATTGGGCCTCTGGCCCGCTTCTGCGCTGGCGGCCCCGTTCCGCGTGGCGGTTCGGACGCGCGGTGCGGCAGCGGGCCAGAGGCCCGCGCTCCAGTCAATCCACGAACACGAACTCGTTCAGGTTCAGCACCACGCGGCACGCGTTCGCCAGGCCGTGCTCCTTCGCGTAGCCCGCGAGCGCGTCCCGCTCCGCCGCCGTGGGCGCGCGCCCGAGCGCGAGCCGAAACGCGGCGGTCATTCGCTCCGCGTCGGTGGCGCCCAACTTCTCGACCCGGGCCGCGAAGTGCTTCGCCATCGCCACCGAGAGCCGGTTGTTCAGGAGCGCCAGCGCCTGCTGGGGCGTCAGCGTCTCGTTCCGCTTCTCCACCGCCAGCGACGGGTCTGCGCAGTCGAGCGCGGCCATGAAGGGCTGTTGCTTCGACCGCACCACGAACCGGTAGACCGCGCGCCGGTGCGTCCTCGCGTCTTCTGGGTCGTGGAGGTGGTACTGGTAGTGCGGCGAGTGCTCCGGCTTCTCGATCACGAAGTCCTGGAAGCTCGGCCCGCCGGCGGTGAGGTCGAGCTTTCCGGCGGCTGCAAGGATCGAGTCGCGAACGGCCTCCGCTTCGAGCTTCCGCCGGTTCTGGCGCCAGAGGTAGCGGTTGTCGGCGTCGGTCTTTGCGTTCGCCTCGTTCGAACCAGAAACCTGCTTGTAGGTTTGACTCGTGACGATCCGCTTGTGGAGCTTTTTCAGCGACTGGTGCTCGCGCAGCTCGCTGGCGAGGTAATCGAGCAGTTCGGGGTGCGTGGGGAGTTGCCCCATTTTGCCGAAGTCGTTCGGCGTGTCCACGATCCCGCGGCCGAAGTGGTACTGCCACACCCGGTTCGCCATCACCCGCCAGGTGAGCGGGTTGTTCGTGTCCGTCAGCCACTTCGCCAGCGCCGCCCGCCGTTCGCCCTCGCTGTGACCGGTAGGTAAGGCGAAATGCGCGTTCGCCCCGGGAACGGCGCCGATCGCCCCGGGCGCCACTTCTTTTCCGGGCTTGGTCACGTCGCCGCGCGCGAGCACGTGAATCGGCCGCGGCTTGCCGCCGCTCGCGCCGGTGCCCACGAACGTGCCGCTGCCGGTGTGGACCGCGCCGACGTATGCCACCCGGCGGGCGGCCCGGAGCGCGCCGAGTTCGGCGTCGATCGCGGCGATGTCGGCCCCCAGCTCGCCGAGCCGAGCCGCTTCCTTCTCCCCGAGCGCGGCACGCAGCAGTGCGTCGCGCCGCTCGGCGAGCCGGGCGCGCTCCCCGGCGGTGAGTGCCGGCCCCGGAGCGGCCAGCCCGTCGGTCAGGTTCGACTTCCGCCACCGCACCGGCGCCTCGGTGCTGTCGAGCGCGGTCACCGGGCGACCGCGGGCGAGGTTCTTGCCCGCGGCGTCGAGCGCTTCAAGTTCGGCTAGCGCGAGAATGTAATCGTTCTGTCGCGGCGCGAGCTTGGTTGCCGTCACGCGGACGTATCGGCCCGTTCGGGCACCGGCCGTTGCGCGGTACGGCGCCATACCGGGGGGCGGGAAATCTTTTGCGGTTTCGTCGGCTAAAACGGTGCTCGTGTTGAACGCCGGATCGTCGCTCAGTTCGACCCGGAACCGGACCGGGAACCCGAACCCGGCGCCGATGCCGTTGAAGTCGTCGTGACACGGCCTCAGCACAACATGGTCCAGTTTCTGGCTCGCGCCGAGATCGACCTGAACCCACTTCACCGCGTCCTGCTTGGTCGCGATCGCCGAATGGTAGCCGAACTCCGGCGGCTTGGATGCGGGGGCCGGGCGGGCCGCGTCGGCGATCTGCTTCTCGATCGCGGCGAGGTCGGCCCCGGCCTTGTTCCGGGCCGCAATTTCGAGTGCGGCCCGTGCGGCCGTCGCGGCCTTCTTGCGCCCCTCCAGTTCCGCGCGCCGGGCGGCGACCTTCGGGTCCGCATCGTAAGCGCGGTCGGTGCGGTCGAGGGCCGCGAACACCGCTTGCAGCTTGTAGTAATCCTCCTGCGTGATCGGGTCGAACTTGTGGTTGTGGCACTGGGCACAGTGGGCCGTCAGCCCCATGAACGTGCCGACCGTGTTCGCGACCATGTCGTCCCGGTCGAGGTGGCGTGCGATCTTGCCATCGACCTTCGACTCGGGCACCTCGGCGTGGCCGATGAGGTCCCACGGCCCGGCCGCCAGGAACCCCAGCGCCTCGATCCCGTCAACGGTGCCGGGGTACAGCACGTCGCCGGCGATCTGTTCCGCCACGAACCGGCCGTAGGGCTTGTCGGTGTTGAGCGCGCGGATGACGTAGTCGCGGTACGGCCAGGCGTTCGGGCGCGGCTTGTCCTTATCGTACCCGTGCGTCTCACCAAAGTGGACCACGTCGAGCCAGTGCCGCGCCCAGCGCTCGCCGTACTGCGGTGACGCGAGCAACTGGTCCACGAGCCGCTCGTAAACGTCCGGGGCCGTGCTCGCGACGAACGTGTCCACCTCCTCCGGCGCCGGCGGCAGGCCGATGAGGTCGAAGTACAGGCGCCGGATCAGCGTGCGCCGGTCGGCCTCGGGTGCGGGCGCGAGCCCCTTCTCCCGGAGCTTCGCGCGGACGAACGCATCAACGGGATGCTCCTTCTCAGCGCCGGGAACGGCGGGCCGCTTGAGCGGCCGAAGGCTCCACCAGTCGAGCGGGTTCGCGGCGGCCGAGCCGTCGTCGGGCCACTTCGCGCCGTCGTCGATCCACCGCTTCAGCACGGCGACTTCGGCCGCACTCAGCCCCGCCCCCTTCGGGGGCATCCGGGTGTCGGCGTCGGTGCTCGTGACGAGTTTGAGGATGTGACTGTCGACGGATTTGCCGGGTTGGATGGCCTTGCCGGAATCGCCGCCGGCGAGGGCGTCGGCCTTGCGGTCCAGCCGGAACCCGCCTTTTTGCTTTTCGGCCCCGTGGCACGACGCGCAGTGTTTGGCGAAGATCGGTTTGACGTCTCGCTCAAAAGCGACCGGTTGCGGCGGCGCTGCGGGGGCGCCGGTTCGCACCGCGAGCAGCGCGGCCCCGAGCGCGAACGGGAGAGAGAGGCGCATCGGCATGAGGCGGGACTCCGGACGGCCGGACACAGGCGGGATTCGCTGAGCGTACCCGAACCGGGGCGGCAACGCCAGCGTCGCCGCCCCGGTTCGGGTACACGTCGGGAGTCAAAAAGAATGAGGGGCGGGAGTGAGCCGCCCGGAGTCACTTTTCCGGCGGCAGGCGCTTGATCTGGTCGTTGACGATCTTCTCCCGCTCCTTGATCGCGAACCGCAGCCGGTTCACCTGGTTCTTGTAGTCGCGGGCCGCGCCGCGATCGACCGTGGCCAGCGCCGGCTGCACGACGGCTTCCAACTCGTCGAGCCGGCGGATAAGGGCCACCGGGTTGTAGATCTTCTTGTCCATGATCTCGCGGAGCCGGGCGAGGTAGCGCTTCTTGCCCTCCTTTGTCTTCATCAGCTCGCGGGCCACGCCGCCGCCCCAGTCCGGCATGATCGGCCAGTTGATGTCGTGGAACATCTGGTCCATCCCGGACGGGATGAAGGTGATCTTGTTCGTCTTCGGGTCGTGGTAGATGCGGTAGTTGTTGCACTTCGACGGGTACCCGTCCCAGTCCGAGGTGATCATCTCGATCACCATGTAGCTGATGAACCGGTCCAGGTCGAGGAGCTTTTCCAGCTTCTCGAACCGCTTCCGCTCGTTCGGCTCGCGCACCGCGGCCCACAGCGCCTTCAGGTCGGCGTGGTCCTTCACGTCGCCCTTGCCGGGGTTCACCTCCAGCGGCTGGTCGATCTCGCGCAGGAACCCGCCGTCGTAGAAGTTGCCGTTGCTGCTCCCGAAGTTCTCCTTGAGGAACGTCTTGTCGTACCCCTCTTTGATGTAGTAGAGCCCGCGGCTGCGGCCGTTGAGCGTGAGCTTCGCGAAGCTGATCCGGGAGGCCGGCACGCCCGCGGCGCGGAACATCTCGCCGCAGATCAGCTCCGACAGGTAGCTCGGGTCCTGCGCCGAGTTCGCGAGGTGGAGCTTCTCCATCCCGCGGTACCGCTGCGCGTCGGTGAACTTGTCCACGTTCAGCGTGAGCCCCGGCTTGTCGTTGAAGTCGCGGTAGCTGCCCGCGGCGCCCTTCAAGTGGATGCCCACATCGACGTACTCGTCTTTTCCGTCCTTGAGCAGGCACTTGACGTACTTCCGCGGGTCGCGCTGGAGCGCCTCGGTCTCCTTCTTGTCGAGGGTGATGACGAGGTCGAGCACCTGCGGCTTGCGGAACAGCGCGTCGCGGTCGGTGATGACCCGCGGGGGCGGCACCTCCGCGGCCGGGGTGCGCGCCACCGCGAGCGCGCAAGCGCCGAGCACGACGGCTAACACGGTTCGTTTCACAACAGGCTCCGGGTGTGCGTGGCGGTGCAGCGTGTCCCGATTGTAGCCCCGGACCGGTGCGGGCCACAAGCGCGAGGGCAGGCCAGTCCATATCATGTCCACGCCGCGCGGCAAGGTTCGCCCGAACCGGACACCCGCGGCGGCTCTCCACCATTTAGCGGGGTCCAGGCCAAGGGCTTCGCACATGACCGGGCCGCGGGAAGCTCCGCTGACAGGCCCGGTCGAGAGAAAGAGGTACGCGCGATGGCGAAGAAGATCGAGGACATGGCGAAGTTCGCCAAGTTCTGCAAGGACATGGGGTTCATCTTCCAGTCCTCGGAAATCTACGGCGGGATCAACGGGTTCTGGGACTACGGCCCGCTCGGCGTCGAGCTGAAGCGGAACATCAAGGAGGCGTGGTGGCAGGACATGGTCCGCTGCCCGCCCCCCGGCCCCGACGGGCAAGAGATCCGGATGGTCGGGCTGGACTGCGCGATCATCATGAACCCGCAGGTGTGGGTCGCCAGCGGTCACGTCGGCGGGTTCTCGGACCCGATGGTGGACTGCCTCAAGTGCAAGCGTCGGTTCCGCGCCGACAAAGTTCAGTTCGCTTGCGCCGTTGTAGACGGTGCCCCGCACGCCGTTTCGGTCGAGGCCGACAACGCGACCGACGCTGAACCGCTGCTCAAAGAGAAGATCGCGAAGCTCGATAAGAAGAAGAGCCCCATCGGGAAAGCGCTGAAGGCGGCTCCGCAACTGGAGCACCACGCGGCGGCATCCATCCCGGCGTCGTGGCCGCGGCCGTGTCCGACGGACGACTGCGACGGCACCTTGACCGAGCCGCGGGCGTTCAACCTAATGTTCGAGTCGCACGCCGGGCCGATCGCGTCGGACGAGAACAAAGTGTACTTGCGGCCCGAAACCGCGCAGGGGATTTTCGCCAACTACAAGAACGTGCTCGACTCATCACGACTGAAGCTGCCGTTCGGGATCGCGCAAGTTGGGAAGGCGTTCCGCAACGAGATCAACCCGCGGAACTTCACCTTCCGGTCGCGCGAGTTCGAGCAGATGGAGATCGAGTTCTTCTGCCACCCGGACGAGTCGATGAAGTGGTACCAGTACTGGCGCGACCTGCGCAAGAAGTGGTACAGCACGCTCGGCATCCAGAGCGACAACCTCGTCCCGCGCGAGCAGGGCAAGGAGGAGCTGGCGCACTACTCGATCGGCACTACCGACATCGAGTACCTGTTCCCGTTCTCGGACGAGCCGCAGGAACTTGAAGGGGTCGCACACCGCGGCAACTTCGACCTCTCGGCCCACGCACACCGTAGCGGGAAAGATCTCAAATACTTCGACGAGGAGGGCTGGAACGCGCTTCTGCAAACGCGCCTGGAGCCGTTCAAGGACGATAAGGCCAAGCGCGAGGAAGAGAAGAAGAAGCTCGAAAAGGAGGAGAAGGCGCGGTTCCAGTTCGTGCCGCACGTGATCGAGCCGTCGGCCGGGGCCGACCGGTTCACGCTCGCGGTGCTGTGCGAGGCGTACAGCGAGGACAGCGTGCCGGACGCGAAGGGCGGCACCGAGACGCGGATCGTGATGCGGTTCCACCCGCGGCTCGCGCCGATCAAGGCTGCGATCTTCCCGCTCGTCAACAAGGACGGGATGGACGAGGCCGCGAAGGAGCTGTACCGCTCGCTGAAGCCGTACTTCAACGTCGTGTACGACCAGAGCGGCGCCATCGGGCGGCGCTACCGGCGGCAGGACGAGGCCGGCACCCCGTTCTGCATCACGGTGGACGGCGACACCATGAAGGACGGCACCGTTACGATCCGCGACCGCGACACGCTCAAGCAGGAACGGATTCCGAAGGAGCGGGTGCGGGAAGTGATTGCTCAGGCGCTCGCGCCGGTGTAGGCTCGTCGGGCCGCCCGTTGTGCGGGAACAGGTTCCGCACAACGGGCGGCACTGTATTCAGGGATTCGCCCGTGCAGATCAACGGCATTGACGGTATGTCGGTCCGGGAACTGGTCGATTCGGTGGAGCGCGGCGGCCGGTTCGTGATCTTTCAGTACGCCGTTTCGGTTGTTGTGCTGAGCTTCAAGAGGCCGACGGATATTCACTTCGTGCCCCCCGGTGAGGGAACGTTCGGCAAGTCGGTCGGCCCGACGCTGGTCAGCCTGTTCCTCGGCTGGTGGGGGTTCCCGTTCGGCATCTTCTTCACCATCGAGTCACTTTTCGTTAATCTGCGCGGCGGGCGCGACGTGACCGGCGAGGTGATGCGCGCGATCCTGGCCGACGCCGGCCGCGCCCCCGCCAAGCCGTGGGAGCGCTAGCCCGGAGCCGCAACGATGACCGCAGACGAGCGCGGGTTCCTCGCCACGCTGGACACGAACCCGAACGACCACACGGCCCGCGCCGCCTACGCGGACTGGCTGGACGAGCAGGGCCGCCGCTACGAGGCCGCGCTCGAGCGCGGCCGCGCCGGTCTATCGGAGGTGTACTTCAAGATCCGGCGCAAGTCCGACGGGCTGTTCTCCGAAGGGGCCGAGCCGCGCGGCGTGAAGAAGTGGTCCGCGCTGGGCAAGATGTGGCCCAAACTGCACGTCCTCCAGGCGCACCTGATTTCTTACGTCAAGCACCACCGCCCCGCGCTGCGGCGCGACCGATGTGCTGTACAACGGCGACACGCCCTGGAGCGACATTGAAGTTGTCGTTGTGGAGTTGCACCCGGTCGTCGCCGCGGCCCGTGACTCTGCGTTACGACCCCGCGGACACCAGCGGCGGCGTCGAGGTGACCGTCGCCGAGCCACATCTGGAAGGCTGAAATGGCGTGCGGCCGACGGGTGCCGTCGGCCGCGCGGTCGTTGATTCAAGTGGGCGCCGTTCGCTCGCATTCACTTGTCCCGCATCCGCACGAGGAGCAGCGGGCGGCCCTTCTCACCGGTTCCCAGCAGTTGACCGTCGGTCAGCTTGGCGACGGTGACCGAGCGCGAGTCTTCCACGCCCGCGATTTTCAGCGTGAGGGTGAGGGTGCGCCCTTCGATCTGATATTTGCCCGCGGCCTTACTCTCTTCGCCCTTGCGGGTGATCCGCACGACGAGCCCGCCCTGTTCCTCGAACTCGAACACGACCAGCCGCTTCTCCGGGTCGCCCTTGGCTTCCCACTTCCCAACGAGCTTGGCCGGGTCGAGCACCGGTTCGTTGTCCCCCGCCGACAGACTTCCCGCCAGTACGAACAGTGTCACGGTCGTGAGTATTGCGCGCATCGCATTTACCTTTCGAGAGTTCGGCACCCGATGAACCACTCGGTTCGTGGCGCCCGTGAACCGCCTGCGATGACATTTGCGAACCGCGTGCCAGGACATCCGGCAGGAACCGGACGAAGCGGAAGATCGGAACCGCGCCGGTTCGACCCCGTCGTTCGCGCCGCCCGAACGGGTGCGTCAGCCCGCCTACCCGGTTCTGCGCTGTAAAATGTCGATAGAACTCTCTCCTTTGAGGTCACTGCGATGCCGAAACGAATTCGTTGCGGGTGTCGGCGGAACCCCGACTGCAAGTTATGTGCAGGCGCCGGCGTGTACGAGTACGAACCCGGGCCGCTCGGCTGGATGCCGTTCACGTGCCCGACCTGCGAGGGGCGGCGGGAGATGGTCGTTGAAGGCAAAACCGAGCGGTGCTCCACCTGTTCCGGGGCCGGCTCGGTGGACCCGGCTAACCCGCCACGCGACACCAGCACGAAGGGCTTCATGCGCGACATCTGGCGCATCTTCATGGGCGGCTGATCCCGCCCGCCGCGCCACGGCTCGGGCGGCATGGCGGCGGCGGGCTCAAAGCGGGTGCCTGACATTTCGCGTTTGGTCCGGTTCTTGGTTCCTGCCACTCTGACACCGCGGGCCGCGGCTTTTCCCAGACAGGTGTCGGCAAGTCATTGTTGATTCACAGGTTGCGACGACATGTCTTGACGGCACGCCTGTTGCATGCGAGCGGCCGATAGCTAAATCCGTTACCCCAGAAGAGCGGTAGAACCGATGGCATCGAAGCAACTTTCGTACGCGGATGACGCACGGCAGAAGCTCCTCGCGGGCGCCAGCAAGCTGGCCCGGGCCGTCCGCTCCACCCTCGGGCCGCGCGGCCGCAACGCGGTGCTCGATAAGGGCTGGGGCGCGCCGAACGTCACCAAGGACGGCGTCACCGTCGCCGAGGAGATCGAGCTCCAGGACCCGTTCGAGAACATGGGCGCGCAGCTCGTGAAGGAAGCGTCCTCGAAGACCAGCGACGTGGCGGGCGACGGCACCACCACCGCCACCGTGCTCGCGGAGTTCATCTTCCGCGAGGGGCTCAAGAGCGTCGCCGGCGGGCACGACCCGATGGCCGTCGTGCGCGGCGTCCAGAAGGGCGTCGAGAAGGTCGTGGAGGAGCTCCACAAGATCGCCGAAGAGATCGACCCGAAGGACAACAAGTCCATCACCGAGGTGGCCTCGATCGCGGCCAACAACGACAAGGAGATCGGCAAGAAGCTCGCCGAGGCGATGAAGCTGGTCGGCGCCACCAACGGCGTCATCACCATCGAAGAGGGCAAGAGCGCCGACACCGAGATCAAGGTCGTCCAGGGGATGCAGTTCGACCGCGGGTACCTGTCCCCGCACTTCGTCACCAACCCCGAAACGGTGACCTGCGAGTTCGAGAACCCGTACATCCTGATCTACGAAGAGAAGATCAGCTCGCTGAAGACCATCATCCCGCTGCTCGAGTGGGCCGCGAAGGAGAAGGTCCAGCTCCTCATCATCGCCGAGGACATCGAGGGCGAGGCACTGGCGGCGCTGGTGCTCAACAAGCTCAAGGGCGTGGTGCAGGTGTGCGCCGTGAAGGCCCCGGGCTACGGCGACCGCCGCAAGGCCATGCTCGAAGACATCGCCATCCTCACCGGCGGCAAGGCGATCTTCAAGGACCTCGCGGTCCAGATCGACGCCACCACCCCGGGTCCGAAGGGCGCGATCCCGACCGTCGTGGCCGAGAAGATGCTCGGCCGCGCCAAGAAGGTGAAGATCGACTCCGAGAACACCACCGTCACCGAGGGGGCGGGCAAGAAGCCGGACATCACCGGCCGGGCCGAGTCGATCCGCAAGGAGATCGAGAAGACCGAGAGCGAGTACGACCGCGAGAAGCTGCAAGAGCGGCTCGCCAAGCTCGCCGGCGGCGTGGCCCAGGTGAAGGTCGGCGGCGCCACCGAGACCGCGATGAAGGAGCGGAAGGCGCTGTACGAGGACAGCCTGCACGCGACCCGCGCGGCCCTGGCCGAGGGCATCGTCCCCGGCGGCGGCGTGGCCCTGCTGAACGCCCGCAAGGTGCTCGAGAAGGCGATGAAGGCCGAGGGCGATGAGGCCGCCGGCATGGGCGTGCTGTACCGCGCCCTCGCGATGCCGTGCCAGATGATCGCGGAGAACGCCGGCAAGGACGGCACCGTGGTCGTGTCCCACGTCCTCAAGGGCAAGGACAAGAACTACGGCTACAACGCCGACACCGACAAGTACGAAGACCTCCGCGCGTCGGGCGTCATCGACCCGGTGAAGGTGACCCGCAGCGCCCTCCAGCACGGCGCCAGCGTCGCGTGCCTGCTCCTCACCACCGAGTGCATGATCGCCGACATCCCCGAGCCGAAGAAGGCCGGCGGCGACCACCACGACCACGATCACGGCGGCGGCATGGGTGGCATGGGCGGCATGGGTGGCATGGGTGGCATGGGCGGCATGGGTGGCATGGGCGGGATGATGTAACGCCTCGCGAGTGCCGGGGGCGGAGCGCTCGAGCGAAACGCGAGTGCCGGCCCCCGAGCGCCGAACGTGAAATACCAGACACGAAAAACAAAACACCAAACACGATAGGATCGGAGCGAATCATGGCAAAAGGCGACAAGCAACTGGTCCTCAAGCCGCTCGACGACCGCGTGGTGCTGGAGCCCACCGAGGCCGAAGAGAAGACCGCCGGCGGCATCCTGCTGCCGGACACCGCGAAGCAGAAGCCCCAGCAGGGCAAGGTGATCGCGGTCGGCCCGGGCAAGCTCACCGACAAGGGCACCCGCACCGTCCTGGCCGTGAAGGTCGGCGACACGGTGCTGTTCGGCAAGTACAGCGGCTCGGACGTCGAAGTGAACGGCAAAGAGTACAAGATCGTCCGCGAGTCCGAGATCCTCGGCAAGCTGAACAAGTGATTTAAACCCATTTCACCGCAGAGGACGCAGAGAACGCAGAGATTGAGAACACGAGCCCCGCTCCTGCTTTCTCTCTGTGCCCTCTGCGCCCTCTGCGGTGAATCACCATCTGGAGACATCATGGCGAAGCAACTGCTCTACACCGACGACGCGCGGAAGAAGCTCCTGGCCGGGGCCGAGAAGCTGGCCAAGGCGGTCGGCTCCACCCTCGGGCCGACCGGCCGCAACGTCATCATCGACAAGTCGTTCGGCGGGCCGACCGTCACCAAGGACGGCGTGACCGTCTCGAAGGAGGTCGACCTCGCCGACCCGTTCGAGAACATGGGCGCCAAGCTGGTGAACGCGGTCGCCCAGAAGACCAGCGACACCGCCGGCGACGGCACCACCACCGCCACCGTGCTCGCGCTGGCCGTCTACCAGGAAGGGCTGCGGAACATCACCGCCGGCGCCAACCCGATGGCCGTCAAGCGGGGCATCGACAAGGCCGTGAAGGCCGCCGTCGAGCACCTCGAGACGCAGCTCACCCGCAAGGTGTCGAAGAAGGAAGAGCTGAAGCAGGTCGCCGCGATCTCGGCCAACAACGACCCGAAGATCGGCGAGCTGATGGCCGAGGCGTTCGAGAAGGTCGGCCGCGACGGGGTCATCACCGTCGAGGAGGGCAAGACCGCCGAGACGGTCCACGAGTTCGTGGAGGGGATGCAGTTCGACAAGGGGTACCTGTCCCCGTACTTCGTGGTCAACACCCCCGACCTGAAGTGGGAGCAGAAGGACGTCTCGATCCTGCTATTCGAGAAGAAGCTCTCGAACGTGCGCGAGATGCTGCCGCTGCTCGACGCCGTCGCGCAGACCCGCAAGCCGCTGCTGATCGTCGCCGAGGACGTGGAGAGCGAGGCCCTCGCGGTGCTGGTGGTGAACCGGCTGCGCGGGCTGCTCGAGGTGTGCGCGGTGAAGGCCCCGGGCTTCGGCGACCGCCGCAAGGCCATGATGGAGGACATCGCGGTCCTCACCGGCGGCACGTTCGTGAGCGAAGACCTGGGCGTGAAGCTCGACAGCGTCGAGGAACTGAGCCCGGCGGACCAGCAGCGCGGCGCCCGCCCCACGCCGAAGGTGTTCGCCCTCCTCGGCCATGCCGATCAGGTGTCGGTGGACAAGGAGAACTGCACCATCATCGTGGACCCGGACGAGGCCCGCGAGGCGGCCATCAAGGCCCGGGCGCAGACCATCCGCACCCAGATGGACCAGACCGAGAGCGAGTACGACAAGGAGAAGTTCTCCGAGCGGCTCGCGAAGCTCCTGGGCGGGGTCGCGATCATCAAAGTTGGGGCCTCCACCGAGGCCGAGATGAAGCAGACCAAGGGCCGCGTGGAGGACGCGCTGCACGCCACCCGCGCCGCGGTGAGCGAGGGCATCGTCCCCGGCGGCGGGGTGGCCCTGCTGCGGTGCGTCCCGGTGGTCGAGGCGCTCAGCGAGAAGCTGAAGGGCGACGAGCGCATCGGGGCCGAGATCGTGGCCCGGGCGCTGCTGAAGCCGATCCGCACCATCGCCGAGAACGGCGGCGTGGACGGGGCCGTGATCGCCGACGAGGTGACCACCCGCGGCGAGAAGGACCCGAACATCGGGTACAACGCCAACAGCGGCAAGTACGAGGACATGTTCAAGGCCGGCGTCCTCGACCCGCTCCGCGTCACCCGCAGCGCGCTGACCAACGCGGCCAGCATCGCCAGCCTGATGCTCACCACCGAGGTGATGATCACCCGGATCGACGAGGACGACAAGAAGTCGAAGGTGACCGGCGCGATCGCCTGACGCGGCGCGGGCGGCCGGCGGTGGGCAGCGAGCGGTGAAGAGCGGCCCCCCGCGTTCACCGCCCGCTGCCCGCACGCTATTATGGGAGTGTGTCCTTCTTTTCTGCCCGCCGCCCCCTGCTCACGGCCCACTCTTTGCTATGGCTGAAAAGCGCTGCTACTACGAGGTTCTGGGCGTCACCCGCACGGCCACCGAGGTGGAGATCACCAAGGCGTACCGGCAGCTCGCGAAACAGTACCACCCGGACCGCAACGTCGGCGACGACGAGGCGAAGGTGCGGTACGCCGAGGTGGACGAGGCGTACACGGTGCTCAACGACCCGAACCGGCGCGCCCGGTACGACCGCCACGGGCACGCCGGCGTCGAGGGCGGGGCGGCCGGCGCCGACGCCGGCGGGATGGACCTGGGCGACCTGCTCGGGGACTTCCTGGGCGGGTTCTTCGGCGGCGGCGGTGGCGGGCGCCGGCCCCGCGGCCCCCGCCGCGGCGAGAACATCACCGCCGTGCTCGACCTCGACCTGCTCGAGGCCGCGACCGGGGTGAGCAAGACGTTCACGGTGCCCTCGGAGCAGAACTGCCGCGAGTGCGGCGGGTCCGGCGCGAAGACCGGCACCCAGCCCGCACAGTGCCGCCGGTGCCGCGGCCAGGGCTTCGAGGTCGTCAACACCGGGTTCGGGATCGCCACGCGGACCCGGTGCCGCGGGTGCAACGGACGCGGTGTGGTCATCACCGACCCGTGCCCGGGGTGCCGCGGGGTGGGCCGCGTGGAGTCCCGCGAGCCGGTCACGGTCAACATCCCCGCAGGGGTGGACACCGGCGTCCGGTTCACGTACCCGAACGGCGGCCACGCCGGCGAGCCTGGCGCGCCGCGGGGGGACCTCGAGCTCGTGATCCGGGTGGCGGACCACAAGGTGTTCGAGCGCGACGGGCACAACCTGATCTGCCAGTGCCCGATCGGGTTCAGCCGGGCCGCCCTGGGCGGCTCGCTCGAGATCACGACGCTCACGAACCAGAAGGTGACGATCGAGGTGCCGAAGGGCAGCCAGACGCACTCCACGGTCGTGCGCGTGCCGAACCACGGGATGCCGTGGCTCGACGACCCGCGCCGCAAGGGCGACCTGCTCGTGCAACTGGTGGTCGAAACCCCCACCAAGTTGACCCCGGAGCAGGAGGAGCTGTTCCGCAAGCTCGCGGAACTGGAAGGGGCGACCGTCCCCGGCCCGCGCAAGGGGATCTTCGGCAAATTGAAGGATCTGGTGAGCGGCGACGCCCCTCCAAAAGAAGAGAAGAAGTGAGCCCGGGGGGCAGACGCCGGCCGTTCGCCGAACCGCTCGCCTCTTGACCTTCGGCTCCTGCCGGTTTTCGGGTTTCCGTCCTTTGACCTCTGACCTTTGCTGTCTCGGGACCTCACGATGGCCGACGAAACACCCGCCGACGCGACCGCCGAACCGACCCCGCCCCCGGCCGCCGACGCCGCAGAACTCGTTGCGGTGCGCGCCCGGCTCGAAGCCACCGAGGCCGAGCTGAGCAACTACAAGCTCAAGCTCGCGGACTTCGAGAACACCCGCAAGCGCCTCCTCCGGGACGCCGAGACGGACCGGAAGTACGCGGCCGAGGGGGTGATGCGCGACCTGCTGCCCGCGCTCGACAACCTCGACCGGGCTGTGGAGGCGGCGAAGCGGGCCGGCGACACCGGCCCCTTGGCGGTCGGCGTGGGCGCCACCTACACCCAGTTCCTCGACGCGCTGAAGCGGCACGGGGTGCTGCGCATCGTGTGCGAGCCGGGCAGCCCGTTCGACCCGAACAAGCACGAGGCGGTGATGAAGCAACCGGGCACCGAGTTCCCGCCCGACAGCGTCGTGCAGGTGCTCCAGCACGGGTTCACGCTCCATGAGCGCGTCCTGCGGCCGGCCACCGTGATGGTGGCGTCGGAGTAGTCCCCCGCTCCGGGTTCCAAGCCCCAAGTTGTTGGGACCCGTCTGCCGCTGTTGTTCTCAACTTGGGGATCGGAACCCGGACCTCGGAACCGCGATGCCTACCTACGACTACCGCTGTAACGCGTGCGGGCACACGTTCGACGAACTCCAGAAGTTCTCCGACCCGCCGCTGACCAAGTGCCCCGCGTGCAAGAAGAACAAGCTCGAGCGGCTGTTCGGCGGGGGCGGGGCGATCATCTTCAAGGGCGGCGGGTTCTACGAGACGGACTACCGCCGGGCGGGTCAGAAGTCCGAAAGCGGCGAATCCGGCGGGGGTGAGGCGGCGAAGGAAACCAAGAGCGAAACGCCGGCGGCCGACAGCACCCCGAAGACCGAAACGAAGAGCGAAAGCAAGGGCACCGGCGGCGCGAAGAAAAAGGATAAGTGAGCGGTGCTCCGGTCGTCCGGGTTGTTGGGATAATTTCCGAAGTCGCGACAGGGCGGAGCCGATGAATAAGGTGCAATGTCCGATCTGCGACGCGGCAATGCCGGGGAACTGGCAGGAGTATCCCGACTACCCGTTCTGCACGGCGCGGTGTCGCAAGATCGATCTGGGGCGGTGGCTCGACGGCAAGTACCGTGTGCCCGATCCGACTTCGCCTAACGTTCCCGCATCGCCGCAAGACGACGCCGACTGACCCGCTGGCTGCTCTGACGGCCGATCCTCCGGCCGATTTTCGATAGATAAAACCGAAGGCCGGGCGTCGCGACGCCCGGCCTTCGGCACTTTTCAGCAGCGTGCGACGGCCGCGGTCCGTTCTTCTCTGCAGCACGCCCGTCCGGGCCGCTTTCGCTTTACAGGTACGTAACCAAATCAAACCGGTAGGATGAAGCCGCCCGTGAAAGCGGCCGGGCGGCCGCGCTCCGCGGAGAAGGCCAAGACGCGGCGAATGCCTGGAGGGGTCGCGATCCGCAGGGAAGGGCGGTTCATGATATAATCACATCATGTTCATTACTTGGGCGGGTGTGCCGTGACGTTCCTCATCGACGGTTACAACCTGATGTTCGCGCTCGGGCTGGTGGGCCGCAAGACCCCGGCGCCGCAGTTCGAGCGCGCCCGCACCAAGTTCCTCGACTGGCTGGCGAGCCGATTGAAAGGCCGCGAGGCGAGCGCCCGCGTCGTGTTCGACGCGCAACAGGCCCCCGCCCCGTCGCTCGAAACGGTTCACCGCGGGGTGCGGGTCCGGTTCGCCTACCAGCGCACCGCGGACGACGTGATTGAGGAGCTGGTCGAGGTCGAGCCGAAGCCCCGGACCGTGACGGTCGTGTCGAACGACGCCCGCATCGCCGACGCCGCGCGGCGGGCCGGGTGCGGCGTTGCGTCGTGCCAGGAGTTCACCGACTGGCTCATCGGCGAAGCGAAGGAGTACGGCGCGAAGAAGGGAGCCGCACCGGAGCCCGATAAACCCGACCCCGCCGCGGAAGACACGGACGAACTGCTCCGCGTGTTCACAACCCCGGAGAGCCACCGGTTTCCGGGCCACAAGCCGTGAAACGCCAACCCGCGGGCGGACCGAGGGGCCGAATCACGTTCCTCAGACTTGCGGCTCTTCGGGGGGCGGGTCGCGGAACGGCTGGCCCGCGCGGTAAAGCGTGAGCCGGGATTCGTAATCGGCTTTGCTCGCCTCCGGGGCGAGTTCGACCGCCTTTTCCTGCCACGTCGCGGCCTCCTCGAACCGGCCCAGTTCCGCGTAGGCCGCCGCGAGCGTGTCCACGTACCCCGGCGCCTCGTGGTTCGTCAGCTCGCACGCGCGGAGGGCGTCGCGCAGCGCGGCCGCGCCGTCGCGCAGCTCGTCCCGCGGGCACGTCGCGCGGATCCAGGCGAGGTGGTTCAGCGTGGCCGCGTCGTCGGGGTCGATCTCGAACGCTTTCTGGTGGTCCTCCAGCGCCCCGACGAGGTCCCCGAGTTGGTGCCGCAGCGAGGCGCGCAGGTTGTACGCCGAGTCCGACTGCGGGTTGCGCTCGATCACCGCGGACGCGTCCGCCACGGCCGCGTGGAGGTCCCCCTTGCGGCGGTTGGCGAGCGCCCGGCCGAAGTACGGCCGCCCGCTGTCCGGCCGCAGGTCGATGGCCCGGGTGAAGTCCGCGACCGCCCGGTCCGCCTCACGCAGCTCGTGGAAGGCGTACCCGCGCTGCACGTAGGCCGCGGGGTCGTCCGGCGCCAGCTCGATCGACTTCGTGAAGTCGTCGATCGCCGCTTGCGTGTTGCGCGTGCGGGTGTGCGACAGCCCGCGGTTGAACCACGGGGCCACGTCGTTCGGGTCGATCGCGATGGCCCGCGTGAAGTCGGCAACGGCCTTCGCGTGCTCGCCCAGCTCCGCATAGGACACGCCCCGCAGGTTGAGCGCGTCCCCGTGCTTCGGGTCCAGCTTCAGGAGCCAGGTGAAGTCGCTGACGGCCTTCGCGTGCTCGTCGCACGCCGCGTACACCCGCGCCCGCTGCCAGAACGCCTCCGCGCTGGTCGGCTGGAGCCGCAGCGCGGTGCTCAGGTCGGTCAGCGCCTCGGCGGTGCGGTCGAGGGCCTCGAGCGACATCGCGCGGTACAGGTACGCGCGGGCGTTCCGCGGGCTGATGCGGAGCGCCGCGGTGTAATCGGTGACGGCGTCCTCGTGGTTGTTGAGCGCCGAGTGCGCGTTGGCGCGGTTGAAGAACACGCGGAACGTGTCCGGGGCCAGCTTTGCGGCGGTCTCGTAGTCGGCGAACGCGGCGTCGAAGTTCTTCTGGCGGCTGTACACCGCGGCCCGGCCGTTGATCGCGTCGGGGTCCTCGGGGTCGAGCTCGGCGGCCCGGGTGTAGTCGGCCAGGGCCGCGTCCAGGTCGCCGGCGTCCACGTGTGCGGTGGCGCGGTTGTGGTACGCCTCCGCGTAGTCCGGCCGCAGCTCGACGGCCCGGGTGAAGTCCGCGACCGCCTCGCCCGGCCGCCCGGCGGCGGCGTAGGCGTTGCCGCGGTGGAAGTACAGCTCGGCGTCGACCGGCTCCAGGTCGATGGCGGCGGAGAACGCCTCCAGCGCCTTGGGGTACTCGGCGCGGCGCGCGTAGGCGTGGCCGCGGCGGACGAGGTTCGACACTTCCGACGGCTGATCGCTTCCCATGCGGCCATTATACCGGTGCGGGCGGGGCCGGGGCACGCCGGTAGCCGCTCATTCGGCGGGCCTCCCGGCCGGCTTCTCGTCCCCCTTCTTCCACTCCTGGATTTTGCGGTACAGCGTGCGCTCGCTGATGCTGAGCAGCCGCGCCGCCTCCTCGCGGTTCCCGTCGGTGCGCTCCAGCGCCTTCTCGATGTAGTACCGCTCCACCTCGTCGAGCGGCCGGCCGACCAACTGGTCCGGCCCGTGCGGGCGGTCGGCCGCCCCGGCGGGCTTCACCCCGGGGTCCTCGGGGAAGTCGTCGGGCGTCAGCTCGCCGTCCTGGTCCAGCACCATCATGCTCGCGAGCAGGTTGCGCAGCTCGCGCACGTTCCCGGGCCAGTCGTACCCCTCGAACGACTTCCACACCGCCGGCGCCACCTTCGGGACGGGCTTGTTGTCGCGCCGCGCGAACTCCTTGAGGAAGTGCGCCACGAGCTGCGGGATGTCCTCGCGGTGCTCGCGCAAGGGCGGGAGCTTGACCGTGCCGACCTTGAGCCGGAAGTACAGGTCCTGCCGGAACCGCCCGGCCTCCACCTCCTTCTGGAGGTCCTTGTTGGTCGCGGCGATGATGCGCACGTCCACCTTGAGCGGGTCGTTCGTCCCGACGCGGACCACCTCGCCGTTCTCCAGCGCCCGGAGCAGCTTGGCCTGGAGCGACAGGGGCATGTCGCCGATCTCGTCGAGGAACAGGGTGCCGCCGTGGGCGTGCTCGAACCGGCCCACCCGCTGCCGGTCGGCCCCGGTGAACGCCCCCTTCTCGTGCCCGAACATCTCGCTGTCGAGCAGGCTCTCGGTCAGCCCGGCGCAGTTCATCGCGGTGAACGGCTTCGTGCGGCGCGGGCCGTTGGTGTGCAGCGCGCGGGCCGCCAGGTCCTTCCCGGTCCCGTTCTCGCCCAGGATCAGCACCGACGCGCTCGACGGGGCGTAGGCCTTCAGGAGCTGGAGCACCCGCTGCATCTTCGGGCTGTTGCCGACGACGCCCTCGAACCCGAACTTCTCGTCGAGCTGGCGGCGCAGCTCCCGCAGCGTGCCGACCCGCTTGGCCGAGTTCTCGATCACCGCCCGCAGCTCGGCGAGGTCGAGCGGCTTTTGGAGGTAGTGGGCGGCCCCGCGCTTCATCGCCTCGACGGCCGTCTTCACGTCCGCGAACCCGGTGATGACGTACACCTCGGCCTCGGGCCGCAACTGCTTGCACCGCTCGACCACCTCCAGCCCGTGCAGGTCCGCCATTTTGAGGTCGGTGAGCACCACGTCGAACGCTTCCTGCTCGAGCTTCGCGACCCCGGCCTTTCCGCCGGTGGCCACGGTGCACGAGTGGCCGCGCCGGTCCAGGCTCTCGGAGATGGTGTCCGCGAGGGTCTTGTCGTCGTCGATCACAAGAACCTGGAGCGGTTCGGCTGGCGCGGACATCGCGTCGGTTCCCGGCTGGGGTGGTTCGGAGCTGTTGGGTTCAGTTTAGCAGTGCGTCCGGTCCCCGCACCGCTTAACATGTCGAGGGCCTACCTCAGTCAGGAGCCTCTCACCCATGACCCGCGTTCGTATCCCCGTTCTGATCCTCACACTGGCCGCGGTGGCCGGCGTGGCACTCGTCGGCACCTCCGCCCCGGAGGCGACCGGCGGGAAGATGACCGCGTCCGCCCACGCGTTTCTGGCGTCGCTCACCCCCGAATTCAAAACCAAGGCCCGCTTCGACTTCAACGACAAGCACCGCACGGCGTGGTTCTTCACCCCGCAACAGGACAAGGAGAAGAAGTTCACCCGCAAGGGCGCGCGGCTCGAGGAGATGACCGCGGACCAGAAGAAGGCCGCGCTGGCGCTGCTGCGGTCCGGCCTCTCGGCGAAGGGGTACGAGCAGGCCACCACGATCATGGACCTGGAGAATTTGTTGCTCGAACTCGAAGGGCCGAAGGGGGCGATGACCCGCAACACCAACTGGTACTTCGTCAGCATCTTCGGCGAGCCGTCGAGCACCGGGAAGTGGGGCTGGCGGTTCGAGGGGCACCACCTGTCGGTGAACTACACGATCGACAAGGGCGAGGTGGTGGCCGGCGCCCCGATCCTGTTCGCGAGCAACCCCGCCGAGGTGAAAGACGGCACGAAGAAGGGCCTGCGCCCGCTGCCCGAGATCGAGGACCACGCCCGCGCGCTCATCACCTCGCTGAAGGACGACCAGAACAAGCTCGCGAAGCAGCCGAAGGCGTTCCCGGAAATTAACGAGGGTAAGCCGAGGGCGGACGTGGGCGCGCCGGTTGGGATCACCGCCGACAAGCTCACCGCCGAGCAGAAGGCGACCCTGATGAAGCTCGTGAAGGCATACGCGGACCGGATGCCGGAAGAGTTCGCGGCGGCCGAGATCAAGAAAGTGACCGACACGCCCGACGAGAAACTGTATTTCGCGTACAGCGGCGGTCCGAAGCCGGGCGAGCCGTACACCTACCGCGTACAGGGGCCAGAGTTCGTGGTGGAGTTCCTGAACGTGCAGGCCGACAGCGCGAAGAACCCGGCGAACCACATTCACAGCGCCTGGCGCCGGCTCCCGATCGACTTCGGGCTGGCGGAGTAACGTGTCCGTGTCTGCGCACCGGGCCGGCGCGCGTGTTCCATCCAGAGGAACACGCGCGCCGGCCCGGTGCGCGGACACGAACACGCAACCGCGTCACGTCACGGCCCGCTGACGCGCGGGTGCCATGTGCTCGGCGCCGGGGACGGGTAGTAGTACCGTCCGGGGTACACCAAACGGTACGGTGCCGCGTAGCCGAACGGCGAGTAGTAGGCGGGGGGCGGCGCCGGGAACGCCGTAATGACGCCGTCGCTGAACAGCAACCCGTTGTGGAACGGCGGCGTGTTGACGATGTAGAACCCCGAAGGGGAGGGTATGTTCCCGTTGTAAACGACGACCTGGGCCGAAGCATCTCGGGCGCTCGCAATGGCAAACGCGAGGGCGGCTGTGAAGGTTAGAAGAATGCGGGGCATAGGTGCTCACTTCCTTGGGCGATAATTGGGCACAGGGATGTAGAGCATCTGCTGTTCCGCTCACCGACGGCCCGTTTTCCGAATACCGCGCCGCGGCGTGTTTTTGTCCGGCGCATCCAGAATAACCGGAATAATCCGACCGGTCAGCGGTCGATGGTTTTCATGCTCGCCTCCGAGTACCGTTCGCCCGCAACCGCGTCCGTTGGGACCGCCGCGCTCAACTCCGCTACTTCCACTGTCTGTAACCGCACCGCCGCTGCCGCGGCGTTCTCCTCCAGGTACTTGCGCCGCTTCGTCCCGGGAATGGGAACGACATCGTCGCCCTGCGCGAGCACCCACGCGAGCGCGAGCTGACCCGCCGTGACGCCCTTTCGTGCCGCGATCGCTTTCACCCGCTCCACCAGCGTGAGGTTTTGGTCGAACGCGGCGCCCGCGAACCGCGGGAACCGCTGGGACCGGGCGTCCCCGCTGTCGAGGTCCGTCGGTTTGGTGATGGCGCCGGTCAGGAACCCGCGGCCCAGCGGGCTGTACGCCACGAACGCGATGCCCAACTCGCGAAGCGTCGGCAGGATGTCGTGTTCCACGTCCCGCGACCACAGCGAATATTCGCTCTGAAGCGCGGTGATCGGGTGGACCCGGTGCGCCCGGCGGATCGTGGCCGCGGACGCTTCCGACAACCCCAGGTAGCGGACCTTCCCGGCCTTCACCAGCTCGGCCATCGCGCCGACGGTGTCCTCGATCGGCGTATCCGGGTCCACGCGGTGCTGGTAGTACAGGTCGATGTGGTCCAGTCCGAGCCGCTTCAGCGAGTCGTTGCAGGCCTGCTTCACGTACTCGGGCCGGCCGCTGATGGCCCAGTACGACGGGTCGTCCTTCTTCCGCACGTTGCCGAACTTGGTGGCCAGGAACACCTCGTCCCGGCGCGGCTTGATCGTCCGGCCGACGAGTTCCTCGTTGTCGCCGATCCCGTACATGTCGGCGGTGTCGAGGAACGTGACCCCGAGGTCCAGCGCGCGAAGGAGTGTGGCGGCGGATTCGGCGTCGTCCCGTGCCCCGTAGAATTCACTCATCCCCATGCAGCCGAGCCCCATTCGGGAAACGACCGCGCCTTGTGACCCGAGCCTCACCTTGTCCATGTGCGTGTCCTGTCGGTTCGGCCGGGCGACATCGAACACTATTGCTGCGGGGCGGAAGTCTTACAGCCCGAAACGCCCTGGCGCGCCGGCTGCATGTTCTGATCCCGCATCACTCGTGCCATCGCCCTGAGCTTTTGGAGGGTAACATGTCCGAACCGACGCGCGAAGAAGTGGACCGGCTGCCCGGCCCGGTGGTACTGGAGTTCGGGGCGGACTGGTGCCCGCACTGCCAGGGGATTCAGCCGGCGATGGCCGATCTGCGGGCGCGGCACCCGCAGGTGCGGCACATCGGGATCGAGGACGGGAAGGGGAAGCCGCTCGGCCGCTCGTTCCGCGTGAAGCTGTGGCCGACGCTGGTGTTCATGCGGGACGGTCAGGTGGTCAGTCAGATGTCGCGCCCCTCGCGTGAAGAGATCGTGAACGGGTTCGCCGAACTTGCCGCGCAGCCCGCGGGGTAAAGGGCTGGGTGCTGCCGGCCCTGCGTTTTTGGTCTCGACTCCCGGCTGGTGCGGGGTACGATAATCATCCACGCCTCTCTCCGCCGCCGTTTCCCACCCCCGCACTCAAGCTCCAATAGCGTATGCGCGCCGAAACGAAGCTGATTGTGCGAGCGGCGGCGCTCGCGCTCGTCGCGCTGGTTCCCGCGGTTGGCCGCGCCGACGAGGGCGCCGACTTCTTCGAGAAGAAGGTGCGCCCGGTGCTCGTGGAGCACTGCTACTCGTGCCACTCGCTCGGCGCGAAGAAGGACAAGGGCGGGCTCCGGCTCGACACCCCGGACGCCATCCGCAAAGGCGGCGACTCCGGCCCGGCCGTCAAGCCAAAGGACGAAGACAGCCTCCTGCTGAAATCGATCGACCACGCTTCCGACGCGCCGGCGATGCCCCCGAAGGGGAAGCTGCCGGCCGCCGCGATCCGCGATCTGCACGCGTGGGTGAAAATGGGCGCCCCGCTCCCGGCCGCAACCAAGGCGGCGACCGCCGGCGAAGACCCCCGGACGTTCTGGTCGTTCGTGCCGGTCGCCGAACGCGCCGCGCCGGCGGTGAGCGACCCGAAATGGCCGGCGCGGAAGGCCGACTTCTTCGTTCTCCAGAAGCTCGACGAGAAGCGGCTCAAGCCGGCCCCGCCCGCGGACCGCCGGACCCAGATCCGCCGCGCGTACCTCGACCTGATCGGGCTCCCGCCGACCTTCGAGCAGGTCGAAGCGTTCGCCGCGAACGACCGGCCCGACGCCTACGAAAAGTTGGTGGACGAACTGCTCGCGTCCCCCCGGTTCGGTGAGAAGTGGGCGCGCCACTGGTTCGACGTGGCCCGGTACGCCGAGGACAACCCTACCGGCGAATCGACCTGCCGCCCGCCGCGGTTCCCGCACCGGTACCGCGACTGGGTGATCGCGGCGTTCAACGCGGACGTTCCCTTCGAACGGTTCGTTCGGCTCCAACTGGCGGCCGACCTGCTCGCCGACACGACGCCCGAAGACTTCGCGGCCCTCGGCTACCTCGGCCTGTCGCCGGTGTATCACAAGGAGCCGAAGCTCTCGAAGGCGGTGATCTCCGAGATCGTGGCCGACGAGTGGGACGAGCGGGTGGACGCGATCACCCGCGGGCTCCTGGGGCTCACCGTGGCGTGCGCGCGGTGCCACGACCACAAGTTCGACCCGGTCAGCACGAAGGACTATTACGCCCTGGCCGGGGTGCTGGCGAACACGCAACTGGCGGAGCGCCCGCTGAAGCCCGACGCGGGCGCGGCCCAGGAGGCGCTCACCACCGTCCGGCTCGCCCGGCTCGATGTCGATATGCGGCTCGGGTACGCACGCGAGTTGCGCGGCACCGCCGTGAAGGAAAAGAGGGACACCGCCCCGTTCGACAAGCAGATCAAGGAGTTGCAACCGCGGCTGGCCGAACTCCAGAAGCGCGAGAAGGCGCTAGAGGGGGGCGCGATCGCGAACGTGGTGCGGGACGCCGGGACGTGGGTCAACGGCGACGACCCCGACTGGACGGTGATCGACTACCGCACGAGCCAGTTCCGCGACCTGCCGGTGTTCGTCCGCGGCAACCCGGCGCGGCCGGGAGACATCGTTCCCCGGCGGTTCCTGGCGGTGCTGTCCGCCGGGACGCCGAAGCCGTTCAAAGACGGGAGCGGCCGGCGCGAGCTGGCCGACGCGATCGTGACGGACGCCGCCGGGCTGTCGGCCCGGGTATTCGTGAACCGCGCGTGGGGCTGGGTGTTCGGCCGCCCGCTGGTCGCCACCCCGAGCAACTTCGGCGCGCTCGGCGAGCGTCCCACGCACCCGGAACTCCTCGACGACCTGGCCGCCCGGTTCCTCGCCAACAAGGGGTCGGTGAAGTGGCTCGTGCGCGAACTGGTGACGTCCACCGCGTACCGCCAGGCGAGTCGGCACGACGAGAACGCCGCGGCGCTCGACCCCGACGACCGGTGGCTGTGGCGCGCCCCGCGCAAGCGGCTCGAACTCGAAGCGTGGCGCGACTCCATCCTCCAGGTCAGCGGGCAGCTTTCGCTCAGCGGGGGCGGCCCGTCGGACAACCTCGACGACCTCCGGAGCGTGCGGCGCACCGTGTTCGGCCGGGTGAGCCGGGAGCGCCCGAGTGACGTTCACCGGCTGTTCGACCTGCCGGACCCGAAGACGCACGGCGAGAAGCGCGAGGCCACGACCACGCCGGTCCAGCAGCTCTACTTCCTGAACAGCCCGTTCGTCCGCCAGGCCGCGAAGCAGTTGGCGAAAGCGGCGGACGGGAAGCCGGCCGACGAGGGCGTGCGGGCGCTGTTCCGGAAGGTGCTCTTGCGCGACCCGAACCCCGACGAGTTGGGCACCGCGCGGGGGCTGGTCCGCCCGGCCCGCGAGGGCGACGCCCCCGCATGGGCGCTACTCGCACAGGCGCTGCTGGCGAGCAACGAGTTCCTGTATTTGAACTGAGCGCGGGCCGCGTCTGCCAACGGTAAGGGGGGTTCACGAGGCAGAAGGGCGGAAGATTTTTGACAGGATCAACAGGATAGACAGGATTTTAAAGACATAAGGCGAATTTATCGTTATTTGGGTCTTTGATCCTGTTACATCCTGTTGATCCTGTCAAAAACTTCGCGTAACCGCCCGCCCTGCCTGCGAAATCTGTTGCCCCGGGAACTGACACACCGCGATACGAGACCGGTGCGGATCGAGAAGCGCGAGGCGAATCATGACCTTCCCCGACCCCGCCGACACGTTCGCCCCGACCCGGCGCCGGTTCCTCCGCGAACTCGGCGGCAGCGTCGGGCTGCTCGGGCTGTCGAGCTACCTCCGGGCCGACGGGCTCGCGGCACCCACCTTGGGCAAGACGCACCACGCGCCGAAGGCGAAGCGGGTCATCTTCCTGTTCATGGCCGGGGGGCCGAGCCACCTCGACATGTTCGACCCGAAGCCGGTGCTGGACACGTTCGCCGGGAAGCGCCCGCCCGCGGCCGACCTGCGGACCGAGCGCATCACCGGCGGGCTGATGCCGTCGCCGTTCAAGTTCCGGCCCGGCGGCCGGTCCGGGCTACCGGTCAGCGACCTGCTGCCGAACGTTCGCGCGTGCGCCGACGAACTGTGCGTGCTGCGCGCGGTCCACGGCACCAACCCGAACCACTCCCCGGCCGCCAACTTCCTCGCCACGGGCCGGATCGATGCGGTTCACCCCGGGGTCGGGGCCTGGGTGTCGTACGGCCTGGGGTCCGAGAACGCGGACCTGCCCGGGTTCGTGTCGCTCGGCTCCGGGTTCGGCCAGACCGGGTTCGAGCGCAGCGGGTACCTGCCGGGGCAGTTCCAGGCCACCCGCGTGTCCGCCGCCGAGAACGACCCCGAGAAGATGATCCGGCACCTGCGCAACCCGGCCGTCGGGCTCGCGGACCAGAAGCGGCAACTGGACGCGCTCCAGGCGCTCAACCGCGGGCACGCGGAGGCGAACGGCCACGACCCGCAACTGGAGGCCCGGGTGCGGGCGCTGGAGACGGCGTTCCGGATGCAGTCCGCCGCGGGCGAGGCGTTCGACGTGCGCCGCGAGTCCGCCCGGGTGCGCGAGTCCTACGGCCCCGGCGAGTTCGCCCGCGGGTGCCTGCTGGCGCGGCGGCTGGTGGAGCGCGGGGTCCGGTTCGTTCAACTGTCGCTCGGCGGCTGGGATCACCACGGCAACATCAACGCCGAGCTGAAGAAGAAGTGTGCGGAGATCGACCGGCCGGTCGCCGCGCTGCTCAAGGATCTGCGGCAGCGCGGGCTGCTCGACGACACCCTGGTGATCTGGGGCGGCGAGTTCGGCCGCACCCCCGTGTCGGAGAACGGCGACGGCCGCGACCACAACCACTACGGCTTCACGATGTGGATGGCCGGCGGCGGGGTGAAGGGCGGGTTCGCCCACGGCTCGACCGACGAGTTCGGGTTCAAGGCGGCGGACGGCCGCGTCTCGGTTCACGACCTGCACGCCACCGTACTACACCTGCTCGGGCTGGACCACGAGAAGCTCACGTACCGGTACAGCGGCCGCGACTTCCGCCTTACCGACGTTCACGGCCGCGTCGTGAACGAAATCCTGGCGTGACGCGCCGCCCGCGGGCGGTCACTCCGGGGCGTAGACCGTGCGCCCGCCGTCCACCGGCAGGCTCACGCCGGTCACAAAGTCGTTGTCGAGGAACGAGAGCACCGCCTGGGCGACGTTTTCGGGTTTGCCCTCGCGCTTCACGAGCGTCGCGTTAATCGCCTGCTGCTTCTCCTCTTCCGGCAAATCCGGCGGCAGCATCACCGGACCCGGGAGGACCGCGTTGACCCGCACGTTCGGGTTGCGGAGGGCGAGCTCGACCGCCAAACACCGGGTGGTCGCGGTCACCGCGCCCTTGCTCGGGAAGTACGCCGCGTAGCCCGGGTACGGCCGCACCTCGGCCCAGTCCCCCACGTTGACGATCAGCCCGCCCGCGGGCTGCTTCACCATCGCCAGCCCCACCCGCTGGCACATGAGGAACGTCCCCAGCGCGTTGGCGTCGAAGTGGAACCGCACGTCCGCGGCGGTCACCTCTTCCAGCGGTTTCGGTTCCCACACCGCGGCGCAGTTGACCAGCACGTCGATCCGCCCGAACCGGGCGAGCACCGCGCCGACCAGCGCGCGAACGGCCGCCTCGTCGGTCAGGTCGGCCGGGAACGTGTCGGCCTCGACGCCGTGGGCGCGGAGCCGCTCTGCCGTACTCGCGGCTTCGGACGCCGAACTGCGGTAGTGAACTGCGACCGCGTACCCGCGCCGGGCGAGCGCCTCGGCGACCGCCGCCCCCACTCGCTTCGCCCCGCTGCCGGTGACGAGCGCGACCCGATCGGTTGCCATGTGTCAGCTCCCTTGCGTGGTGCCGGGCCGTGCCCAAGGGGCACGTGCCGCCGCTCGCGGAACGCCCGGCGCCTCCGGATTCGACCGCCACGGGTGCCGAGACCACTACATGATAAGTGATCCGCAATTACCCTTGGGCATTCACCGCTCGATGAAAATAGATTCGGCCTGGTATTTGCATGTTTCACAAGCGGGGGAAGACTGCGTATGGGCACGCAGACTGACGTAATCCGCAAGTGAATGCGTTCGGTTACCGCATGCCGAGTGGATCACAGCCAGCGGGTGAGTTGACGGACAAGCGAAAACAGTGGCCGGGGTCTGATTGTTCGGCCGGTGGATGAGGTCGAATCTGATCTGGTATTCGGTTGCACCGCCTTTTCATGCCGCACGGTTATTCTCTTCTGCTGAAACACCCCATCTTGCTTGCCCGCCCTAGTTTTTCAGTTAAATGGTAATTTAGGCGGAGTTGTAGCCGTTTTCGTGCTCGTGTGTCCCCGAGTTCGTCACTCCCGGCTGCGCGTTGCGTGCCCGGTGTCCGAACCGGCCCGGTTGAACCGGGCGCGAGCCGGACAGCCACCCCACCGGCGGAGCGGCCCGTGTTGGAGTGGCCTTCGGACCGTGCTGTCTTCCGCCGGCCGCCCGCAGTGTACTTCGGCTTCTTATTGGCGTTCCGGCGGCGGTGTGCCGCGGACAGGTGCTGACATCCGAGTTGTGAGGTCTCACGTGACGCTTCTGTCTACCCTCCTCCGCCGCCTCCGGAAGCATCCCGCCTCGGCCGCCACCACTCGCGCGGGGTTGCAACTGGCCGTCCTGGAAGACCGCACGGTCCCCGCGACGTTCACCTGGACCGGGGCGACGAACGCCAACTGGTCGGTGGCGACGAACTGGGCGGAAAATGCGGTCCCGAGTTCGGCCGCCGACGTTCTGGTGTTCGGGGCCGGCGCGACGAGCCAGACGAGCAATAACGATATCGCCGGATTGACCGTTGCGCAGATCCAGATCAGTGCCCCGGGGTACACCATCTCCGGTAGCTCCGGAGTGACCGTGACCGGCGCGGTCACCGACTCGACGGCGAGCGGCACGAACACGCTCGCGTTGAGCATCGGCGGCGCCGCCACGCTGTCGAAGACCGGGGCCGCAACCCTGACGCTTTCGGGAACGAACACCTTCACCGGCGCGACCACGGTGACGGCCGGCACGCTGACCCTTACCGGGGGCTCGGCGCTGAGCGACTCGAACGCCGTTACGGTCGGCGCCACGGCCACGCTCGCTTTGGGTGCGACCGAGACGATCGGTTCGCTCGCGGGCGCGGGGAGCGTGTCGCTGAGCACATTTACCCTGCTGACCGGTGGCAACAACGCCAGCACGGTGCTCAGCGGCACGCTGTCCGGGAGCGGCACCCTCACCAAGTCCGGCACGGGGACACTGACGCTGAGCAACCTCGGCAACGAGGCCGCGTTCAGCGGCGCCATTAGAGTGTTCGGCGGCACGCTGAGCGTGCCGGACGACGACGCGCTCGGGGCCGGGCTGCTGACACTGGACGGCGGAACGTTGAACGTGACCGCCAGCACCACGATCGACAACGCGGTCGCCTTGGCAGCGGGCGGCGCGACGGTGGACGCGCCCACCGGCACCGTCACCATAACGGGACTGCTGTCCGGGGTCGGGAACCTCACCAAAACCGGCGCGGGCGTGCTGGCGCTGGCCAACCTCGGCAACGAGGCCAACTTCACGGGCAACACCACGGCGTCGGCCGGCACGCTCACCGTGGCCAACGACGACGCGCTGGGGGGCGGCGTGGTGACCCTGGCCGCGGGCTCGACCCTCGCCGTCACCGGTGCGACCACCGTCGACAACGCGATCGCGCTGAGCGGCGCCGCCACGATCAGCACTTCGGCGGCGGTGACGGTGTCGGGCCAGTTGTCTGGAAGTGGGGCGCTCACCAAGACCGGGGCGGGCACGCTGACGCTCACGAACACCGGCAACGAGGCAGCGTTCAGCGGGACCACGACGGTGTCGGCCGGCACGCTAAGCATTGCGGACGACAACGCACTCGGCAGCGGCGCGGTGACCCTGGCCGCCTCGACCACGCTGGCGGTGACCGGCGCGACCACCGTCGACAACGCGATCGCGCTGGGCGGCGCGGCCACGATCAGCGCGACCGCGGCGGTGACGGTGTCCGGGCTGCTGTCCGGGACCGCGGCCCTCACCAAGACCGGCGCGGGCACGCTGACGCTGAGCAACACCGGCAACGAGGGCAACTTCAGCGGGACCATCACGGTGTCGGCGGGCACGCTGGGCGTTGCGAACGACGACGCACTCGGCAGCGGCGCGGTGACCCTGGCCGGTGGGACGCTGGGCGTGACCGCGACCACCACGATCGACAACACGGTGATGCTGGGCGCCGGCGGCGGAGCGGTGGACGTGTCCGTCGCCGCCACGGCCACCCTGTCCGGGCTACTGTCCGGGACCGCGGCCCTCACCAAAACTGGCGCGGGGACGCTGGCGCTGACGAACACCGGCAACGAGGCGGCGTTCAGCGGGACCACAACGGTGTCGGCGGGCACCCTGAGCGTGGCGGACGACAACGACCTGGGGAGCGGCGCGGTGACCGTGGCCGGTGGGACGCTGAGCGTGACCGCGACCACCACGATCGACAACGACATCGCTTTGGGGGCCGGAGGCGGTACGGTTGACACGCCCACCGGCACGGTGACGGTGTCGGGGCTGCTGTCCGGGAGCACCATTCTCACCAAGACCGGGGCGGGCACGCTGACGCTCACGAACACCGGCAACGAGGCCAGCTTCGGCGGTGGCACGACGGTGTCGGCGGGCACGCTGAGCGTGGCGGACGATAACGCGCTGGGCAGCGGCCTGCTGACGCTGGCCACCGGTGCCACGCTCGCAGTCACCGGCCCGACCACGATCGACAACAGCATCTTGCTGACCGGTGCGGCCACGGTCAGCACCACGGCGGCGGTGACGGTGTCGGGCCTGCTGTCCGGGAGCGGCGGCCTGACCAAGGCGGGCGCGGGTACACTGGCGCTGAGCAACACCGGTAACGAGGGCAACTTCACGGGCACCACGACGGTGTCGGCGGGCGGGCTGAGCGTGGCGGACGACAACGCGCTGGGCAGCGGGGCGCTGACCCTGGCGGGCGGGACGCTGAGCGTGACCGCGACCACCACGATCGACAACGCGGTGACGCTGAGCGGCGGGGGCGGCACGTTCGACACCCCCACCGGTACCGTGACGGTGTCCGGGCTGGTGTCCGGGAGCGGGGTTCTCACCAAGTCCGGCGCGGGGACGCTGGTGCTGAGCAACACCGGCAACGAGGCGGCGTTCAGCGGCACGACGACGGTGTCGGCCGGCACCCTGAGTATTGCGGACGACAACGACCTGGGGAGCGGGGCGGTGACCCTGGCCGCCGGGACCACGCTGGCGATCACCGGAACGGGCAACGTCGATAACGCGATCGTGCTGGGCGGCGCCGCTACGATCAGCACCGCGGTCGCGGCCACCGTGTCCGGGCTGCTGTCCGGGAGCGGGGCGCTCACTAAGGCTGGCGTGGGCGACCTGACGCTGACCAACGCCAACAACGCAGGCAGTTTCAGCGGCACCATCACGGTGTCGGCCGCCACGCTGAGTATTGCGGACGACGCCGCGCTGGGCAGCGGTGCGGTGACCCTGGCCGCCGGGACCACGCTGGCGGTGACCGGCGCGACCACCGTCGACAACGCGATCGCGCTGGGCGGCGCGGCCACGATCAGCACGACGGCGGCGGTGACGGTGTCCGGGCTGCTGTCCGGAACCGCGGCCCTCACGAAGACCGGGGCGGGCACGCTGACGCTCACGAACACCGGCAACGAGGCCGCGTTCAGCGGGACCACGACGGTGTCGGCGGGCACGCTGAGCGTGGCGAACGACGACGCGCTGGGCGGCGGTGCGGTGACCCTGGCCGCCGGGACCACGCTGGCGGTGACCGGCGCGACCACCGTCGATAACGCGGTCGCGCTGAGCGGCGCGGCCACGATCAGCGCGACGGCGGCGGTGACGGTGTCCGGGCTGCTGTCCGGGACCGCGGCCCTCACCAAGTCCGGCGCGGGGACGCTGACGCTCACGAACACCGGCAACGAGGCCGCGTTCAGCGGCACGACGACGGTGTCGGCGGGCACGCTGAGCATTGCGAACGACGACGCGCTCGGCGGCGGCACGCTGACCCTGGCCGGTGGGACGCTGGGCGTGACCGCGACCACCACGATCGACAACGCGGTGGTGCTGGGCACCGGCGGCGGCACGGTGGACGTGTCCGCCGGTACGGCCACCGTGTCCGGGCTGCTGTCCGGGATCACCTCCCTCACCAAAACCGGCGCGGGGACGCTGGCGCTGACGAACACCGGCAACGAGGCGGCGTTCAGCGGCCCCACCACGGTGTCGGCGGGCACCCTGAGCGTGGCGGACGACGACGCGCTCGGGAGCAGCAGCCCGCTGACCCTGGCCGGCGGCGCCACGCTCGCGGTCACCGGCAACACCACCATCGACAACGCGATCGCCCTGAGCGGGGCGGCCACGATCAGCAGTTCGGCCGTGGCAACGGTGTCGGGCGTGATCTCGGGGGGCAACTCCCTCACTAAGGCCGGGGCCGGGACGCTGACCCTGTCGGCCGCCAACACCTACACCGGCGCGACCGTCGTCACCGCCGGCACGCTGAACGTCACCGGCACCATCGCGACCAGCTCGGGCGTTCAGGTCAACGGCGGCACCCTGGGCGGGACCGGCACGGTGCCGGCGGTGACGGCCGCGGCGGGCGGAACCGTCGCGCCGGGCATGTCGCCGGGAACGCTCACCACGGGCAACTTGGCGCTGTCGGCCGGGAGCACCTTTAGCGTCGAGATCAGCGGCACGACCCCCGGCACCCAGTACGACCAGGCGGTCGTCAACGGTACGGTGAACCTGACCGGCGCGACCCTGGCCGTGACGCGCGGCTTCGCGCCGGTCGCGGGCACCAGTTACATTCTGATCGCCAACGACGGCGCCGATGCGGTGGTCGGCACCTTCGCCGGCCTGCCCGAGGGGGCGAGCTTCACGGCCGGCGGGGTGACCTTCACGATCAGTTACGTCGGCGGGACGGGCAACGACGTGGTCGTAACGGTCGGCCCCCCGGCCGTCTCCATCGGCAACGTGACGGCGGCCGAAGGGAACGCGGGCGGTACCAGCTTCACCTTCACCATGACCCTCTCGACGGCCAGCACCCAGACCGTCACGGTGAGCTACGCGACGGTCGCCGGCACCGCGACCGCGGGCGCCGATTACACGCCCGCCGCGGGCACCCTCACGTTCGCGCCGGGCGAGACCTCGAAGACCGTCACCGTCACGGTGCTCGGCGACACCACCGTCGAGCCCGATGAGACGTTCACGGTGGTGCTCTCGAACCCGACCAACGCGACCATCGGCACCGGCACCGGCACCGGCACGATCACCAACGACGACGCCGCGACCGCGACGGTCATCAGCGGCGGCGGCGCCCCCGGCACGGTGCGCCCGATCAACCCGGCCACCGGCCAGCCGGGGGACCCGATCGTCGCGTTCGCCGGGTTCACCGGTGAGGTGCGGGTGGCGTCCGGGGATGTCAACGGCGACGGCCGGGCGGACACGGTGGCCGGCGCCGGGGCGGGCGCGCCGGGCGGCCACGTGAAGGTGTTCAGCTCCGACGGCACGCTGCTGTACAGCTTCCTGGCGTTCCCCGGGTTCTCCGGCGGGGTGTTCGTGTCGACCGGGGACGTGAACGGGGACGGGTTCGCCGACATCGTGGTGTCGGCGGACGCCGGGGCGACGCCGCACGTGAAGGTGTTCAGCGGCAAGGACGGGGCGCAGATCCAGAGCTTCTTCGCCTACGACGCCGCGTTCCGGGGCGGGGTGCGGGTCTCGACCGGGGACGTGAACGGGGACGGGTTCGCTGACATCATCACCGGCTCCGGGGCCGGCGCCCCGACGAACGTGAAGGTGTTCAGCGGCCGGGACAACGCGCTGCTCCGGAGCTTCGCGCCGTACGGCACGTACGCGGGCGGGGTGTACGTCGGGGCCGGGGACGTGAACGGGGACGGGCTCGCCGACATCATCACCGGCTCCGGCCCGGGCACCGTCGCACACGTGAAGGTGTTCAGCGGCCGGGACAACGCGCAGCTCCAGAGCTTCTTCGCGTACGACGCCGGGTTCCTGGGCGGGGTCCGCGTGGGCAGCGGCAAGGTGAACGGCCGGACGGCGGTGCTCACCGGCGCCGGGCCGGGTGCCGGGCCGCACTTCAAGGCGTTCGTCGACGGCACGCAGGTGCTGAGCCTGCTGGCCGGTGACCCCTTCTTCAGCGGCGGCGTTTATATCGGTTGACGGCCCCGGCGCCCGGCGCTTCGGCGTCGGGCGCCGGGCCGGTTGCGTCGAGGTACGCCTGGCGCACCCGGTCCAGCACGACGCCGCTTTCGGTCACCCGGTCCACGATCACCGGCCCGGCGAACGAGTACCAAACGGAGAACGCGAGCGGCACCAGCACGCTCGCGAACACCGCGCCGAGCAGCAGGGCGGTCGCGAGCCCCACGTTTTCCGTTCCCATCGCCCGTCGGGTTTCCAGCACCGCCCCCAGCCACAGCGCGGCGAGTCCCAAAGCCGCTCCGATCCCGACCCAGACGAACCGATCCCGGAAGCGCCGGTGCCGCTCGCAAGTGGTCACGACGACCCGCGTCGTCGGCAACTCGCGCGGCGGCCGTGCCGGTGCCGGTGCGGACTCCGCGCGGGGGTGCGTGGCCCAGCGCGCGATTGCTCCGGCCCCCGCGACCAGCGATTTGAGCAGTTCCCACAGAGCGAGCGGCAGCATCAGGACGGCGATCGCGGCAGAGACCGGGTCGTCGCCGCTGGGCACCGGCGTTAGGTCGGTTCCGCCCGGGGCGCCCGCGGCACCCGCCGCCGGGCGGTTCACTTCGTCCCATTCCACCGTGGAAGTGGCGGGCGCTCCGCAGTACATGCAGACCATTAACGGCGGGCCTGTTCGCGTCCGAGGGATCGTAAGTTCGGGCATCGGTTCACGGTTCGAGGAGGTTTACGAGAGTATCGGCCGTGCGCTGTGACGAAAAAAGAGGAAGCCGGCGCTCGGAAGCGCCGGCTTTCGTTGATAGGTGTATGGAAGTGCAGGGTGGTGTGTGGTGCGGGCCGGGGGAACTGGCCCGAACTGGTGTTCGACACGGGATCATAGAGCAGGTAACGTGCCGAAGCTGCTATCTATTCCTTATCGGTACCAATTACCGGAATTTCACTCGACCCCGTTTGCGATTGAGCGAGCCGGCGTACCCCTTTGTAACCTTTTCCTCCCAGGTACCGATCGGAACCGCTGCTCGCGCTTCCGCGGTCGTCCCGCGCAGAGGAAGACACCGGCGCCGTAACGCTCGGGAGCATCGGTACAAAAGTTCACAGGTTCAGGCAACAAAGACGCTCCGCTGCGCGCCCGCCGGTGTGTTCAGCAGTTCGGCGCGGATTTGCCCGGTGAGCGGGTCCACGGCAGTTGCCCGCGGGGTCAGGGCTGGCCCGGTCCCGATCAACAGCGCCGTGGAGCCGTTCAGGTCCGCGGCGCCCACCCGCGCCCCGCCCTCAAATACCGACGGGTACGCCAGGTAGCTGGCCGTTTGGGCCAGGTTCGAGCCGTCGAACACCTTCACGTGTCCGCCAGAGGACCCGAATCCGGAGCCGGTAACCAGGTCCGCCCGGCCGTCCCCGTCCAGGTCGATCGCCGCGACGTACACGCCGCCCGCGAACCCGTTGTACGCCAAGAAACTGGCCAGTTCCGACCGGTCCTTGCCGCTGAACGCCTTGACGTGGTCGGCACCTGCTCCGGCACCGGTGACGATGTCGGCGAACCCGTCCCCGTTCACGTCCCCGGTCGCCACCCGCGCCCCGCCGGTGAACCCCGCGCCGTAGGCCAGGAAGCTCTGGAGCAGCACGTTGTCCTGGCCACCGAACACCTTCACGTGCGGGGTCGCGCCGGCGTCCGCCGACACGATGAGGTCGTCCCGGCCGTCGGCGTTCACATCCCCGGCCGCCACGAACACCCCGCCGCCGAACCCGTCAAACGCCAGGAAGCTGAGCCGCTCCGCCCCGGTGGCGCCGTCGAACACCTTCACGTGTCCGCCGGACGTGCCCGGGCCGGCGCCGGTGACGATGTCCGTGATCCCGTCCCCGTTGACGTCCCCGGTCGCGATTCGGACCTCGCCCGCGAAGCCGGCATACGGGACGAACGTGGTAACCGCCCCGGTGAGCGGGTTGCGCACCGTAACGGTGGTGACCGCCCCGGGTGCCACCGTCGCGAACGCGGCCGGCCGCGGGGCCAACTCGTTGGCCGTTTGGGCCACCGCGATGTCGAACGCATCGGTGTCGGTGAACTCGCCGTCGCTGCTGGTAACGGTGACCGTCGCGCCGCCGACGAACCCCGGGGTGGGGGTGAACGCGGCCCCGGCGAGAGCCGCGTTCACCGCCGCGAGCGGCCCGGACAGGGTGACGGCCGCGGTGCCGTTGCCGGTCACCGACGCCCCCGCCACCGGAACGACCGTCAGCGTTCCGGTGGTCGCGGCCAGAGTGACCGACAGCGGGGCCGGGCCGGCGTCCACGTCGAACACGGAAAGCCCGTTGCCGGTGGCGGCCGAGAACGTGAGCGGGGCGGCCTTCGTGGTGGCCTGGGCCTGCGCCTCGGGTACGGTGTTGACCGGCGCGTCGTTCACCGCCCTCACGGTGATGGTGACGGCGACCGCCGCCGAAACCTCGTTGGCGGCGTTGCGGACCCGGTACCGGAACGAGTCCGTGCCGTTGAAGTCGGCGTTCGGGGTGTAGGAGAAGGTGCCATCGGGGCTCAGTGTGACGGTGCCGCCGACCGGGCCGGCGCCGAACAGCTCGGCCGTGGCGCCCGGGGCCGCGTTGTCGTTACCCAACACGCTCGACACCGACGGGAGCGGGGCGTCCTCGTCGGTCGTGGCGGTGTCGGCGGTGGCCGCCGGCAGGTCGTCGTCGGTGACGGTGACGGTGACCTGCTGGGTGCCGGACTCGATCCCTCCGCTGACCGACGCCACGCTGACGACCACGGTTTCGTCATTTTCGTCGGCGGTGTCGTCCGCGCCGGCCAGGGTCACGAACCCGGATGTGGAACCCGCCGGGATGGCGATGCGGGTGCCCGACGCGGTGAAGTCCGCGCCGGAGGCGGTGCCGGTGAACCCGAGGGTCACCACCACGGGGAACGCCGACGGGTTCGACAGAGTGGCGGTGACGGTGGCCGCGCCGCCGCTCTCGGTGAGCGGGCCGCCGGCCAGCGACAGGGTAACGGTCGGGAGCGGGTCGTCGTTGGTGACGGTGACCAGCGCCAACCCGCCGGCAACGGTTGCGTGTACCGGGGCGGACAGGTTCACCGCGAACGATTCGTCGTCCTCGAACGTTGCGTCCCCGCTGACGCTGAGGGTGACGGTTTTGGAAGTTTCGCCGGGCGCGAACGTGAGTGCGCCGGAAGCCGCCGCGTAGTCGGCGCCGGCCGTGGCGGTGCCGTCGGCGGTGGTGTAGGTGACGGAAACCGCTTGCCCACTGGGTGCCGATAACGACACGGTGAGGGTGACGTTGGTGCCCCCGGCGTTGCCCTCGGCGAGCGTCACGCCCCCGACGCTGAGAGCCGGCACGGGGTCGTCGTTGGTGATGGTGCCGGTGCCGGTGCCGGTGCCGATGGTCGCGTTGACCGGGTTCGAGAGCACCACCGTGAGCGTTTCGTCCGCTTCATTGGCGGTGTCGCCGTTGACCAGAACGGTGACGGTTTTGGAGGTCTCTCCGGGGGCGAACGTGAGCGTCCCGGACGCGGCGGTGTAATCGGCGGCGGTGGCGGTGCCGTCGGCGGTGGCGTAACCGACGGTGACCGCGCTCGCGCTCGCCGCGCTGAGGGTGACCGTGAAGGTGAGCGCGCGGGTGCCGGAGTCCCCTTCGGTCACGCTCGGACTGTTCACCGCGAGCACGGAGAGCGGGTCGTTGTCCAGTATCGTGTACACGTGCGTCACTTGGCCGCGCGCGGTTCCGTTGGTGACGGTGGCGATGCCCAGCACGATCGTCTCGTTCGGTTCAACGGCGTCGTCGTCCGTCACGGCGATCGTCAGCGTTTGTGCCGTCGCGCCGGCCGGGAAGGTGACGCCCGCCGGGAACGAGGTGGTGAAGTCCGCCCAAGGGACGGCGCTCCCGCCCGTGCGCGTCACCTGCACGGTGGTGGCCACGTTTGCCAACACGTATTGCGCACCGGTCCGGGTGAGGCCGACGGCGGCGCCGGCCGACTCCGGCCCGCTCGATGTGGCCGCGGTGAAGCCGACGCCCGCCCCCTCGGCGAACCGGCGCAGGTACGTGTCGGAGGTGCCGGCGGCGCCGCTGTCGAACAGGATCACGAAGTCGCCCGCGGCGCTGATCCCCCCGACCGCGTTGTCCTCGGCGGCGTCGTTGTTAGCGGCGGTCGGGCTGACCGCTCGTTCGGGCACCACCACGCCGCCGGACGAGTCGTACACCTTGAAGTACACGTCGGTGCCGGCGGGGTCGAGGTCGCCTTCGGTGCCGGTCCAGGTGACCAGGAAGGTACCGCCGGCGGTGGCGTCGATGTGCGGGTTGATCTGGTTGCCCGTCGTGGTCGCGTTGACCCGGAACTCACCCCCGAAGGCCCCGCCCCCCACCTGGAACCGCCGCATCACGACGGCCGTGCCCGACCCGTCGATGTTGTCCGAGTACCAGACGACGTTAAAGTTCCCGCCCGCGTCCATCGCGATGTCCGGGCGCTGCTGGTTCCCGGCGGTCACGGTGTTCACCAGGAACTCGGCGCTGGTGGCCGGCGTCCCGTTCCGGCCCATCTGCCGCAGGAAGATGCCGAAATCGCTCGTGCTGGCGCTGTCCCGGCCGGGGCTCTGCCACACCACCACGTAGTTGCCGGCGCCGTCGATCGCCACCGCCGGCTCCGCCTGGGACCCGAACGCGTTATTGACAACGGATTCGCCACCGACCGCCGCGGGTGCGCCGCTCCCGCCGGTGGTGATGCCCGCGTACGACTGGGCGTAAATGTCCGCGATGGGCGCCCCGCTTTGGAACGCGATCACGAACTGGCCCGCGGCGTTGGCCGCCACGTCCGGTTCGCGCTGCTGGCCGGCCGTGGTGGTGTTGACCCGGAACTCGGCGGCGTCGAGCGCCGTGCCGTCGGCCAGGAAGCGGCGGGCGTAGACGCCTGCCTGGGCCGCGCTGTCGCCGGGGTCCTGGCCGAAGCTCTGCCAGGCGATGACGAAGTTGCCGGCGGAATCCGCGCCGATCGACGGCGCCTGCTGGTCGTTGGCGGTGACCGTGTTCACCGCGACCGGCCCCTGGACCAGTTGCCAGTTGGCGTCGAACCGCTTGAAGTAGATCCCGCCGCCCGCGTCGTCCGGGGCTTCGTAGGTCACGACGAAGCCGCTGCCGTCAGCCCGCACCGCGAGGTCGCCCCCCCGGTCCACACCGCCGGTCACGGACACGGGCACGTCGGTCGCTTCCAGCCCGATCAGGGCGGGCACGTCGCGGCCCTCGAGCCGCACCAGCCGCAGCGCGACGGCCGCGCGGGGGCGTGATCTCGTGCGCGGCCGGCCGAGCAACTTGCTGATCCAGGGGGGCATGGTGGTGCTCGCGGGGAGGGCCGGGCCGCAGCGGTTCCGTAGCGGCCGTGAGGAGCCGGCGCCGTTCGGTTCGGCCGGGACCGACGGAGGCCCGTCGTGTCAAGACTGAATCGAGCCTATCACGCCATCCGAATGTTCGTCACCAGACATTACTTGGCGAGCGGGGCGAAAATTTCGCGGTCAGACGGCCAATCGTGCGCAACGAAGCGGGGTGCAGACCGAGACCGCCGCCGAAGTAAAGACAGGCGCGGATTAATTGGAATAATTTTATTGATTTTCATTCGCTTGCGGTTACGATTCGCCCGCATGATGAACGAAACTGTGCCGGACTCGTTCCGTGACCGCCCGCCGTGAACGGGTACCCGACCGGTAACGCCGCGGGCCTCCGGCTCCGGCCCATGTTCCCGGCGGCGGTCGGTCCCGGCGGAGGCGGGGCACCGCACAACAACACGCAGTCGTTCCGGGGACCACGTTCATCGTTGCCCCGCCGGCATTTACCCGACGCGCCCATGACCACGTTGCCATTAGTCACGTTGCGGCCGGTCGTGCCCGCCGACGCCGAGTTTCTCTACCGCGTGTACGCGAGCACCCGGTACGACGAACTCGCGCCCGCCGGCTGGCCGCCCGAGCGGGTCGAGTCGTTTCTGCGGATGCAGTTCCGCACCCAAGACGCGCACTACCGCGAGCACTTCGGCCGGGCGGCGTTCGACGTGATCGTGTGCGACGACGAACCGGTCGGGCGGTTCTACGTGGACCACCGCGCGGACGAGATCCGGGTCGTCGATATCGCGCTGCTGCCGGCGTTCCGCGGGTTGGGTGTGGGCACGCGCCTGCTGACCGGCCTGCTCGCCGAGGCCGCCGCGGCGAACAAGCCCGTCCGGGTTCACGTCGAGGCCAACAACCCCGCGCAGCGGCTCTACCGGCGTCTCGGCTTCGTGTGGACCGGGACGACCGGGGTGTATGATTTACTGGAGCGCTTGCCCGGTTGAGCCGAGTTCCGAAGGCGGTAACGTGGACGACGCGACCGAAACACCACCGGACGCCCTGAGCGACCCGCACGCCGCGGTGCGCCGCCGGGCGGTGCTCGCCGACTCGGTTCCGCCCGGCGCGGTCGCCGCCGCCCTCCGCGATCCGGTGTGGTGCGTGCGCGAGGCCGCGGCGCTCGCCGCCGGCCGGTTCGCCGGCTCCGACTGGGCCGTTCTCGCGGCCCTGGTCGCCATGACCCTTCACGACCCGAGTCCGCACGTGCGCCTCGCGGCGGCGGGCACCGCCGGCCCGCACGTCCGCCCCGAACGCGACTACGGCGGCGCGGTGGCGCACCGGTTCGAGCGCCAGCGGGCGCGGGCCGCACGGGCGCTCGGCTACGTCGCGCCCGAATTCGCCGAGGGGGCCGTGCGGTTGCTCGCGCGGACGACCGCCGACAGCCACCCGAAGGTGCGGTTGGCCTCGCTCCGCGCCCTAGCGCGCATCGAGCCGGCGGCGGTGCTTCCGCTCGTGCCTGTGGTGGTGCGGCGGTGCGCGGAAACGGACCCCCGGGTCGCGGCGGCGGCCCGCGAGGTGTGGCTGCGCGTGTCGGCTGCGCCGGGCGCCGAACCGCTGTGCCCGCTGAGCGCGTACCCGGGGACGGACGACTTGGCCGGCGTGCGGGGCACGCTCGAGCGATTGCCGGCCGACCACCCGCTGCGCTGCGCGTGGGACGCGCTGCCGCCCGTTCGGGACGAGGGGCTGACCGCGCACCGCTTCGCGAAGCACCTCGCGGCCGTGTGCGCGCATGTACTGAATGGCGTGCGCACGAGCTGACGGAACCGTTGGAGCGCGCCGGGGGAGAATTGCACTCCCGTCTCCGCCTTGCCAAGGCGGCGTCTTACTCATTAGACGACCGGCGCCCGAGTTGAGGACTATCAGCCCGAGCACGCTCTGAGTAAAGGACCGCGGCGATCGCGCCTGTATACCATTTCACGGAGCACCTCGCGGTGGTGTGCCGGTTGGGCCACAGGAGCGCGCCGGGGGAGAATTGCACTCCCGTCTCCGCTTTAGCAAAGCGGCGTCTTACTCATTAGACGACTGGCGCTCGAAACTGTACCGCCCTCCGGTACCGCGCCGGGGGGCGTGCCCGTGCTAGCCGACGGTGACCTCGACCACGGTCTCCAAGTCCACCGCGACCCACGCCTCCTCGCAGACCCCGCCGACGGCCACCTCAACCTTTCCGAGTGGGGCCTCGACCGAGGCCACGCCGTCGCGGTCCGTGACGGCGGTCGTCGTGCCTCAGACGAACCCGCACCCGCGTATCCGCACCCGCTGCCCGGCCCCCGGACGGCCGTCGCGCCGGCGGACGACCACCGTCAGCGTGCCCTTGAGGAGCACGTCATCTTCCAGCGGTGAATTGTCGCCCATCGTTTGCTCCTCCGCCGAACATTCCGTTCACCGGCCCGCCGCCCCCGGTGAGTGACAAAGACAGGCACGGGGAACAATTCACGCGGCCGGTGCCGGCCGTTGACCGCTACCGGGGGCGGGTGGCACCCGCGGGCGACACGGCGTCTGGTTGGGCGCCCGCGCGGCCGCCGAGCGGCCAGTGCGCCACCGCGAACAACAGGAAGGCGTACCCGCCGAGTGCGGCCAGCGGGTGGAGCGCCCGGAACGTCTCACCGGTGTCCGAGTGCGTGGACTCGCTGGTCAGCCCGGCCGCTGATCCGAATCCGAGCAGGGCCGCGCTGCCGACCACGGTAACGGCGGCCCACGCCGGGCTGGACCGCCACAGCCGCCCGAGTGGGGTCAGGCGCAGGAGCCGCCCGGCCAGCGATCCCAGCCCGACAACCGCAGCGCTGGCGACCGCCCCACACGCCGGCAGCACCGCCATGTCTGGAAAGCCGTCGTACCCGCCCCACACGATGGCGGCGGCGACGTACACGCCCGCGCCAAGCACCCACGCCGCCAGCAGAAGCCGACGCATCTCAAGCGCCTCCGGTGACCGAACGAACCGTCCACCGGCCAGGGCCACCATCCGACACGAAACGCCGCGAGCTGTGGAAATCTGATCACGTGCCGCGAGCCGGTTCGCGGTCGTGCTGCGGCGGCCGGTCGCCCACGCGGAGTTCGTCCATGCCCCACACGCCCCGGCCGAACGAGCAGCAGTAGGCCGCCGCACCGGCCGCCCGGATCGCCAGCACCTGCTGTCCCTCGCCGACGTAGGACAGCGTAACCGGCTGGCCGACCAGCGGCGACCACAGGGGCCACGCCGAAACGTCGCGGTCCACCTCCGGGGCACCGGCGCAGAAGCTGTGCGGCGCGAACTCCACGTGGTAGCCGTCCCCGTCCGCCCCCCACGCCCAGGCGATGAACACCCGCGAGCCGTCGGTCATCTCGAGTCGCAGTTGCCGGCCCAGTTCGGCATCCGCGCCGGAGTGCGCATCGAGCCACTCGGCCTCGTGGGAGAACAACTCGTAGTACACCCGCGCCAGCACCACCCGAGTGCCCCGCCGTTTGGCCCGCCGCCCACCTGCACCGCCACGGCCCCGCGGGCGCCGGGTTCGGCGCGCCTTCAGATGCCCAGCACCGACACCGCCGGGCGCTCGGCGCATCGGTCCCGCACCAGCACCGCGTACCGGAAAACGTACCGCCGCCAGCAGCCGCCCGCCAGAGGCTCGAACCAGCGGAACAGTCGCGGCAGCAGGAGGACCGCCGCCGCCCGCTCGACCGCGCGCTTAGCCTTCCATCGGGTGCCACGCGAAGCCGGGCTGAACCGCCGGCACCGGCTCGGCGGCCAGTTCCTCGATCTCCTCGAAAACCACCCGTGCCTGCCCGGACGGCGTGTAGCCCGGCGGCGGTGCCAACTTCGGGTCGGCCTTGAGTACCTGGAGGGCGGCGACCTCGGCGGCTTCCGGGGCCGCGGCCTCGACGAACCGGGTGACGTAGAACCCGACCGGCCCGGTCTCACCGACGATCTCGCCGGGGAAGCCTTCACCCCGAATGAAACAGCGGAACCACGCCATTCCCGCCCTCCACGGCTCGGGGGCAGATGCCCCCGAGTAACAAACGCGCCCGCACCACTACCGGCCGTGCGGTACAAATCAGCCCGCGGTGTCCTGCGCCGCGCCGGGTTCGCCCGCACCGAGCCGCGACTCGAAGTCGGCCAGGCACGTGTCCGCGCGACGGAGGGCGGCCCGCAGCCGCTGCGCCGCTCGGTTCCCGCGCCGCTCCGGCCGCAGCCCCGGCCAGTTGGGGGCGTGTCGGACCACCTGCTCCCAGACCGGGCGGAACCCGTCCCGCTCTTCCCCGAGCGTGAGCGCCCGGCGGTAAGCGAGGAGGCAGCGGTACGCGCCCGCCAAGCGGACCAACTTCCCGTCCGCCGTTCCGGGGCCGGGGAACTCGTCCGGCCACCATAGCCCGCCGGACATCAGGTCGTAACTGCCGCGGGCGGCCGGGTCGAACGGCATCCGGTCGAGGACGGCGAGGGCGGCCGTGGAGAACAGTGGGAGCCCTTCCGCCATCGGTGCGCCTCGTGTTACCGAACGAACAAACAGCTCGCCGACGCCGCCGCGCCGCCGGCCGCGTTGCGTCACACACCAGACGGAGGTGTCAGGTGCGCTCCGGGTTCGGCGCGACGCCCTCCTCCCCCGCTCCTGACGGCACCACGACCGCCTTAGCCGGCGCGGACAGGACCAGCACCACACACCCGACAAACACCAGCACGAACCAGTTGGCCACGCAGTACATGGCCCCGGACAGGGCGTTGTTGAACCGCCACTCGCGCCCCTCGGTCTGCCGGTCCAGAGCGTCCACCCAGGACAAGCCCGCCATTGCCGCGGAGCCCGCGACCGCTACCAGCCCGGCGGCCGTCCGTTGACGGCCGCCCCCGGCCGCCAGAGCTCCGCCCGCCGCGTGCGGGCCGACCAGCAACAACTTGCCGACCGGCCCCGCGGTGCCGAGGTCCGCCAGCCCGTACACCCCGGCGGCGCCACACGCCAGGGCGAATAACCACAACCACGGCCCGATACGTCGTAACACCGTCACCGCCGTGGCCCTCAACGTCGAACATCGAACTCACCGGCTCGGCTGCGACACCCCAGCCGATGACACGAACCGGAGAGCGCTGGAAAGCAGACCACATGGCCGGGGCCGGGGCCGCGCCGGGGTTGGGCGTTGAGGACCGCGGAGGTGCCAACGACCGAACAGCAGGACGAAACTCGGCCCTAAAAGCGCTCGTATGGCATCGTGTGAGACGGCGGCCGAGGTGGCGAATCATCCCCATCATCGTCCTCGTCGGTGCCGCCCCAAGTGGCCGGATCATATCCCCTGTGAACCCAATGCAGCCAGTCCTCGAACGACTCGCAGATCGGCTCCGGGCCGCAGCCGCGAGGGATCTGGTAGACGCGGTATTCCGCAGCCGCAGGGCCGGTTACCTCTCCCGTGTGGAAAGCAAAGGTCCGCGCCCCCTCGTCTATTCCGAAGATGATGGCTTGGCAAAGGAAGTCGTTCGGTAGCACATCTTCGGCCGCATCGGGCGACCGCCAGAACCGAGTGGCGTCGATAACCGAGTCCGCCCAGTGCGGCTCAGGCGTGTCTGCGGGTAGCAGGCGGAACAACTCTGGTAGTGTGTGCAGCCGACCGCCGAGGCCGAACCGCCGTGCGAAAGCACGGTAGCCAGCAGGTAGCGGAGAGCCGAGCAGCCGTTCGGCGGCGTCGAGATCGGTGTCCGCATCCGGCGGAGGAGCGGCTTTCACGCGGAGGATGGGGCGGATCCAGTCGAACCGTTCCGCGTCGTTTGCCATTAGCGTGTCCTCGTCCGCGAACTCCGGCGCCGAACGCACCGCTCGCCCGCACCGCCGTCACCGGACGAGCGGCGCGTCACAGGTCGTGTGGCGGTGCCCGGTGCCGCGTTGGGTTCGGCCGGCCTTTACTCACGCTTGCTCAGCGGCAACCGGCGCATCCGTGACGGGACCGAACACCCGCTCCCAAACGGCGTTCCAGACCACATCGTCGTAGGCACGCGGCAACTCACGGTTCAGGATCGGGAGCTGACCGCGACGGATGATGTACTCCTTGATGGCCTCGGCCTCCCAATCTTCTGCTTGTCCTTTGCTGGGGGCCGCCCGAACGCTGTATTGCAAGCGGCAGCCCGGGTGAACCTCTTGGAGCCGGGTGAACTGACAAAGGTAGCGGTACATGTTGCCCGCTGAGTGGCCGTAGCACCGCTCGACGCCGCTGATGATCTGCAACCGGCGTCGCTCGAAAGAGCCGGCCTCACCGATGTCAATGATGCCCGACGGGTCGGGGCCGCCCAGAAGCGTCGGGATCGGGATTGGTTGCCCGTTGGCATCTGCCAACCGAAGCCGATAGACGGCCGGCCCCTCGCAACCGGATTCATGCTGAAGCTCGAACCACTCCACGGTGCGCCCTCCCGTTGCCGAACTGACACCTCACCCGCACCACCTCACCGGACGAGCGGCGCGCTCCGAACCGCACGGCGGTGTCAGCCGCGGCGCGACCGCCTCACGCTGACGTTTAGCATGACTTCCCGGCTGCGGGGCTCGCCGACCGTCCGCAACACCTGGACCCGCAACCGCTCAACGTCCGCCGGTGTGGGCACCTCTCCCATCAGGTAGATACCGCCGCTGGAGCGCTCACACAGTTCGATGCCCGCGAACGCCGGATCGGCCTTCAGAATGGGAGCGACGGCCTCCCGCTCCTCCAGATAGCGCAGGTGGTACGCCTTCCGAGTGCCGCCCAACAGACCGGCCATCAACCCGCACCCGAAGCACATGCCGAGCACGAGTCCGGTGCCGGCGATCAGCCACACACGCCGCCACACCGCGCCGCCCTCCCTCGCCGAGCAATAAGCCCACCGGCCCGGTGGCATCGGAGGGCTACGAAGCTACGGTAACGAATCACGCCGCCGGGTCCGGTGCGCTCCGGGTTCGGCGCGATGACCTACGCCCTGGCCAGCACGCACCGCTTCCCAATCGCCCTCTCCGCGTTGGCCCGAACCTCCTCGGCGATGCGGACGGCCAAATCTTCCGGCAACTGGCCCTCGACGATGATCTCGATCTCGCTGACGCCCTCCGTGACCGACACCGGGACGCCTTCGACCCGGAACCGGATCTGGTTCCACTCGCTGCACGGCTCCGGTGTGTGTGCGGTGACCGTCGGATAAAGTGCCTCTCGTCCGGCGCTGTGCTCCAGTACGAACCACCGCCGGTCTTCCTGGCGGACGACGAACTGCAACCAGTTCCGGTTGGTTAACCGCCTCCACACCCCGGATCGGGTGTCGAGCGCGAACTCCTCGACGTTCCGCCGGTGCTGCTCCTTGCCGTCCCGCTCCTCAACGACCTTGCCGCCGCGGATGGTGATTACCCCGTCGGAGTTAACGTCGGCCTCGTGCTCGAACACCCACCCCGGTGCCTCCCCCGCGGTGGGCACCGGCGAGATCCGGTAGTCGGCCAGGTCGAGAGCGTAGACCGGCGTGTGGCCGGGCCGCCGCTCGTCCCGGTAGCCGAGGCACCCGACGACGATGAGGCGGTCGCCGACGAGGCTCGCGGTGTGAAAGTCGGTCGGCGGGAACACCTCCTTTGGGTACCCGTAAATCTCGATCCGGCCGTCCGGACCGAACACCACCACGTCGTTGTAGATGCAGAAGTCCGGGTCGTAGGAGTCCTCGTGCTCGCCACCGACACAGACCACCCGGCCGTCGGGCAGGTCGGTGCGCGTCTGCCCCATGCGGTCGAACGTCCAGATCGGCCCGTCGTCGCGGTTGAGCGGCACCTGGAACCGGTCGCGGGCGCGGTACGGGCCGTAGCCGGACTTGAGGACGCCGGCCCGCATCATCAGGCCGAACTCGCCGAGCACGCACCCCGCGTCGGCCGGCGGCGTTTCGTCGCCGCGGATCATCCACTCCCAGAACGCGAGCCGCATCCGCTCGGGGTTGGTCGTCCCGAAGCGGGGCCGTCGCTGCTCATCAAAGACTTCGCGGCTGATCTGCATCCGTTGCCTTTCCTGCCGAACCACAAGCTTACCCGCACCGCCCCACCGGACGAGCGGTGCGCCCCGAATCCGCGGGCGGTGTCCGGTGCCGCGCCGGGTTCGGCGTCCGGGCGCTCACCCCACACACACCTTGTACCCCAACGCCGAGGCCGCCCGCTCGACCAGCGGCCGGGCGGGGCCAAGGCGACGCCTGCCACCTCATGCCACACCACCGTCTACCGCATTGCGGACCACACGCGCGGCACTCCCGCAAACAAGCCAGGGTAGTTGGACAATCAAGCTCACGGGCCTGCCGCCAAGATAAACCGTTACATCAACGTTGCGAGGCGGCAGACAGGGCTGCTACAGTACAAAATTAGCACTTCCGGTTGTTAGCGATGCTCTGGACAAAGAGTAACTTGGTGGAAGTCCTGATTGTTGACCAGAAAATGGCGACTGCATTGCGCGCACACAACAACCGATGAGCGGTTTCTGATTGCATCGAGGGAGTTGAGAACGAAATGCATCAGCTCAACATCGGTAGGGCTGATGTTGCCTTCCGTCCCATCCGAGTGACGAATTCGCATGATCTGAATCCTGTTGATGAATGGCAATCTTGCCTGCACCACCGTCACCGGATGAGCGGTGCGTCCCAAATCAACGGTCGGTGTCCGGTGCCACGCCGGGTTCGGCGGAGGCGTCCGACCACCGGCGGAACAGCTCCTCCGCAAGATGTCGCCGCCGGCCCGGGTCCGGCCACTCCGCCATGCGGTACAGACCGCTACCCGCATGGGTGCGTGCCTCGTGGGCGCCAAGGATATCGTCCAAGGCGGTGGCCGCACACGAACTGGGCGAGTGCCCGTGGATGTCGTGCTCGTTGTCCGCTCCGAGCACGGCCAACAGGTCGGGGATCGCGGCCGGGTTGCCGATCCCACCCAAGGCGTAGGCGGCCGTGCCGCGCACTTGCGGGTCCGGGTCGGACCGCATCACCCGGACGAGGGCGGGCACGGCCCGCGCGTCCCCGAAGTCGTGCAGGCACCCGCTGGCGTGCCAGCGGACGACCGGATCCGGGTCGGCCAGCATCCCGGTCACGGCCGGGATCGCCTGCGGCGCATCGAGGAACAGCATCCCGGTAATGGCGTCGCAGCGGACCTGAGCGTCAACGGACACGAGCCGGCCGACCAGCAGGGGGAACACCGCATCGACGCCGGCGGCCCGCATCGCGGCGATCGCTCGATCCCGGCAACCGTCGTCGCCAAAGGTCGGGCGGCCGATCGCGGCCAGCCACTCGTCCAATTGCTCCACGCCGCGAAGCCCGTGGGTTGTCGAACAATAAGCTCACCTGCACCGCCATCACCAGACGAGCGGCGCGTCACAAATCAGCCGGCGGTGCCCGGTGCCGCGCCGGGTTCAGTTACCGGAGGGCGCTACCCTCTTCGCTTGACAACGGGGCAGCCGAGCAGTGATGGCAACTCTCGCTCCAACGCGCTCACCAACGGCGACGCCTCTGCCGCCCAGAACAGCGACACGTCGGTAGTCGCGCCCGCCAGCGCACCAGTGAGGAACGCCCACTCGCCGGCGTCCCTGATCTCGTGAACCTGAGTGACGTTGACACCAACCACAGGGCCGCGGGCCTCGCCCCACGACCACTCGCCGCACCAGTTCCGCTGACCGTCGTACTCGAACGCAGGCAGCCCCAGCGCCCCGCCCCGCCAACCCGCGAGCAACTCGCAGGCCCGATCGAGGTTACACCCGGCCACCGCGAAGTGACGGGCGGATGTGTACCGGGGATCGCTCCCAATCGCCTCCACGCCGCGAAGCCCTCCCTTGCCGAACAAGCTCACCGGCACCGCCATCACCGGATGAGCCGCGCGTCACAAATCAGCCGCCGGTGCCCGTGCTGCGTCGGGTTCGGCCTGCTGTGGCCATCGAGAGCGGTCGGCCCACGCCCACATAAGCGCCCAAGCCGCCTCGTGTAGCACACAGGCCAGTTCCCGCCACGGAAGCTCGGCAACGAACACCTGTCCCAACTCGGACGGGTCGTGGTGGTTCGCCCGCCAGAACGAGAACGGGAGGAACGCCGTGTCGCCCTCGCGGAAGTAGTGCATGCTCACGTTGTCGGCCGTCGGCCCCCAGTCCATAAACCGGTAGTCGAGGTACTGGCCGTTGTCTGTCACCGCGTCCGCGCACAGCCGGCGGTGGTTGTCGGCAGGAGACAGTTCCGGAAAGGGACGGCCGACCCCGCGGTATTGTGGCCCGTCGAGTAGCGCCCTGACGGATCGCTCCAGTTCGCCTGCGAAGTGCGGGACGTATGCGTGATTGTCGTCGCAGGTGAGCCGCCGGCCGGCCGCGTACACATCGACTACGCGAACGGCATCCCCGTTGCCCCAGAAGCTGCCCAGGGTGATCGCGAACCGTGACAGGTGCCCGAACGAGTTCCACACGACGTACCTCCCGCTCACCCGCCGCGGGGAGCGCAACCGTGACCTCAATCGCGGCACTTCACCCGGTCGGGGTCGCGCGGGGTTCGGCCCCGTTACCCCTTCCCGAGCGACACATTCGCCACCCCTCACCCGATCGGTGGTGCGTCACACCGAATCCGGTTGATCGGTATCCAGGCCGTCTTCTGTAGCCGGCCTCTGTGAGGCCGGTGGTATACGGGTGGTGTCGCACCGGCCTCACAGAGGCCGGCTACAGAAGACCGTTACTCTTCAATCGGATTCGGTATCACTCCGCCTCGGCAGCGCCGGCCCGAAGGACGTCCGCCCGACCAGGCGCCGGCGGGTTGGGCCGGGGCGCGCGAGATCCGGCCCCGGCGGCGTCCGGCCCCGGGTCGTCCCACCCGCCGGGACCGCGGGGCGCCGACCCGCTCGACCGCAGGAGTATCCGACGGTTGTTCTCGTTCGCGCACCGCATCGCCAGCGCCGCGACGGCCAGCACGCCCGCGGCGATACCGGGCCGGGCGTCCGGAACCGCCGCCGCCGTGACCGCCGCCGCCACTCCCGCCGGGAGCAGGGCGCGGCGGGCCGCCACCATCTTCCGGACGTACCACGGGGTGGAGGCCCCCAGGGCGTCGTTCACCCGCTTCAGGGACGGCCATTCGGCCCCGGCGACCCGCACCAGCCATACCCAGCCGATGACCGCGCACCCGCACAGCAGGAACTCGGCCGACATGAACCACGCTGCCATCAGTGCGCCTCCGGAGGCCGAACAACACGTTCACCGGCACCGCACGCCGCGGCCGGTCCGATAAACAACCTACGGGTCACCGTCCGGTGCCGCGGCAGCGCGGCGCGGGCACCGGGCCGCGAACGTGACTCGTGCCCACCGCGGCAGCCGCGCAATTTCCTCTTCGGCCGGGACTGTCGGTTTGCTCACGAGACCCTTCAGTTGGGGAGTGACGTGGTGATTGTCGCACGCCCACCTGTGGACGACAAGGAAGAAGCTGAGACGGTCAACGGCGGGGCGACGGTACTGAAACGAAGCGGCCCCGGGAGTGATCCCGAGGCCGCTTCCGGTTGCAGACCACCTCGCCGAGCGGTCAATAGCGCCACCCGGTGACGAGGGCGTAGGCCGAAACGTTCGCGTGGAACATGTGTTGCCGCCGTCACGGGTTAAGGCGCGTGTACTCTGCGGATACCTCCCGCGACCGCATCAGCCGGTGCGACCGCCTGCTACTGAGCGGGCGCGGCGCCGGCCTCTGCCCGACCGGCCGGCACAAGGTGCGAGTCCGCCGGTGCTTTCGGACCTACATCCTCGGACGCTTCCGAATCACGTCGATCGACTTCAGCGCGGTCGGATCAAGAGTTAAAACTCCGTGAACCCGTCCCCGCCCACGGAATCCAGTTCGTGGCGGCCGCCGTGCCCGTTTGAGCTGTGGCGCGTGTGCCCGACCGCTCGGGCGACCGCCGGGCGCGGTTTCGGGGCACTCACCGGGCGTCCGGCCCGGGTCGCGCTGGGGCGGTAGGCCGCCCCGCCCAGCTTGAATCTCGCAACCAGATCCCGGAGCTGGCCGGCTTGGTCGGTGAGGGCCTGGGCGGTGGCGCTCATCTCCTCGGTCTGGGAGGCGCTCCGCTGGGTGACGGAGTCCATCTGGGAGACCGCTTTGTTCACCTGCTCGATGCCGGCGGACTGCTCTTTACTGGCGGCGGCCATCTCGGTGACGATGTCGGTCACCCGCTTGACGCTGGTGACGATCTCGGACAGCGTGTCGCCCGATTTGTTCACCAGTTCACTGCCCGCGTCCACCTTCCTCACCGAGTCCTGGATCAGGCTCTTGATCTCCTTCGCCGCCGTGGCACTCCGCTGGGCCAGGTTCCGCACCTCCGTCGCCACCACCGCGAACCCGCGCCCCTGCTCGCCCGCCCGCGCCGCCTCCACCGCCGCGTTGAGGGCCAGCAGGTTGGTCTGGAACGCGATCTCGTCGATCGTCGTGATGATCTCCGCGATCTTCTTGCTGGACGCGTTGATCTCGCCCATCGCCTCGACCGCGCCGCTCACCACCTGACCGCCCCGCTCGGCCACCTCCTTGGACCCGCTGGCCAGATGCCGGGCCTGCTGCGCGTTATCCGCGCTCTGCTTCACCGTCGCCGTGATCTCCTGGAGCGCGCTGGCTGTTTCTTCCAAACTCGACGCCTGCTCCTGCGCACCCGACGAGATATCCTCGCTGGCGTTGGACAGTTGCCCGGACGCTTCGGCCAGTTGCTCGGCCACCTCCCGCACCCCCTCCAGGGCGGTCCGCATGCTCACAACCGACTCGTTCAGGGATCGCGCCATCTGGCCCACGTTGTCGCTGCCCAGGTCCGGGATCGACACGGTGAAGTCGCCCGTCGCCAGCGCCGCCACCCCGGTCTGCACGGCCGCCACCTTGCGTGCCAGTTCGGCCGCCGCGGCCGACTCGCGGTCCGCATGGGCTCGGGCGGCGGCGGCTTCGCGCTCGGTCCGCTCGCGCGCCACGGCCGCCTCCCGCTCGGCGCGCTCGCGGTCCGCCCGGACCTGCCGCTGTTCGGCCTCCTTGGCCGCGACGAGCGCCGCGATGGCCGTGTTCAGGGCCGCCGCCATCCGCCCGAGTTCGTCCCGCGTGCCGATCTGCACGCGCTGGGCGAGGTCACCGGCCGCCACCCCTTCCAGTACGGTTACGCACCGGTTCAGTGGCCCGGTAATGACGACGGCGATGAGGTACCCGATCGCGAGGCCGCCGAGCAGACCGGCCGCGGTGACGCCGAGCAGCACCTGGCGGGCCCCCCGGTACGTCTCGACGTTCTCCTGGTACCCGACCCGAGCCGCTTGCACCTTGTTCTCCGCGAGCTCCCGCATGGTCGCGATGATCTTGTCCGCCAGTCCCACCGTGCCTTTGAGGTGCTCGACCGCCTCCTGGTTCTTGTCGGCCGCGCTCAGGGCCACGACCCTCTTGACGCCCTCCGCGTACTCGGGCAGCAGCCGTTTGGCCTCGGCCATCTTCTGCTTCCCGTCCGGGGTGACCAGCGTGGGCTCCGCGGCGTCCAGCATGGCCGCGCACCGGGCCAGGCTCTCGTTCATCCCGGCCGCGGCCTTCTGCTTGTCCTCCGGAGTGGCCGCCAGCACGACCGCCCGAACGGACCGCCCGACGAGGGCGATTGACGTGTTGGCCTCGTCGATCGCGTGCATCCCCTTGAGGTGCTTCTCGTAAAGGGTGGCCGTGCTCGCGTCCATCGCCCCCATACCGGAGATGGCGCAGTAGCCCATTACGGCCATCATGCCCGACAGAGTGGCGAAGCCGATGAGCAGCTTCCTCATCGTGCTGAGGTCCAGAAACCATTTCATTGCAATAAGCCTGGTAGGAGGCGTGCGGGGATCCGTCGTCAGTAAGGGCGTGCAATGGGGCGTCAGCACACGGCCGGCACGGGCCGGCGCCGCGCGAGCAAAGCTGCTGGGCATTATCGTGCGCGGCAGCGACGCATTTTCTTACGGCTTCAGGTGATGCGACCGGTCATATGGGGCGGGCGACGGTCGCCCCGATCGCGCGAATTGTACGGCACCCATAATCAAGCCATCAACACGCATATTCTAGCATGTACGCGGCGACTAACCGCTCTGAATGGCACTCGTACCCTTGGACGCACTCTCCTCGGATCATAATTCGCTCGCTGCTCGTCCGCTCGCGGTTATCAAATTCAGCTTGGCGCAAAGGCCGCGGCCCCGGGAGTGATCCCGGGGCCGCGGCCTTTGCTGCGCGCTCACTTGTCGTCTGGCCCGGCGCGGCGGTGAGCCGCGCCGGGTTCGGCGGGCGTTTGCGGTTGCCGGCCGCCGCGCCCGGCGTAGGTCAGGAGCGCGCCACCCAATAAGGCGCCGAGGGTGTGGGTCATAAACACCGACACCTCGTGTGCCCGCATAGCCTGCCACCGCCGCTCCGTCACCTCCGTGTACCGCCCGTGTTCCCCGACGTAGTACCGGCCCTCGACTCGCTTGCCGTTCGCGGTGCTCCCGCCGATTTTCGAGGTGTGGACGAGGAACGCCGCGAAGTTGACCAGCGTTATGGTTACCAGGGTGCCGCCAATCCGCCCGGCCCAGAGCCTCATGTCCGCGACCTCCTGCGGCCCGACAACAAGTTCGCTTGCACCGCACGCCGCGGCCGGCCCGACAAACAACCTACGGGTCGCGATCCGGTGCCGCGGCGGGTTCTGCCGGCCCCTTGGCCCGTTGGACCGCCCGCCGAGCTTCCCGGAACGCGGCAACCGCGTCCGAGATGCCGGCCGCCGGCTCGTCCCCTGCTGGCTCGTCCCCCGTCGGCCCGTGGCTCGCCGCAACCGGTCGCCGGCCCCGGCCGAGCAGGTGCCACAGCGCGACGCAGGACACCGCGCTCACCCCGAGCCCGGTCGGCGCCCCCGGGGACCCTGTTGCCACAACCGCGAACGGGAACAACCGGAGATCGAACACCACGCCCCGGAACCCGTCCGGTCGGGCGATCACGGTCGGACTGATGTCCGGGCCGAACCAGATCCCGCATGTGACCGGGACGGACCAGACGCGGGGAAGTTGAACGAGGAACACCGCGGCCGACAGGATCCGGCCGGCCCGGGCGCACCGCCAGAGCAAGACGCCGGCCAGAGCGGCGACCAGGTACGCCACGACGAGTGCCACCCCGAGCACGAGGGCGGCCGGGGCCGAGTGGGGGCCGAGCGAGGCCACTACCCCGACCGCCCCGACGATGCCACCGAAAACCTCGAACCCGGCAATCGCCTTCCGCCAAGCAGGATTCAACCCGCACCTCCTGCGGCCGAGCAACACGTTCATCGGCACCGCCATCACCGGACGAGCGGCGCGTCACAAGCCAACCGGCGGCGTCCGGCGCCGCATCCGGTTCGGCGTACCTATTCGGGACGCGCCGGACAGGCCTTATCTTCTCCGTCGCCATCGGCGTTCGGCAGTATTACGTTCAGCCAATCCTCGTACCAGCGGAGGAATCGTCGGGGCGGGCCGTCGATCGCCCTCTGATCGCCCTCCCAGGTCGGAGCCTCCGGGTTCCATCCGCCTTCGACCAGCCCGCACCCCCAGACCAACCCGCGATCTTCGCCGGTGATGACCAGGTACACGCTCACCCAGGGGTCTTCAACGGCCGCGAGGAACAAAACGCCGGGCTGATGGTACGGCTCATTGCGCCGAGCATCAATGAACCGCCCCTCATCCTCTTGGTACATGCGGAACGAGAACGGGAACGGCCGGTCCAGATCGGACGTTGGAGACCGCTCCGCAGATTCGGTGAGCGTCTTCAGACCTTCGCCCGGCCCCATTCCACCGTTACCCACTTCGAGTAGGAATGTGCGGTACTCCTCCGGAAGCGTGATGCGGTGCTTCTCTTCAAACGCGACCACCTCCGACTCACGCAGAGGTGGGTTGAGGCGCAGGTCGCACCGGATGGGGCAACGGGACGCGGGCAGGGGTGCCTCATGAGCAACCCGGGCGACTTTGCTTTTGATCCTCGCTAGCGCGGACCGCATGTGCCCTCCAGTGGCCGAACATCAAGCTCGCTTGCACCGCCATCACCGGATGAGCGGCGCGTCCCCGATCAGCCGGCGGCGCCCGATGCCACATCCGCGGCCCACCGCCGCACCACGCCCTCGTAAACCGGACGCAGGGCCGCCACGAACGCGGCCTCGGACGCGAAGAACGCCTCGGCCGCCGTCCGGACGAGCGGTTCGTGGTCCAGCGCCCCCGCCCAGAGCAGCTCCCGCACCCGGGGGCCGTATTCCGCCGCGACCCACGCGTGGCCGCCGTTGTCGATCGCACACATCAGCCGGCACAAAACGGCGACCGCCGCCCCGACCCGCTCGAACGGGGCCAGACCCGGAGCGGCGGCCACGGCGAACGGGTCGAACTCGCCGTGCTCCACGCCGTCACCGAAGTCGCCCCCGTGGTCGGCGATGTCGGCGTACATGCGGCGGATCTGTGTGACCAGGCCCGGCACCGTGCCCCTCCCCCTGGCACCGACCGACCGCCGATACATTACGATCCCTCCCCGCTACCTTCTGGTGGCGCACATCACGCTCACCTGTACCGCCAGGAGGCAGGCCGTGACGCCTTCCGAATCAGCGGGCGGTGTCCGGTGCGGCGCCCGGTTCGGCCGGACTGGCCTCCCCACACAGTTGTTTGAAAAAAGTCTGGTCGTCCTCGCTGGCACGCGACGCTTCATCCTCGCACCCGCGCAACTCCTCTCGCGCCGCGGCCAACTGGCCCACATCCAGCAGGAACCGAATGTGGAGCAGCCGGATGCTCAGCGTCGGCAGGCCGTGCGCCCGCGCGATCTCTTCGGCCCGCCGGTACAGCGCGCTGCGTTGTGCGTCGCTCGCCGCTTCGTGGGGCACATCCTTCAGCTCCCAAAACCACCCCTCGCGCTCGTCTGCGTCGCCGCTGACGGCCTCGCGCCCGCACGCCTGCAACTCCTCCAGTGCGGCCGCCGGTTCGCCCAGTTTTACAAGGACCGGGGCGAACGATGTCCGGATGCTCAGCGTCGGCAGGCCGTGCGCCTCCGCGATTTCGACCGCCCGCCGGTACAGTACGGCCCGCTCGGCAGCAGCTTCCGTGTAGTCGGCGGCCGTCTCGAGCAGCACCGGGTGGTCGCCGTGCCGCGCCCGCAGGGCGGCCAGCCGCTCAAGCAGTTCGAGCCGAAGGGACTCTGCGAGCGCGTCGTCCTTGTACGAACTGGCGTTGAGGATCGAGTCGGCGAGATCCTCCAGGGGGTCCCACTCTGCGCTTGTAAATGGGAACGCTTCCACGACATCACCCCGAGCGGCCGAACAATGAGCCCACCGGCCCGGCCGCGGTGTGCGGCCGACGCACCACGCACGCAACGGAAAACGAATCACGCGGCCGGGTCCGGTGCGGCAGTGGAGGGCTCGTTACCGACGACGTACCGCTTGAAGTAGTCGTAATAACGGCGCACATACGGGCTCGCCAAGTTCAGCCGGCCCTCTGCCTGAGCCCACCACTCCCCGACCCCAATCCTCCGCACCAGTTTGGCGTACTCCCGGTACTCGCGCGGGGTCTTGCCGGCGACCAACATTGCAATAACCCGTCGGCGAATCCGCTCCTGCTGCTCTGGGGTGAGGGCCGCGCGCCGCAGCGCTCGCGCGGTGTTGGATTTCAGCAGCCTACCGAACGGAAAGGGCGAATCCTCTTCGATAAACGCGATGCCGAGTTCAACACAGGCGGCGTCCCCGCGCCCGATCCCTTCGATGACGCGCATCATCACCGGGTAGACCCAGCGCTCGCCCGCAGCCGTCACCTCCATCGGGCACAGATCTGCGGGCGGTTCGATCCGGAGACGGCGTGCCAGTTCGGCGTAGCGGGCCAGGAGTGCGGCACGGCTCCAGCGCCCCGACCCGTTGTAGTCGTGCTGCACCAATCGAAGTCCCCTGCGGCCAAACATCAACCTCACCGTTACCGCCGTCACCGGATGAGCGTTGCGCCCCCCAATCAGCCGGCGGCGTCAGGCGCCGCGCCGGGTTCGGCTCGGCTTTCCCCCGCTTCGGCCCACCACGCGGCGAGTTGTGGGGGTGGTTCCTCCCACCCCATCCAACTGCCCCAGTACTCGACCACCCATCGCCCGATCGCCGACCGCTGAGCGCGGGTGAAGGATTGGGGGGCGAACGCACCGCCGATCAGCGCCGCCTCCAATGAGTCGCCCTGCATGCCATTGGACCCGAATGCCGACAGCATGAACGCCGGCAGGTAGTACCGCTGGGCGGTCGGGGTGAGCAGCGGGAACGCGTGGTGGCACTCTCCGGGGAAACCGGCGGCCACTTCCGGCCACGGCTGCCCCCCGAGCACCACGTCGGCCGCGTCGCACTCCGGGCACCGAGGCTCAGTGATCGGACGCGGAGGTAGGGGTGCGTCCGGAAACGCTTCTCGCAACTGCCGCAACAGTGACTGCACGCCGGTGGCCTCCGCTCGCCGAACAACCCGCTCACCCGCCACCATCGGATGAGCGATGCGCCCGAAATCAGATGGCGGTGCCGGGGGCCACGCCGGGCTCGGCTCGATGCTACTCCTTGCCAAGCACCAAGTCCACCACCCAGCACCCGCGCACGTGCGGCCCCTCACTGCGGCAGTGGTCGAGGATGTCCGCCGAGTCACACCCGGCGTCTTGCAGCGCGTCTGCCAGGATCGGCATCGCGGAGAAGTCGTGCGACTCGTACATCTGCCGGGCGAGGGCGACAGCGGTGCCGGTGCGCCACAACGACAAAAACGTGAACGGGCGGAACGGGTTCCCAATGATCTCGGGCAGTTTCTCGCACCGCAAGATGTTGGCGTACTCCGCACGATCCGGATCGTCAGGTGCGCAATAGTCGGCGTTCAACACACCCCAGCAACCGGCCAACGCCGCCCAAGCGTCCTCATGTGCAAGTTGGGCGAGGTAGTGGTAGGCGTAGCACTCAACCGCGGATCGTTTTGGCAGATTACGGTCGTGTTCGAGCTTCGCGATTCGAATCTCGCTTGCGCTCACCTGCCCCTCGACGTATCGCTGGACGCACGCCACAAGTTTCCCGCAGGCAAGTTCCCACTCCGACCGAGGCTCACCTCGGAGCTCGCGATAGGTAAACGGGTCCTTCCACCAGCTTAATGCGATAAGGCGAAGCTTGCGGCTACTCGGACGAGAGGCGAATGAGCCAAGAATTTCGAGCGCGTCTGAAGAGGTAAACGTGCGAACCATTACGACTCCGCCCCCTTGCATGCCCCGTAACGCGCCGAACCGCCGCAGCACCTCCAGTTTGTCCGGCTCCCCCGGTTGGTTGTCGCACGGATCATGGCGTGGCACGACGTCCAGCGCGGTGCAACCGAGCTGATCCGGTACGTTTGGGTCCGCCCCTAACTCCAGCAACCGGAGCAGCACCCGCGCGCCGCCCCTCTCCGTGGCGTGTATCCAGACCGGCGTGCGGCCTCGGTTGTCTTGGCGGTTGAGGTCGGCTCCGCGGCGGACTAAAATGTCGGCGATCTGCGGTGAGCGGGCGAGGTGCAGCGGGGTGACGCCCACATCGTTCTGCCCATCCACGTCGGCCCCGGCGTCGAGGAGCAACTCGGTCATCTCAAGCGCGTGAACGCACCCGACAGCCCCGTGCAGTGGGAGGAACCCCATACACCCCCGCACGTTCGCCTGCGCCGGATCTTCGGCAAGGATCGCACGAACCCGGTCCAACTGCCCGAATTGAGCGGCGCGACAAATCTCAGGTATTTCGCCGGTGCTCATCCATGTGCCTCCGGTTGGCGCACAATCAGCCCCCCGGCACCGCCACCACCGGCCGTGCCCGGCGCCCCGAATCAGCCGGCGGTGCCCGGCGCCACGCCGGGCTCGGTCTCGGCGACCTACGGCCCGGTCAGCAGTTTCACCAGAGCCATCAGCGCGACCACGAACGTGACACCGACGATCACGACCCACATATACGCCCGCTGTGCCCGGACGGCCCCTCTCTGGAGGGCGACTGATTTATTCTGAAGTTCGAACGATTCCTCAGGAACCCGCCGCCGGTAGGCCAACTCCTCCCGCTGCGCGTCACGGATCTCGGTCAGCAGACGGATGATCTGTTGCTCGGCTTCGCTCACGCGGGTCGCCCTCTCGCACCGAACATGAATCCTACCTGCGCCGCCCCACCGGACGAGCGAGGTGTCCCGAATCCGATGGCGGCGTCCGGTGCCGCCCCGGGTCCGGCTTCCACCACCATGTGGGACGACCCGGCCGCCGAACCCGCGGGGGAACTCGGTGGGGTTACCCCGCGCTACCTGGTTCGGCTTCACCGCTACTCCACCGCCGGCAACCCGTGAACTTCCCGCAGCTCCCCCCAGCCGACCGTGCGGACCGACCCGTCGTCGTCGACCACGTAGCCTGGCGCGAACCCGAACCCGGTGTCCGGGTGGCGGCGGGGCCGGATGCGCTCGGCCGCGTAGTTGAAGTACCAGCCGCCGGGCACCCGCACCCCGTCCGGCTCGCACCACCGCCGGCCGCGCGGCGGGCGGAACCCGGCGACATGCCGACGCGCGACAGCCAGCACCCATTCCGGGACGCCTGACCGCGTCCGTGTGTCAGGTGGTCCGCCCATCCGCCGCGCCTCCGCTTGCCGAACTTGCAGCTCACCTGCGCCGCCCCACCGGATGAGCGGTGCGTCCCGAATCCGATGGCGGCGTCCGCTGCCGCCCCGGGTCCGGCGGCGGACGGCACTACCACTGCCCCGAGGCGGACAGCAGCAGGGACACCTGACCCGGCGCCTCGGCCAGCCACTGATGGCCGTCGGCGCCGGCCGCGAACGGCTCGATGAGCCCGGCCACGTTGTCCCACGTGTCGGCCGTGAGCCTGTACTCGAACGCCGCCGGCCCGACCCGCACGACGGCCCGGTCCCGGCCTCGCAGCCGGAACACCAACTCGCACCCGCCGACCGGGGCGACGCCCGGCAGTTCGTGAACCGCCACCCGCTCGAGTTGGCCGGCCGCCAGGGCCGAGGCCGCCGCCCCGAGCGCGGCGGCCTCGGCCGGAACGAAGTCGAACAGCCGGATCAGCGGGCAGTCGGGTGATCCCTCTGGCAGGTACTCCAACCGCACGCCACGACCTCCGCGGCCCGGCGGCTTCCGAGCCGAACAACCCGCTCGCCGGCCCGGCCGCGACACCCGCAGCCACCAGTGTAAACGGGTGAGCGGTGCAAAACAGGACACGCGGCCGGTGCCGGTGCCGGGCCGGGTTCGACGCCTGGGCTACCCGCGACGGTACACGTGCTGTACGACCCGCCGCAGTTCGGGGTCTTGGATGGTGGTCGGATCGACCACCGGGGTCGGCCCGGGCGTCGGCTCCAACAGCCCTGCCGCCTTGAGCACCCCGACGTTGTGCCAGAGCACGTATAGTTCGTCCCACGCGGCGGCCGACTCCGGCCCGAGGAACGGCCGGAACTGCTCCGGCTCGGTGCCGCCCGCGTGCAGGTTGAGGTTCTGCAAGTCCTCCAGCAGCCCGACGATGGCGGCCTCTCGGACGTAGTGCTCGCCCTCCGCCTGGAGCCGCTCGACCGCCCCGAAGATGGCCGGAAAGTCCGCCGCCTCGCCCCGCTCCAGCATCCCGATCAGGTGGCGGGCGAACTCCGCCAGGGCGAGGTACAGCGGTCGGTCGTCGGCCGGCTCCGCCCACTCGGCCAGCCACGCCTCCCAGGTCGGGCGGAACGACGGGCAGGCGTCGAGCAACACCCCCATCATGTCGCACTTCGTGATCATCGGTCGTGTGCCCCCTGTCGCCGAACAACCCGCCCACCGGCTCAGCCGTGATACGAACCCGCAAGGGGCAAGGAGGAACAGACCACGTGCAGGGAGGGGCCAGTGCGGCGCCGGGTTCGGCGTGCCCTACTCCTCGGTGACCTCAACGGTCGGGTACTCGGCCCCGACGTGGGCACCCGGGCAGCGGCTCAGCACCACCTCTCGGGACCACAGGCACTCGAGGCTATAGACGGGGTGGATGGAGTTCTGAAACAGGTTGTCCCCGATCCCGTCGGACCACTGCCCCATCGTGTACTCGACCAGCGCCCGCAACTCGGCCGGCGCGAGCGGCCGGGGCGACCGGTACTCGGTCGTGGCGGTCAGTAACGGTTCGCCGGGGCGGTGACCGAAGGTGATGCCCCCGCCGGGCTCGAGCACCGCAGCCAGTTCCAACTCCTCCGGCGTCGGGTGGAGGCCGCCCGGCCCGAGGTAGTCGGTGAACGTCTCGTCGTCGGCGACGAGGCCGTCGAGCGTGCGCAGGATGTCGGGGTCGGTCACCACCTGCCACGGGTCCTCGTGCGGCCCCGGGGAGCAGACGCAAGCATACCCACGGATCGCGATTCGGAACACGTCACGCCCTCCGCTCGCCGAACAACCCGCTCACCCGCCACGATCGGATGAGCGGTGCAACCCCGAATCAGCCGGCGGCGTCAGTTGCCGCGCCGGGTGCGGCGGCGACGGGGGCACCTGTGAGCCGTTACTCGTGGAGCGGATCTGCTGCCGAGCAGAACACGGTCTGCCAGGGGCCTCATCGCTTCTCTCGTTTGGTGATCCGCTGGATCGCGTTCTCGGCCGCGCCCTTCACATTGAGCGCGCCGGTGTACCGGTCATCCTTGGCCAATTTCTCCAACGCCGGCAGTGCCTTGCGGGTCCCGAACTTGGCCAGCGCCCCGCACGCCTGCACCTGGCGCCAGTTGTTATCCCCACCGAGCGCCTCGATCAGCCGGAGTTCGGCCTCGCCGTTGCCCAGGTACCCGAGTGCGTTCGCCGCATCGCCAGCGATCCGATAATCGTCGCTCTTGAGCAGTTCCAGAAGCGGCCCCAGCGCGCGGGCGTCTCCCGAGTTGCCGAGGGCGAGCATCGTCTCGGCGAAGAACTCCGACTTGCCCTTCTCGCGCCCCGCCAACTCACGAGGCGGCTTGTCCTTCAGCCCGGCCAGCAGGGTGGGGACCAGCTCCTCATGCGGGCGGAGGAAGGCCAGCCACGTGCCCCAGAGGTAGTCCCCCTCTTTCAACTCCCGGAGGACGGCTTGGGGTTTCAGCGCGGCATCGACCTCGCGCTGGAGCTTACGGAACCCCTCCCCGCCGGGAGCAGGGCCGACCAGGTACTTGATGACGTTGGCCGCCTGCCGCCGGCTGTGCCCCTCCCACAACTCCCTGGCCGCGGCTTGTTGCTGATGCGGCTCGCCCTTCTCCAGCAGCTTCGCGAGCGCCTCTTCCTCGGCGTCGGACGTGCCATAGCAACCGAACTGCAACACCGGCGGGTTCAGATGTTGCCAGGAGAATCGGGGGCGCTCCCGCTCGCCCGAGGGGCTCTTCGGGTCGGGCACCTGCGCCCTCACGGCGCCGGGGGCGGTGACGCAGCAGGTGAACAACAGCGCGATCCGCATGAGCGATGGCCTGGGCACGTTACGACCTCCGCGGCTGTGGCCGAACATCCCACTCACCGGCCGCGCACGCCGTGACCGGTGACGGGAACAACTTACGGTCAGCGGTCCGACTCGGTGCCGGGTTCGGCTTCGGGCGGCTTAAAAGCGGCCAAGCACCGCTCGTATTCGGCGCGACGGAAGCGGTACGGCCCCCACGCCGGATCCCACCGAACGATCGCGCCCAGGCCACCGCTCGGGGACACATCGAACCCAAGCTTGTCCCAGCGAATGACGTCCGGCTCCGACACGACTTCGGCCATCACCACGCTACAGCTCAGGTCCAGGTCGTCCGGGCAGATGAGTACGGGCGCGTACCCGGTGCAGCCGACCGCCGGCAAGATGCGTTCCCACGGTACGGCCGCGTCCGGTTCGTGGTGGAACCACCCGAGCAGCGACGACACCTGCCCTTCGACGCCCAGCGCCACGTCGAGGGGGACGCCGTCCACCGCAACCACCAAGTGCGGTTCCGGGACGAACTTGCTCGGCGCGCGGATCGCCTCGATGCGGTTCACAGATTCGATACCTCGGGTTGCCGAACGAACATCAAGCTCACCGGCACCGCCATCGCCGGATAAGCGGCGCGCCCCGAATCAGCCGGCGGCGTCAGGCGCCGCGCCGGGTTCGGCTTCGGATACGAATCCCCTGTCGAGCACTAGGTCCACGGCCCAGCAACGGCCGCAGTCGTGCGCTGGGAGCGAATCGCGACAGTGGTTCAGAATCTGTTCATCCTCGCAACCCGCGTCCTGGAGCGCATCGGCCAGGACCGGCAGGGCGCTGAAATCCTCCCGCTCGCACATTTGCCGTGCAAGCGCCAGAACCGTCTCGGTGCGCCAGGTAGGGGAGAACGCGACCGGCTCGAAGGAGTACAGCCCGAAGGCCGCGTCTTGAAGCGGCGGCTCGGCATCCCAAGCGCAGACGCACCGCGCGCAAGGCAGAAACTCCTCCATGTGTCCGTCGAGGTAGGCCGATTGGGTTGTGAACGAGAACCAGCCGTGTCGGGCCATGTAGCCTTCGGACAAGCCGATGAGGAACCAGATCAGATCGCGGTCGCCGCTGTTACGAACCTCTTCAGGAAGCGTGTCGAAGAATGGCCACCGGGTGGGGTCATCGCTCCAGCCTTGAACGACCCCAGAAGCTAAATTGCGCTGCATCGCTCGCTTGATAGCGATGAACGGCGTCGGTCCTTCACCCCACACCTGAACGGGCCATTCGCCGTCGTCGAGGTAAACGACGAAGGCGAATTGCTGACCGGGAACCGTCGGTCCCGGCCTTCCCGTCAGCCCTGCGACGATCAACTCTTCTGCGAAATTCATGTGCCCAGACATTGCCCGTGCATCTCCGCCGCCGAACAACAACCTCACCGCCACCACCTGCACCGCGATACGCCCCGAATCAGCCGCCGGCGTTCGGTGCCGCGCCGGGTTCGGCATCTACCGGTTTTCGGACCGCTCCCAGCGCGCCTTGACGACCAGTGCCCAACGGGCCTTCTTCACCGCCTCGTCCAGCGGCGCCCCGTCCATTCGCCCGTCCGTGCGAACCACGAACGCCCACACCGGAACGCTCTCGCCTTCCGCCAACTCCCGTGGCCCGGCCAAGTCCACCGCGCGGCTCATTTGCGTCATGTCCGACACTTCCGGAACGGCAACCGTGTAGGAGTGCGAGGTCCCCTGACCGGACGGCGCGGCCACCGCCGCCACCAGCCGATACGCCCGGCCCCCTTTGGAGTCGTGTGCCTCCCGAACGGAGAACGACACCTCACCCGGCCCGCGCACCCGCGACCGCGCCGCGCCCAGAGAACGCGGCTTCCCCAGCTCCCAGAGTTCGGGCTCGAGGTCGAACAAGAGGTCCTCATCGGGGGCGTCGAGACGGAGGCAGCCGGTCGCCGTCAAGTCGAGATGAGTGGAGAGCCGGCCGAGATCTCCGGTCAGCAGCTTGGCCGGCGCGACGCGGACGACTCGGGCGGGCGCCCCGGGATCAGTTGGCGCGGTTGGCGCCCGATGGCACCCGCCGAGCACCACCAGCACGATGACGCAGAAGAGTCCCGCACACCAGCGTTTCATACCGGACCCCTTCTGTGGCCGAACAACGCCTTCACCGGCACCGCCGCCACCGGATGAGCGGCGCGCCCCGGATTAGCCGGCGGCGTCCGGTGCCGCGCCGGGTTCGGCGCGCCTTGCTCGGGGCGGCTATTCGTCTGCCGGGTGGGGCACCGGGGGCATGGAGCGGATGCGGACCTGCTCCTCGTGGTGCCAGACCAGCGCCCCCGACACGCCAACCCCAACCACAAGCGCCGCGACCACGGCGCACCACTTGGCGGACGCCCGGTGCAGGCTCGGGGTGACGACGAGCAGCAAGGCGACCGCGAACGCGCCCCCGATGACCACGTCCAGGTCCACCAGGTAGTCCAGCTCGTCAGCCGAGTCAATCCGGGCGAGGCTGGCGAAGAAGGCTCGGACCACCGCCAGGGAGCCGACCACCAGCCCGATGCCGCGGCACACGCCCTTCCACATCCCGACGCCCTCCGGTTGCCGAACATCAACCTCACCCGCGCCGCCATCACCTGCACCGCGTCGCACCCCGGATCAGTCGGCGGCGTCCGGTGCCGCGCCGGGTGCGGCATCGGCGACGCTACCCGAAGTGCGTGGCGAAGACGCACATCCGGCGCTTGCCCGCGGTCTGAGCCACCCGAACGAACTCGCCCAATGCCCACGCCGCGTGCTCGGGCCACTCCTGGTGCCACCACCCCTCACAGGCCGCGCCCCATGCAGACCCGAGCGACGCAAGCTGCGCCGGCTCGATTGCTCTCAACTCGCTCAGGAAGTCCGCATGAACGATGTCAATGGCGCGATTGTACTCCGCCTCGATGTTCTGATACCACGCCTCCCACTCTGGATCGGACGTCTTGGGAAAGGCGGACTCGTACACCTCGACCTTCGGGTCGAACGCCGCCAACCCGTGCAATCGACAGCGGAGGATTTGCAGTTCCAAGCCGGTGATGAACTTCACGTCGATCGCCAATCGGCGTGCGGGGAAGCGGTCCTCCCAGAGCAACCGGGCTTCGTATTCATGGCCCAATCGCCAGATCGTGCCGTACCCCACCCTCAGCCCTCCGGTTACCGACAACACCTTCACCCGCGCCGCCATCACCTGCCCCGCGGCGCACCCCGAATCAGCCGGCGGCGTCCGGTGCCGCGCGGGGTTCGGCGCGCCTTATCCTCGCCGCCGACTTGGCGGACGCGGTGGCTCCTCACTCTTCGGGTCTGGCTCGTCGTCGGCGAGCGGCAGGCCCATGACAAATGTGCCTAACTCCCAGTCCGACGACTCCAGATCTCGCGGTTTGCGAGCGAGCCGCGGATCGACGGCCACGCACTCCCCGAGGGACGCATGCGTCTGAGCGACCTCGATGCTTGAGCAGAAGAACACCTTCTGCCGACACTGGCCGCAGAAGCGGACGTCCTCCTCGCCCGTCGGCTGGAGTTGCTCCCACTGCTTCGGGCAGCGGAACCGGAACTCGACCCCGCAGCCCTCGACCGGGGCACGACTGATCGACGCGAGCCAGCCGGGGTCAACACCGCGGCCGGCCTCCCGCAGGCGGCCCTGCATCGCCTCCCGGCGCGGATCGGCGGGGGCGAGCGCGGCGAGTTCGCACTCGGCGCGGAGGAAGCCGCCTCCGGGCCGGTCGTGTTCGTCCAGCCAGTCGGCGTAGACCAATCGCGGCAGGTCGTCCGTCGGGGCGGCTCGAATCGCTGCCAGGAATGCGGCCTCGTCGCTCATGCGCCCTCCGCTTACCGAACAATCAGCCCACCCGTACCTCCACCACCTGGACCGCGGCGCGCCCCGATCAGCCGGCGGCGTCCGGTGCCGCGCCGGGTTCGGCGGGCCTGGGCGGCAACCGGGCGCCGACTTCCTGCCCGACCCGGCCGGCCACCCAAACGAACGGGGCCACGATACCGACCGCCAAAAGGGCCGTGCCCCAAGTCTTCGAGTCCGAAGGATCTTGGACCCACTGGACGGCGGGGAACAGGAACAGCAGGGCCGGCGCCCAGGCCACCGGCCACACCCGGTACCGGCTCGACCGCCACCCGTCCCACGCGCCGACCGCTCCGTTGACGGCACCCAGCGCGACCAAGGTCGCGATGTACGGAACGGATTCCGGCTCGGTGATCGCGGACCACTTCGCGCGGCCGTCCCAGACGCAGGCGGCGATGAACACGACCGGCGCCAAGGCACCGGCGATCAGGCCGATGACGGCCCCTGCGACGATCACCCCCGCACGCCGCCCCATCGGTGCGCCCTCCGCTAGCTGAACAACAACCCCACCAGCACTGCCGTCACCGGATGAGCGGCGGGTCACAAGTCCGATGGCGGTGTCCGGTGCCGCGCCGGGTTCGGCGGCTCACGCGCGGCCCTGGGCCGCCGAACCCGGCCGGTGCTCCCCGGTCACGGCCCGTTCGGGATGTCGAACTCCCCGCGATAGGTCTGGTGCCCGGCTCCGAACGGGATGATGTACCTCACGCTGATCTCGACCCGCACCGACGTGCCGCGGATGTCGGCCGGCTTCACACCCCCCTCCGGGAACACCTGTTTGTAGTCTTCGGCCCCGGGGCCGGGGGGCAGTTCGCCGTACACGACCACCGGGGGCCGGGCCGTTCCGCGTCCCTCCAGCTCCCAGAGCTTCTTTCCCTCGGCGTCCAGCACGGTGAAGACGGACAGGTTGACGACATCCTTCCCGTAAGTCATCTCGAACTCGACCCGTCCGGCGGTGACCTTCGGCCGGAAGGTCGCGGAGGTATCGCTGTTCAGGGCGTCCACGTCCTTCCCGACCTGGCGCGCGGCCGTCGCGACGAAATAGGCGACGGCCCCGAACGCGACCACCACAAGGAGCAGGACCAGCCCGATCGCGACAAGAAGAGTCCGCTTGGCTCGGGATGACATCGGAACGGCTCCGGGCGAAGGTGCAAGGGCTACGCGGCGGGCACCGCCTTCGCGAGCACCTTGCATGCCGAGCGGCTGCCGCCACCAACCGGAGGCCACGCCCTCCTGCGCCGAATATTAAGGTCACCGGTACCGCCATGATACAGTGAGCACCACAACTGCGGCCGATGGCGGTGTCGGGTGCAGCAGATGGTTCGGCCCCCACACGCCTAGCACCTACGGCCTAACCGCGCCGCAGTCGTGGCGGTCCCGCGGTAGCCAGGGTCCCTGCTCAGTCCCGCCCACGGTACACGGGGGAGCCGGCATCGTACACCCGGTATGCGGCTCGACACACGAGCCCGCCGGCGACGAACGCGGCCGCGCAGCCGGCCAACCCCAACTGCCAGTTGCGAACCTCGCGCTCGTGCTCGGCCCGGAACTCCCAAGCCACACCCAGCCCCAGCTCCTCGCTGAGCTCCGCCCCGATCAACCTCGTCCGCAGGACGTGGGCGGTGATGGCGGCGCCGATCATCAGGACTGCGCCCAAGGCCAAAAGCACACCGGCGAGGGCGGTGCGCTCGCCGCTCCGCTGCGGCCCCCGGTGTCTGGCCGGCGTGACCCCGGCCCCGAGGCCCGAGAACGGGTCTGGATCCGAACCCGCGTGCTCACTGCGATCGAGCGACATCGCTCACCTCCCCGGCCGAAGTTACAGCTCACCGGCACCGCCACCACCGGATGAGCGGTGCGTCCCAAATCAGCGGGCGGTGTCAGGTGCAGCGCCGGGTTTGGCTGCTTTGCGGACCTACCAGTCGCGCCTGAGCCACGTCTCAGCGTCTGCACGGGTCAGGAATATGACCGGCTCTGGTACTCGGAAGGCCCGCCGCAGTTCTGCGGTCAGTTTAGCGGCATCGTGCGGCTCGTCGGCGTCCCAACGGCGGATGGCGAACGAGTTGCCAGTGCCGCAGGTGAACACGACGCCATCGGGGCCGAAGGCCAGGACCGCGAATATCGCGTCGTCCAACTCAGCGTCGGTCATCCACAGATTCCAATGCGGCAGGCCTCTGATCCACGGATGGATCTGCAACTCCTCGTCGCGCCCTCGGAGGTATTCGAGAGCCAAGTTGCGAACCTCGGCCGCAGTGAACTCGTTGGGCGATCCCGGCACACGAGTGGCCGTGAGACAACGATCGATCACGGCCTGCACGTCCGTCATCCGCTGCGCCTCTGTGGCCGAACAATTAAACTCACCGGCCCGGCCGGGCTCGCAACCGGCTACACCAACGCGCGGTGAGCCGCGAGAAACGAATGACGTGGCCGGGTTCGGTGCCGCGACCGGTTCGGCGTTTGGGCTACACCCCGTCGTAGGTGAGCACGAACCCAAGGAGTATCCACAGGGCAATTCCGATCCCACTGACCAACCCGGTAAGCCAGCCCGGCCGCGCCGGGTGACAGACGATCGCCAACCCGCAAGGGATGGCCCACCCCACCGCGTCGGCCATCCCCCATCCCGTCGCGAACCAGAGTCCCGAAAATGGCCCGGCCAGGACCGACCCCCACACGAAGGCGAAGTCGCCGAGCCCCCAGCCCATCTTGCTCGCGCCGCTGCCGGCGGCCAGGGCGGACAACGCCGCACCCACCACAAACGCCGGACCGACGATCTTAACACGTGACGCCAGCGACCGCCCCATCGGTGCCTTCTCCTATGCCGCCGGACTTACAACTCACCGGCACCGCCACATCCGAGCCGCGGTGCGTCCCGAATCAGCCGGCGGTGTCAGGTGCCGCGCCGGGTTCGGTCTGCTTTTACTCGATGTCGGCCAGGAACGCCGCCAGGGTCGGGGCGACTTGGCGAATGGGCTGATGATCCGACGCGCACAGCCACACCGCACCGGCCGCACTGTCCACAGAGTATAGCTGCTCTCGGTCGGTGTATGCCACCATCACCGGTTCCCCCGCATCGACCTGCCGCCGGAGCGTCCGGCCGAACTGTTCGGACAGTTCATCGTTCCGGACGACGATCAGGTGGACCGCCTCGCCCGCGTAACGGCCGCCGGCCTCCCAGCCGAGGTATGACCCATAGAACTCCCGAACCGAGGGGTGGACCGCGACGCCGTCCAGCGCGGCCGGGGGGCTGGCCGGGACCGGACGCCACTCGACCATGTCGTGGTGATCGGGTGGCAACTGCACGCACGGGGACGGCTGCGTGGGGTCGTACTCGATCCGCAGTTGTGAGGCCCGGTTGAGCAGCCGAAGTAGGGCTTCTGCCACCTCGCCCATCGATGTTCCCTCTGCTAGCCGAACAAACTGCTCACTGGCACCACCACCGGATGAGCGGCGCGATCCAAATCAGGTGCCGCGCCGGGCTCGGCAGCGATGGGTTCGGCCTGCACCCGTGGCCCGAGCGGACGGCCCGCCCGCACCGCCAACCGCTTCCGGGGCACGCCCGGCAACCATCGGTGCGGACCACGCGGAGCCGCGATTGGCGTGCCGCCGACCCCGCCGGACTCGCTCGCCCCACGTCGCCCAAGCCGAGCAGCGGTGCGCGCAAGGCCCGGAGCATTGCGCACGAGGCCCAGACCCTTGCGTGCGCGCCGCGCCCAAAGTCATGCGTAGGCCGCAAGCCGCTGTCCCGTCCCAAGATGGCAACTCCTGACAGGATGCTACAAGGGATAGCAGGCTGAATGCGACCGTTATGTGTCAATGCCCATCGTCTTGAGTATCTCGTTAGGATCGATGTCGCGGGCTTTCAGGTCGGCTTCCAGCGCTCGTCGCCACTTCGCGTTGAGAGTAGGCGCCCCTTCTGCGGATTCATCCGGTCGTAGCCTACGGGAGAATGGCGCGCCGAATGATACGAGCATCTGGCCGTTGAAAGACCTGATGACGGCATTCATGTGCTTCAACGGCTTGCTGCTGTCGTAGCGCCAAGAATTAATCAAGCTCGATTTGATCTGCAGGAACAGCTTTGCACCTTGCGGGCCGGTGCCCGAGGTGGGCATGTTTTCCTTGCCCATCGTGGTAAGTGTTTCCGAATATGCGCCCGCCGCCAGATCGGGAATAGCGACGAGGTCTTCCGCGCGTAGGTCGTCGTCGAACTGGCTAGCGACGCCCACACCGAGTTGAGGATACTCGTCAGGGTGCTTGTGAAGTACCCCGCCCAGCAGATTACTGGCGTCAGCCTTTGCCTTGTCCGTCGCGACGGTCGAGTCGTCGTCAGTAATCCAATGAACGTCCTGTCCCTTGGTACGAAGGCCGTTGACCATTAACCCGCCGAAGACGCAGACTTCGACGAGTTTGTTCAGCGTGTCCGGGGTCCAGTCGTGCTGTCGCGGGGGAAGTTGATCCTTGGGAAAGGAAAAGCCCTTCTCGACGCCAACGCAGATCAGCACGCCGTTCAAATGGCTTGCCGCATTGAGGAATGTCGAAAAGGCGTTAACCCGCAATGCGTCGTTGAGCGCCTTGAACGACATTCGCCTGCCGTCGGTGAGGTGCCGCTTCCGCACCGCGGACCGCAGCGGATCCCATTCGGCCAGAGACTTGTAGGTGGTCACAAGAAAAGACACGACTCGAAACTCCGGCGTGGCGTGTTCACCGGAGTGGTCGCACGCAAGAACGAGAGGCGAGCCGTCGTTGAGGTCGGGGTAGACGATCCGGTCGGGATGCTCGATCTCGGCGAACTTCGTGTTGAGTTCGTCGTCGGGCCAGCGTTTCCAGTGCGACATTGGTCGGCTCCATCGGGTGAGAGAAGGACACGCGCGGCACCTTGCAGGTTCTCCCACCTTCGCTTCCACGCGAGCTATCTCTACTGGCCCTTCTCCACTTGATGCTGGAAGACATGTTTGTCGTGAGTCAGGAGAGATGGTGAGATCCTCGGGTTCTTCGCCGAACAACAACCTCACCTGCACTGCCACCATCGGATGAGCGGTGCGTCCCGAATCAGCCGGCGGTGTCAGGTGCAGCACCGGATTCGGCCTGTGATAGCGTTCGGTCGCGATATGCGAAACTGGCATCACTGCGTTGGATTCCCATGTTCCGATTGTGGAACGACCTCGCTCTGTGGAACTACTGGCACGTCCGCCGACTTCGTTGGCGGTTCCGTTGGACTTGTTGCTGACGGCGGCTTGCTGAGTGCTTCAACGACCGCACCGAACGGGCCATCCATACCTTTTCGCGTCCCCCACCCGCCGAGTGGTGACTCGTAGAACTCATTCTGTTTGCCGTTCGCGATCAGCCAATCGACATATTTGTGCCCGAAAGGTGTGAGTTTGACACCGGGACCGCTGGGTTCAATTTCAACGAGGCCCGTGCCGGCAAGTTTCTTGTAAATGTCGCTACCTTCGGCCACTCCTGACTGCCAGCCTTTCTGAGGAGTTCCGGTTTCATAGCGGATGAAACCATACGTCGCCAAAGGGAACGTGACGCCCTTGAGCTTCATCAGAATAAGATGCTGACGAGTCGCTACCTCGATAAGGCTGTCCATAAGCTGGAACTTAGCGATTTCGTCCTTGGGGTTGGCTTGCACTTCAGCGATCTGCTCAGCAACCCTATCTGGAAGCCTTCCCCTCATCGCCTCCGCGAAATGCTTAGGATCAGTCCCGCCGAATTCCGCTGGTGAGTAAAAGACATATGGTCGGTTCCAAAGGATGATGAAGAACGCGAGCGCGACAAACGTGGGGAACGCGATTACGAAGACCGTCAAAGCAATTTGAACCTCACCAGTTACTTGGGTAAGCCCGATGCCAAGAACCGTTTCAGTGAGCGTTACGAATGCTGCGATAATTGCAAGCGGGGTGAACCAAGTCGATCCTTGTCGTGGATTAGCTACATCTCCGGGCATCAGACTCCTATCTCGGCATCAGCCGCAGCTCAGAGCGAATACTTCGAGGTTAGTTGCTTGTCTCGCCGTACTTTCTGGAGCCGAACCAGTATTTAGTGTGCGAAGCCTCGCGCACCGACACGGAACCGTTTCCCTGCTCGCCACACACACGTGCAGGGCAGACCAAATATTACCGCAATATTTACCGCACGAATACCGTCTTCACAATATGAGCAGTAACAAGGTAACGAGTTCGTGCGAAACTTGCAACTCATCGAGCGAACTCGTGCCCCCGCACGCGCACGTGTTCCGCGCGTGCGTGTCGTTTACGGTCGTCTCGATGCCGTCGTACCCTGACGGTTCTGGAGGCGTGTTCCGGGTGAGGTCGCGGGACGAATGAAGCGCCCGAAGCTTCGGATGAGTTGGTTCCCGACCGGGAGTCGGAGGCTATTGGACTTGGCTTGGCTCGTTTTTGTGCCCTTTGTGCTTTTTTGCGGCTATTACTTCTTCCCTCGCGGTTGGCCCCACCTCTCCGCGCGTTCCCGTGCCGGTCACGCTCACAGCAGCGCGAACGCGCCCAGGATCGGGACGGGCGTCAGGAGCAGCACGTCGGCCAGTGCCCGCACGGCGTCGCCGCTCAGCCGGTGGGCCGCGCGGTGCAGCGCAGTGAGCCCGGCGAAGGACGCCGCGAGCGAGAGGCCGAACGCGCGGCCACCCACCGCCGTCAGGGCCGCGGCCAGCGTCAGCACGACGCCGACCCAGAGGAGGTCGCGGTTCATGGTCCGCCACCAGCGGGACGCGCCCCCGGGGTCGTTCACCCGGTCGCTGTCGGCGTCGCGGGCCGCGATCACCAGACAGGCGAACGTCACCACCAGGAACACCGATACCAGAAGCGGCCACGTCCGCGCCGCCTCGCCCAGACACGCATAGGCCCCCAGCGCGAAGAACAGCCCGACGCCGAACTCTTTACCGGGGAGCTTCGTCCGGAACAAAACCGGGATCACGAACAGCAGCCCGTGAAGGCCCACCCCGAGCGCGACGAGCGCCGCGCGTTCAATCACCTCGGCCGGCAGACCCGCCCCGAGCAGCGCGACGATCCCCGTCAGACACACGAAGAGACAAACGCCGAACAGCGGCCGGGCGCTCCGGCCGAACCGCAGCCGGCCGGTCGCGTGCGTCCAGTCGCGGCACCGGGCGACATCGATGAGCCGGTCAGACAGGTAAATGAACCACACTACCAGGAACATCGCCGCCGCGGGCCGGGCGTGCAGGGCGACCCCGGACGCGCGGCCGGTGGCCCAGGTCCAGGTCAGCGCAACGCACGGGGCGTCGAGCCCCAGCCAACTGGGGAGCAGCCACCAGCGAAACGGGGGCGCGTGGTCGTCGGTGATGGGGCTTCCGTCGGACATGACTCACCACCCCACCGCGGCCCCGATTTTGGGCACGAACACCGCGCCGCCGACCACAACCGCCGTGAGCGCGACCACCAGCACCGCTGCCGCGCCACAATCTTTCGCCTGCTTGATGAGCGGGTCACGCTCTTGCGTAACGCGGTCGGCGAGCCGTTCGAGCGCGGTGTTCATGCACTCGGCAGAGAGCACCAGACCGATGCAGAGCACGACCGCAACCCACTCCCAGGCGGCGAGCGCGAACACGAGCCCCGCGACGGTCACCCCCGCCGCAACCACGCAGTGAATCCGCATGTTCTGCTCGGACCGGATCACGTCGATCAGGCCGGCACAACCGATCGTGAGACTGCGAACGAGCTTTCGGAAGTTCATGGCGACACGGGCTCGTCGGCACTTATCGGTCTTCTGGTTGTCAGTGGTGCGCCGCGAAGACGTGAAGAGGCAGTAGCCACAAAAACGCACAAAGGGCACAAAAGGAAACCAAACAGCAGGTGCATTGAACGCCCTCTTGCTCTTCGCTTTCTTTTGTGCCCTTTGTGCGTCTTTGTGGCTACTGCCTCTTCGCGGCTACTGCCTCTTCGCGGCTACTGCCTCTTCACTTCTTCGCGGCCATCAGCCGGGCGACCTCGGCGCAGTCCTTGTCGCCGCGGCCCGAGAAGCACACCACTACCACCTCGTCCTTCGACCGCTTCGCGGCGATGCGCATGGCCTCGACCACCGCGTGAGCGGTTTCCAGGGCCGGCAGGATGCCCTCCAGGCGCCCGCACAGGTGGAACGCATCCAGGGCGTCCTCGTCGGTCACGCTGCAATACTGCACCCGGTTCGCGTCGTGCCAGTAGCTGTGCTCGGGGCCAACGCCGGGGTAGTCCAGGCCCGCGCTGACGCTGTGAACGTCCGCGGTCTGGCCGTCGTCGTCTTGGAGCACGTAGCTGAAGCTGCCGTGCAGCACCCCGGGCTTGCCGTTGCTCAGCGTGGCGGCGTGGTCGCCGGCCTTCGCGCCGCGGCCCCCGGCCTCGACGCCGACCAGTTCCACCCCGGGCTCGTCCACGAACGGGTAGAACATGCCCGCGGCGTTCGAGCCGCCGCCCACGCACGCCACCACCACCTCGGGCATCTTCCCGAACTGCTGGAAGCTCTGCTGCTTGGTTTCCGCGCCGATCACGCTCTGGAAGTCCCGGACCATCGCGGGGAACGGGTGCGGCCCCACCACGCTGCCGATGATGTAGTGCGTGTGCTCCACGCTCGACATCCACTCGCGCATGGCCTCGTTGGTGGCGTCTTTGAGGGTTTTGCTGCCGCTCTCGACGGGGTACACCTCGGCCCCCATCGCGCGCATCCGGAACACGTTCAGCTCCTGGCGGCGGATGTCCTCGGTGCCCATGTAGACGCGACACGTGAGCCCGAACAGCGCCGCGGCGGTGGCCGTGGCGACGCCGTGCATCCCGGCGCCGGTCTCGGCGATCACGCGCTTCTTGCCCATGCGCTTCGTGATGAGCGCCTGGCCGATCGCGTTGTTGATCTTGTGCGCGCCGGTGTGGTTCAGGTCCTCGCGCTTCAGGTAGATGCGCGCGCCGCCGGCCTCCTTCGTGAGCCGCTCGGCGAAGTAGAGGCGCGACGGCCGGCCGACGTACTCGTTCAGGAGCGTGTGGAACTCGCTGATGAACGCCGGGTCGGACTTGGCCTCGCGATACGCGGCGTCGAGTTGCTCGAGCGCGAACATGAGCGTTTCGGGCACGAACCGGCCGCCGAACGGGCCGAACCGGCCGCGGGCGTCGGGCACCTGTGAAACCGGAGAAGAGGTTGCCACTGCCATATGTCGAGTACCGGGGTGTGACACGGGAAGCGAAACGGGCCAGAGTCTGATTGTAGCAGCCCGACCGGGGTTCGCGCCGGGGGGCGGATGCGCCATAATTTCCGTGCCCGTTGTGCGCGGTGGAGCGTTCATGCCCGAACTGCCGGAAGTTGAGACCGTCGTCCGCGACCTGCGCCCGCTGCTCACCGGGCGGGTGATTACCGCCGTCCGGCGCAGCGCGTTCAAGCTGCGCCGGACCTGGAACCCCGCCTGGGCCGCCGAACTCGCGGGAACCCGGGTGGAAGCCGTTCGGCGCCGGGGGAAGTGGATTCTCGTTGATTTGGAGTGGAAGGCAGACCTACCCCCCAGCCCCCTCCCTAAAGGGAAGGGGAGGAAAGGCAACCTACCCCCCAACCCCCTCCCTGAAGGGAAGGGGAGGAAAGGCAACCTACCCCCCGGCCCCCTCCCTGAAGGGAAGGGGAGTTCGGGCGTAATGGCTCGCGAACTCGACTCGCGAATCGGTTCCAACGCGGCTTTGCTCCCCCTCCCTTCAGGGAGGGGGCTGGGGGGTGGGTCTGCCTTCCTCCCTTCAGGGAGGGGGCCGGGGGGTGGGTCTTCCCCCCTGCTTCGCGTCCACTTGGGCATGACCGGGCAGTTTACCGTCGTCCCGGCGGACACGCCCGAGCCCGACCACCTGCACGCGGTGTTCACGCTCGACAACGGCCACGAGTTGCGGTTCCGCGACCAGCGGCGGTTCGGGTCGGCGGAGTTCTTCGCGGACCGGGCGGCGGTCGAGTCGGAGATGAACGCGGAACTCGGGCCGGAGCCCTTCGGCATCGACGCCGACTACTTCCGCGCGGCGGTGGGCGGCACGGGCCGCAACCTCAAAGCGGTCCTGCTGGATCAGACGGTTGTCGCGGGCGTCGGCAACATCTACGCGGACGAAGCGTGCTTCCGCGCGAAGCTGCACCCCGGGCGCCCCGCCAACACGCTGACCGCGGCGGAGTGCGACGCGCTGCGGGAGGCGGTCGAGGCGGTCCTCACGCGGGCCGTCGAGTCGCGCGGGAGCACGATCCGCGATTACGTGGGCGGGTCCGGGCTGCGCGGCGGGTTCCAGAACGAGTTCGCGGTGTACGGCCGCACCGGCGAGTCGTGCCCGACCTGCGCGGCGGCGGTGGTGTGCGCCCGCTACGCCGGCCGCGCCTCGCACTTCTGCCCCCGGTGCCAGGACGCGGAAGGGCGGGCGCCGGCAGCCGGTAAGAAGAAGCGGACGACGCGCGGCACGTGATACCGATACGTAAACTCGCGGGGCGCCAGGACCGCGGTGTAACGGGGGTTACAGTGCTGTTAGGCGCAGGTTCCGGCCGGTTGCACGTCGTTCCCCTTCGGACGAAGGTGTAACGGGGGGTACAGCGCCGATCGGTCGCAGGCGATGGGGCACCGACTGGACATTCGCGGGCAACGGACTACCGCTCCGCTGGGGGCATCGCTACCACGGAATCCGGCCCACAAGCCCCGGGAGCCGAGGCCAAGTGCCACCGGGATCAGAACCAGGATTGCCCGATAGAAACGACGCAACGTCTTGATGAAAAGCGATTTGTGCGCTCTACATGGTTGTGAAATGGGCTGGGGCAAGCGAACGGAAACCGGTGCCCAAGGCTCTGCGGGGAGCGGTCGCGACGAAAAGCAAAACTTCTGGAAGCGGTATGCGAGGAAATGCGATGGGGAAGTGCCCGATGTGCCGACATTCCTGGCGGAGATCTCTAACTTTTAACTCCTGACCCTTAACTCTTGCCCCCTCTGCCATGTCCTACAAGGCGTTCAAGCGGCTGGTCGGTGAGACCAGTTTGGAGCGGAAGTGCCGGTGGCTGCTCGGGGCCGGGGTTCTGGTGCTCATGACCGGCAGCTTCTGGGTCTACTCCAAGCAGACCGAGGACTTGGCGTCCGAGCAGCTCGAGACCACCGGCCGCGCGCTGCTGGCGCCGAGCGTGGCCCGGATGCACGTGAAGGGGGACGTGCTGAAGGCGGTGGACGAGTTCCAGCACCTCGCGGAGGGGGACTGGCACTGGCCGCAGACGCTCCGCGGGTACAACGTCCGGCTGCTCAAGCCGAAGGCCCTGGACGACGCCGACAAGCCCGACAGCGACGACCTGCCGGTGTTCACCAAGCTCACCACCGACCCGCTGAAGAACGAGGAGACCCGCAAGGCCCCCAAGGAGAACGCCTTCTACTACTACGCCGCGGTCCGCGCCCAGCCCTCGTGCGTGGAGTGCCACAAGGACCCCCTGCGGGCCGGCGCCAAGGCCGTCAACCCGGACCTGCAACCCGGGCAGGTGATGGGCGTGGTCCGCATCCGCATCTCCACGCAGTCGATCGAGGAGGGGTTTCACACCAACCGGGCGCTGCTGTTCTCGTTTGCCATCGGCACCTCCCTGCTCATCATCGCGGGCAGCTACCTCATCATCCGGTACGTGATCGTGAAGCCGGTGAAGCACCTGAAGGAGGTGTCCGAGGCGATCGCCGCCGGCGAGCTCAACATCCGCAGCGAGATCCAGACCGGCGACGAGTTCGAAGACCTGTCGCACGCGTTCAACCGGATGCTCCGCAACCTCACCAACATCCAGGAGCGGAACCGCAAGCTGATCGCCGACCTGGACCGCAAAGTGGACGAACTGGCCCGGGTGAACATGGCGCTGTTCGAGAGCAACCGGCTCAAGAGCGAGTTCCTCTCCACCATGAGCCACGAGCTGCGGGACCCGCTCAACAGCATCATCGGGTTCTCGGAGGTGCTGATCGCGGCCGAGAACCTCACCGAGAAGCAGCAGCGGTACGCGGGCAACATCATGACCAGCGGCCAGCGGCTGACGGCGCTCATCAACGACATCCTGGAACTCGCCAAGCTGGAGGCGGGGAAGATGCGGCTGCACCCGGAGCCGTTCAACGCGGCCCAGGCGTGCGAGCACGCGGCGGCCCAGATCCGCCCGCAGGCCGAGAAGAAGAACATCGACGTGCGGGTGGTGGCCGACCCGAACGCGCCGGCCACCCGCCAGGACGCCGGCAAGGTTCACCAGATCATCACGAACCTGCTGTCCAACGCGGTGAAGTTCACCCCCGAGGGCGGCCGGGTGACGCTCAAGGCCGCGACCGACGGCACCGACCTGGTGCTGACGGTCGCCGACACCGGGGTCGGCATCGCGCCCGAGGAGCAGGACCTGATCTTCGAGAAGTTCCGGCAGGCCGCGAACCCGATGACCCGCGAGCAGGGCGGCACCGGCTTGGGGCTGTCGATCGTGCGGGAGCTGGCGAAGCTGCTCGGCGGGGACGTGACGGTCCACAGCGAGCTGGGCCGCGGGAGCGCGTTCACGGTGCGCATCGCCGCCCGCCTCGCCGACGAGCCGCTACTGGGCTTCGAGCTGAGCGAGGAGCCGCACTCGCCGCGCCCGGAGGGGGTGGCGGGGTGAGCGGGGCGAAGGCAACCCACCCCCAACCCCTCCCTGAAGGGAGGGGTGTTTGAGCGCCCCGCCTGACGCACCGGATGGGCGAAGCGTTAAAGCCGCTTCTTGCTCCCCTCCCTTCAGGGAGGGGTTGGGGGTGGGTTGCCTTCGCGGAACCGGTGCCGTCAGCCCGCGACGGTCGGGCACCCGGCGTAGGCGCGGTTCGGCAGCAGCCGCTCACGCTTCATCACCACGCTGTGCCCCGCGACCCGGGCGCCCGCGCCGACATGGCACCCGTACAAGAGCACCGCACCGACGCCCACGGAGGCCCCCGCCCCGATCACCACGCGGTCCATCTTCAGCACCCGGTCCTCGAACGTGTGCGCCTGGAACAGGCAGCTCACGGTGGCCCCGTCCCGCATCTCCAGCATGTCGGGATCGACCACGCAGGCGAACACGTCCCCGATCACGACGCCGCGGCCGACCTTCGCGCCCAGCGCCCGCAGGTAGTAGTTGAGCAGGATCGTGCCCTCGAGCGCCTGCATCGGGGCCAGCGCGAGGTAGTGCCAGGCGATGTAGTTGAAGTCCCACCGGCTGCACCAGCACGACCACAGCCCGCGTGTGGCCGGGCGCACCCGGCCCAGCAGCGCCCATTTGAGCGCCAGCCCGAACAGCGGGAGCGCGACCAGGAACGCCAGGTCGAGCGCCGGGACCACCCCGAACACCAGTGCCTCCGGCGACACGTGCGGCTGCGCCGCCTCGAGCGCCGCGAACCACGTCACCACCAGGAGGAGCGGCGCCACCGGAAGGGTGAACCGCAGCAGTTCCCAGAACACGCGGTTCACGTACCGGATGCGCGACGGCCGGTGCGTCAGCCCGGCGTCGGCCGCGACGATCTCGCGCCGGGGCAGCTCGAACGGCGGCACCCCGAACCACGAGGTGCCTGCGGTCATGACGCGGTCGTCGGCGACCGTACACACGCCGAGCAGCACGCCGTCCGGGACGTTCTGCCCGGCCGGTACGACCGCGTAGTTCCCGAGGAACACGCCGGACCCGAGCGTCGTGCGTGCGAGCGTCACGGTCCCGCGGTGGACGCGCGGGGCGCCGAGGTAGATGCCGTCGGCGAAGAAGGTGCCCGGCCCGAGTTCCACCAGCTCCGGCACGGTATCGAAGATCGTGCTGACCTCGGTGTCGCGCCCGATCGTCATGCCCGCGCCGCGGAGCCACGCGCGCCACAGGAGCGTGCCGTTGAGCCAGTCGTTCGCCCAGTCGAGGGTGTCGCGCTTGAGCAGCACGCGGGCGTAGGTGACGCTCCACCGGCTCACCACGCCCTCCGGGATCGCGCCCATCGCCCGCATCGAGAGGCACCGGGACACCAGCAGCACCGGGACGGACAGCACCGACAGAGCAACGCCGACGAGCAGTTCATCGGGTCCGAGGGTGGGGTGGAGGAGCCACCCGGTCGCGGCCGAGGTGTCGATGCCGGCCGCCCACGAGTACGCCACGGCGGCCAGCGCCAGCGGGAGCAGCGTGAACGCCGCCAGCGCGAGCTTCGCGCCGCACAGCAGCAGCCCGTGCGCGACCGGCGACAGCCCGCGCGCCCCGGCCGGCAGCGGCGGCGCGTCGGGCGCAGACCCGGCCGGGGCCGCCGGGACGCCCGCCCACGTTTCGCCCGCCGGCACCGCGGCGCCGGGCACCAGGTACGCTTGCGCGGCCAGGTAGGCGTTCTCGCCGAGGCGCGTGTGGGGGGCCATGCCCGACCGGATGTCCAGCGTCGCGCCGCTCCCGATCGCGACCGGGCCGACCACGATCTGCCCGTCTTCGAGGTCGACCAGCCGGAGCGTGGCGTCGCGGGCGATGCTCACGTCGTCGCCGATCTCGAGCAGGTCCCAGCCGCCGTGGACGAGCGCCACGCCCTTGTGGATGTGGACCCCGCGGCCGACCTTCGCCCCGAGCAGCCGCAGCACCGCCCCGGTGAACACGGTGCCGTCGAGGAAGCCCCACGGGATCAGCCGCGCGGTCTGCTGGACGATCCAGTTGCGGACGTAGAAGCCGCCCCAGATCGGCGCGCGGGTCGGCCGGTAGCGGCCGATCAGCAGCCACTTCACGGCCGCGGCGAACAGCACCGAGCCGGCCGCGTACAGCGCGACCCCGGCCGCGTACAGCAACGGGGCGGTCAGCAGGAACGGCGTCAGCCCCAACCGCTCGGTCGCGTCGGGCACGATGTGGAACGCGAGCAGGTACACCAGCGGCCCGACCGTGAACACGCCGAGCAGCAGCCACAGGGTTTGGACCACGGTGGCGAACAGCGGGTGCGCACGAGGCGCGGGCGCGGCAGGCGCCGGTGCGTCGGGCGCCGGAGGCGGGGCCTGCCGGGCGCGCCGGGCCAGCCCTTCGACCGTCCGCGCCTCGTACAGGTCGCGCACCGCCAGCCCGGCGGTCAGCGGGTCGTCGCGGAGAGCGGACACCAGCATGGCGGCGCGGAGCGAGTCGCCGCCGAGGTCGTGAAAGAAGTCGTGGTCGACCGACACGCGCTCGGTCAGCCCGAGCACCCGCCGGGCGGCGTCGGCGATGAGCTGTTCGGTCGGGTCGCGTGGCTCCACCACCCGCTTGTGGGCTTCGGGGGCGTGGGCCGCGAGTTCGGGCAGCGCCCGGCGGTTCAGCTTCCCGCTCACCGACACCGGTAGCGCCGACAGCAGCCCGAAGTGGGCCGGAACCATGTACCCCGGGAGCTGCGCGCGGAGCGCCTCCTTGAGGGCGTCGAAGGGCGGTGCGTGGGCGGGGTCGGCCGGCACGACGAACGCCGCGATCTGCTGCTGCGGCCCCTCGCCCTGCACCCGGCACGCGGCCGCGCGCACGCCGGGGCACGCGGCGAGCCGCGACTCGATCGCCTCCAGCTCGATCCGGTACCCGCGCACCTTCACCTGCGAGTCGATGCGGCCGTGGCAGACGTAGGTGCCATCGGCCGTTCGGTGGGCAAGGTCGCCGGTGCGGTAGATCCGGCCGAGCCGCGGGTGAACCGGGAACTTGCGGGCGGTCAGCTCGGGGTCGTTCAGGTACCCCCGCGCGAGCCCGGCCCCGCCGAGGCACAGCTCGCCGGTTTCGCCGTCGGGCACCTCTTCGAGCCGCTCGTTCAGCACCCAGGCGCGAACCCCGGGGACGGGCGTCCCGATGTGAATGTTGTCCCCGGCGCCGACCGCCCCGCGCAGCGCCACCACGGCGCACTCGGTGGGGCCGTAGTCGTTCACCAGCAACCGCGCGGGCGCCCACCGGTCGGCGATGTCCTGCGGCAGCGGTTCACCGCCCACGTGGATGCGAGCCAACTCCGGCAGATCGCGGTCCGGGCGCTCGCACCCGGTGGCCCGGAGGAGCGTGGGGGGCGGGCAGAACACGGTCACGCCCTCGTCCCGCAGCCACGGAACGAGGTCCGGTCCGAGCCGGGTCGCGTCGTCGTCCATGACCACGAGCGTGGCCCCGGCCGCCAGCGCCATCCAGACCTCTTCGACCGACGAGTCGTAGGCGCACGAGGAGCTTTGAGCGACCCGATCGCCGGGCGCCGCCGGGAACGTGGCGAGGTCGCCGCGCACCAGGTTCGCGATGGCCCGGTGTTCAACCATCACGCCCTTCGGCCGCCCGGTGGTGCCGGACGTGTAGATCAGGTACGCTAGGCTCTCGGGCGTGAGCCAGGGTGCCGGGGCGGGCGGCGTGTGGGTGCCGAAGTATTCAGCCGCGGTCGCGTCCAGCGCGCACGCCGAGGTGAGCCGACGCACGCGGGCCAGTCCCGGGCCGTCCGTTAGCACGGCGACCGGGCGGGCGTCACCGAGGATGATGCCGAGTTGCGCGTCCGGGAACGCGGGATCGAGGCACACATACGCCGCCCCGGCCTTGAGCACGGCGAGCTGAGCGAGGTACACGTGTTCCGAGTTCCGCGGCAGCGCGACCGCGACCACACACTCGCCGGCTACGAACTCGCGCAGCCGCGCGGCGACGGCGTCGGAGCGGCGATCGAGTTCGGCATAGGTGACCGTGCGGCGAGCCGAACGGGCGGGGCACGGCGGGGCGTCGATGGCGACGTTCCCGGGCCACAGCCGGGCCGCCCGGGTAAAAAATTCGTGAAGCAGTCGCGGATTCGTTCCGCTCCCGGCCGAGGGGCGCGGGCCGGTAAGAGAATGAGGAGAAATCACGGCGCTCGGCGTCTCGTCGGTGTTCGCTCGCCCGGTCGCGTCGGCCTGTGCCCGGCGGTCGCGCAACCTGCGCACCGAGGGAGAACGCCCGGGCTCCAACCCGGCGAGCCGGCAAAACGGTTACATCTGTTCCAATTCTTAACACACTTTACGCCGCGGGGTTTCGTTTCGCCACGAACCGACCGGCCCGTCAGCTCGTCGTTACGATCGGAATTATTGCCAAGACCAGCCGGTGTGAGCCACGATGCACATCAACCGCCTCCACGATTGGCCCGCGAGCGAAGCCGAAGCGGTCGCGCTCCAGCACGCGCTCCGCGAGCGCGTGGACGTTTCCGCGCCCCCGCCGGGTCCCATCAGCCTGATCGCAGGGTGCGACATCGCGTACCACCTGACCGAGCCGCGGCTGTTCGCGGCGGTCGTTATCTTGAAGATGAACGATCTGTCGGTGGTCGAAGAGCTTACGGTGTCGCGGGAAGTGACTTTCCCGTATGTTCCGGGGCTGCTGTCGTTCCGTGAGGTGCCGGCCCTGCTCGAACTGTTCAGTGATTTGCGCCACACGCCGGATGCAGTTATGCTCGACGGACAGGGGATCGCGCACCCGCGGCGGTTCGGGCTGGCCTGCCACCTCGGATTGTGGCTAGACTTGCCGTGCGTGGGGTGCGCGAAGAGCTGGCTGGTGGGCGATTACGCCGAGCCGGGCCGCACCGCCGGCGAAGCCTCGCCGCTGTCCGTTGACGGGGCAGAAGTTGGTGCCGTCGTCCGCTCCGCGACCGGCGTGAAACCGGTGTTCGTGTCGCCGGGGCACCGGACTGATATCGCGTCGGCCACCCAGTTGGTTCGAGCGACGCTGAGCGGCTACCGGCACCCGGCTCCGACCCGCGCGGCGCACATCGCCGCGGGCCGGTCGCGTGCCGCGGCGGGAGTTTAGCGCCCGGACTTGATGTTTCCGGATCGCGTGTCCGGTTTTGAGCCTGTTGTTCCGTGCATTGATGTGAGTGCCGCGCGACCGATACGGATCGCGACCTCCTGAACGCAGCCGCCGGCGGGGGCTTGAGTTGATTCCGGCAAAGTGGGCAGCGAACGGGGGCCTGAGCGACCGCGTGAGCCCCCCGCTGAGCACCACCCGAGTAACGGGCGCGCGACGACTTCTAAGGGCCAAAGGCGAGCAACCAGGTGCGCATTTTCCTGCGAGCGGTTGCGCGCGAACGACGATACACCTGCGTAGAATGGGACGCGGCTCACTGAACAGGTGAACCGTGTCCCGGTGGGCGGCGGATTCCGCTCTACGCAGGACCGAAACTGACGACCGCGGGGCCAGGATTCGGGCCCGCGACCGCCGGTTTGGACTGGACGCTCGGGGGCTCCGGCACCCGAGTTGCGCCGGTCCGGGAGAGGGTGAACCGCGTGCGCGAGGTGCCGACCCGTCGGCGCCGGCGCACACCGACCGACTGCCGCACGGGTCCACCCGCGCCGGCAGGGAGACGTTATTCCCATGCGTGAGACTTCACCACGTGGCTGGCACCGCTGGCGCGTCGCCGTCGTTAAGTCCGCCCCCGCGGCTCCGGCATTTGACCGGTTTGCGCGGCGCAGCGGTTCGCCCGTCGCGGAACCGGCCCCAATAGCGCTGGCCGCGGAGGCGAAGAACGTGGACGGTATTCGGCACGAGCTGGTGGCCCGCGTTCGGCAACAGATCGCCGACGGCACCTATGACACCGAAGAGAAGTGGCTGTTGGCCGAGGAGGCGCTGTTGCGCCGGGCGGAAGGCCGGATCTGAACCCCGCCTTCGGCTCCGCTCCCGAAAGCCGACCCGGATGCGGGTCGGCTTTCTCGTCGTCTTTACGCCCGGTCCGAGCGAATCGCACTATAATTGGTGTCAGGATTGCTCGCGCCCGTTCGAGCCAGGGAGAGCGCACCTCGTGTCACTGCCAGCCGTCGCGGTCTCTCAAACCCCGGAAGACAAGTTCCGGGAGTACCTTGCCAGCCGACCCAAGCCGCAGCGGTTCACCGACCAGCAGCGGGAGTTGCTGGCACACGTGTTCGCGCGGCACTCTCACTTCGACGCCGAACAACTGATCGACAATCTGAAGACCGCGGGCAAGCGGGTGAGCCGAGCCACCGTCTACCGCACCCTGTCGAAACTGGTGGACGCGGGGCTGTTGCGCCGGATCGAGTTGGGCGCGCGCACCGTTTTCGATCACGACTACGGGTACCCCGCACACGACCACCTCGTGTGCGAGACCTGCCACTCGATGACCGAATTCCAAAGCGCAGAACTGGAAGCGATTCTGGAAAAGGTCGCTCAGGAGTACCAGTTCCGGGCAGAAGGGCACACGCTGGTGATCCGCGGCATCTGCACCGCGTGCAACGCGGCCAAGTCCGCCAAACCCCGCTTGGTGATGTAACCGTTCCTGGCACCGCGAATCAATCTTTGCCTTTCAAACGCAACAGCGACTCCTGCACGAGCCCTTTCGCGTCCGCAAGAACCTCGCGAAGTGGCGCGAGGTCCGGCGGGGGTGCCTGCCTCTGCCCCTGTTCGAGCCGGTAGTACACCAAGTGCTGGTTCAGCGCGGTGATCGCGTCCGTGAGCGAATCGAGCACCAGGGCCAAGTTCCCGGCGTCGTGTCCCATCTGGAACCGGTAGTCGTCGAGCCGCGTGGTGTCGGAAGGGTTCATTCGTAGGTGCTCATGGATCAGGGGCCGGACGAGGGTGATTCTTCGCCGCTGCCATCAGATCTCATAGGTGAGGGGCTCGTTCACCGGCTTCGCGCCCTTCAGCCGCAGTTTCGGCTTTTCCAGCACTACGGTCGTGTCCGGGGGAACGCTCTCCGTGAGCCACACGTTCGATCCGACCACCGCTCGCGCGCCGATCACCGTCTGCCCGCCCAGGATTGTGGCGTTTGCGTACACGATGACGTTGTCTTCGAGCGTCGGGTGTCGCTTGTAGGTGCCGTGCAGCAGTCCGCCCTCTTCGTCCTTTGTGAAACTGAGCGCGCCGAGCGTCACGCCTTGGTACAGCTTCACGTTCCGGCCGAGGTGGCACGTTTCACCGATGACGACGCCGGTGCCGTGGTCGATGAAGAACCCGGAACCGATGGTCGCGCCCGGGTGGATGTCGATGCCGGTTTTCGCGTGGGCCAGTTCCGTCATCATCCGCGGGATGAACGGCACGCCGAGCCGGTGCAACTCGTGTGCGACGCGGTAAATCGTAATGGCCTCGAGCCCGGGGTAGCAGAAGATGATCTCGTGGTGGCTCCGGGCCGCCGGGTCGCCGCGGAACGCCGCGTCCACGTCCTGTTCCAGGGTTTTGCGCACCGCGGGCAGCCGGCGGAGCAGTTCGACGGCCTTCGGCTGAGCCATTTTCTCGCAGTCCGCGTGCGGGCTCTCGTGGCACAACTCGTGGCGTAACGCGCGCGCGATCTGTGTGGTGAGCTTGTCGTGCAGCGCGTCGACCAAGCTGCCGACGTAGTACGCGATGTTACCGATGTGAAGGTTCTGACGCTTCCCGTAACCGGGGTACAGCACCTCGAAGAGGTCTCCGGCGATATTGGCCACCGCGTCACGGTTCGGCAACGGCTCGTGCGCGAGGTGGTTGAGGCGGCTGCACTCGGTGTACGTCTCGACGAGTTGGTCGGTGATGCTGGGCAACTCTTCCTTGAGTCGAACGTCCGTGGCCATGTGTGCTCCCGTAGAGCGTGTGGGGGCCGGTGCCGGGCGTCGCACACGCTATCCCGATGTTACGGTCGGCAGCTACAGACCGTCAACGACACGGAAAGTGGCTCGCAGGAGTCATTCGGCACGTGGGTTACCACGAACTTTGTCGGAAATGTCACAAGGCGCAGCAGCGAGGCTGTTTCACTGCCCGCGACAACAGCAGTTGAGAGCGGGCGTTGGTCTCAATTTGAGAGAGGGCATGGAAGAATTATTTTGACGTAATGTGATGCTGGTTTTTAACTTGCGCGCACATGGCTTCTGGGAGATGGTGCTGGCGCTAGCGTTTGGCGCGCATAATGCTCTATGTTCAGCAGCGAACCTGAAACTGAACAGCGAGTCGGGCAGAGGGGAGAGGCTGGCCGGCCAACTGTTGAGGCAAGAAGGTTCTCGCTTAATACAACCGCTCGGGTATCTGGTCGAGGGGAGAGGCGACCAGTACCCGGGCGGTTCGTGTTTTTACCAGCGACCAGACTGAGCCAAATCGCAGTACCTTGGCGGCCCTGTTCGGGACGCTCGGGCACTAAAAATCTACTGTGCACATCCACGACGTAAACGTGAATTGAGACCCGGTGACAGGTGCGCTGAGCCCACCCGTACCGCTGCCATCCGAGAGATGGTTGCCGGTCCGAATTCGCTCTCACTCAACCAGACCGCTTCGACCTCTGGGTAACCTTGTTGGTAGAATCGCAGTTCGAAGAGCCGCCGTTCAGTTGTCCGGGTTGTAGAGGCGAACGCGGGGGGCGTGCTCGGCCAGCGGGAGGTGCTCGTATTCGCGCGGCAGCCCCGACGCGCTCGCGCCGCACGCCGCTTCCGACTCGAGCTGCCCGTCGGCCAGCTCGAACACACGGTCGGCGTAGGAGGTGAGGCGCGGGTCGTGCGTGACGACGAGCACCATCGCGCCGCGCTCGCGGGCCGTTTCGGTGAGCAGGTTAATGACCTGCTGGCCGTTATCCCAGTCCAGCGCGCTGGTCGGCTCGTCGGCGAACACGAGCGCGGGGTTCTTGACCAGCGCCCGGCCGATCGCCACCCGCTGCTTCTCGCCGCCGGACATTTCCGCCGGCCGCAGGTGCGCCTTCCGGGACAGCCCGAGTTGACCCAGCACGCGGTCCGCACGGGCGCGGGCTTCGCGGGCCGAGCACCCCTCGCCCCACTTGAGGACGAGCTCGAGCTGCTCGCGGGCGGTGAGCGCGGGGAACAGGTTGTACCCCTGGAAGATGTATGAGCAGTGCCGGAGCCGGAACCGCTCCATCTCGTCTTCGCTCATCTGCCACACATTCCGGCCCAGCGCGCCGACCGCCCCGGCGTCCGGGCGCAGCAGCCCGGACAGCACCGCCAGTAAGGTAGACTTCCCGCTCCCGGATGGCCCCATGAGGAGGTTCAGCTCACCCGGCTGGAAATCGGCCGTCACGCCCTTCAGCGCGTAGGACCGGGTGTCGCCGGTGCCGAACGAGCGGAACAGCTCCTCCCCCCTCAGCGCCGGTTCGGGCTTGCACACCACCGCGGGTGCGGCTCGCAGCGCAAGCCGGTCGCTCCCGTGGGGCTCTGTGCGGAACAGGCGACCGAGGTAGCGGGACAATGGAATCATCGCGGGGGGATCCTCCGTGTTTGTGGGGTGCGGTGTCAAGGTGCGGAGCGGGGACACGTGCGAGGTGCGGCGGTGGTGACTCCTTCCCTGTTAATCGGCACTCCGGCTGAGGCGCGCTAAACGAGAGTGAACGCGAAGGCGGGGCGAATTCAGGTGGACTCGGCTGACATCGGTCGCGTCTTTATGCGATCAAAAGGAGACTGCGGCAACCGTTCCGAGTACTTTTAATCAACATTTCCGCTCGTCAATTGCTCTGTGGAGGGGGCGCAAAAGGCGAATTTCGTTCGCAACTCCCCTGTCATTCACTGCTTGCGTGATGGGGCGATTGCGCCGAAGGAAACGGTTGTGTGCATCAGGCTGGTCACCGATCCCTCGCTCGACATTAGTAGAATGGGCGGTTGGAGGAACCTCTCATGACGACGGCGGCTCTGGCGGTGCCGGCGGACGCGGATTTACGCGCCTTGCCCTCCTTATTGCACCGAACCGAGGGCTGGGCGGAGATGCGTGCCGCGCTCGCGTCCGGGCGCAGCGGGACCGTCGACGGGGCCTGGGGGTCTTCCGCGGCGCTCGCGGCCGCGGCCCTGGCGGCCGAAGTCCGGGGCACGCTCCTGGTCGTGGTGCCGAACCCCGTCGAGGTCGAGCCGTGGGCCGAAGACATGGCCTCGTTCCTGGGCACGCGCCCGGCCGTGTTCGAGATGTGGGAGTCGTGGCCGGTGTCCTCCAACCGGGGGAAGCTCGACCCGGTCACCACGTCGCGCTTGCGCCTCCTCCAGCAGCTCCAGAGACCGGCGGGCGGGTCCGAGGGGCCGCCGAAGGTGGTGGTGTGCGGGATCACTGCCGTGTGCCAGCCGGTGCCCGAGCGCGCCGACCTCGCGGCCCGTGGTCGCACGCTCGCCGCGGGCGACATCGTCGAGCCGAGCGAACTGGCGGAGTGGCTCGTCGCGAACGGCTACAAGCGCGTGGACGCGGTCGAGTTCCCGGGCGAGTTCAGCCGCCGCGGGGGCATCTGCGACATCTACCCGCCCGACTCCCCGGACCCTTTCCGGCTCGAGTTCTTCGGCGACGAGGTGGAGAGCCTGCGCACGTTCGCGGCCGGCTCGCAGCGGAGCCTGGAGAAGAAGGGCAAGGTCACGCTCCTGCCGACCGACCAGGGCACGGGCGGCACGCGGCCGGCGAAGGGCCACCTCGCCGAGTACCTCCCGCCCGACTCGTGGGTCGTGCTGATCGAGCCGCGCGACCTTCGCGAGCAGGCGAAGCACTTTCACGAGCGCGTCTCCACCACCGACGGGCTGCACACCACCGAGCAGGCGTTCGCGGGCCTGATGAAGCTCCCCAGCGTGGTGCTGTCCGCGCTGCCGCGGCCGAGCGTGGAGGCGTCCGTTCACCTGCGTGTCGAGTCGGTCAACCGGTTCAGCGGGAGCGTCCACCGGGTGCGGGACGAGTTGGACTCGATCGCGCACAACGCGACCGCCCGCGTGCTCGTCGCCTGCCAGAGCGAAGCCGAGGTTCACCGGCTCACGGAGGTGCTGAAGGCGGGCAAGCTCGCGGAGTCGCACCGGCTGCGCCTCGTCACCGGGCACGTGCGCAGCGGGTTCCGGCTCGTGGAGAGCGGCGTCATCGTCCTGGGCAGCCACGAGATCTTCCACAAGGACCTGCTCCCGCCCGGGGCGAAGGCGCAGGCCAAATCCAGCCGCACGATCGAGTCGCGCGCGATCGACTCGTTCCTCGACCTCAACGACGGCGACTACGTCGTTCACGTGGCCCACGGGATCGCCCGGTTCCGCGGGATGCGGATGCTGGACAAGGCGAGCGGCGCGCAGGAGCCGGACCCGGGCGAGGACTCGCTGTTCCCCGACGAGCGGCCGGCGAACCCCGCCGCCGAAGAGGAGCACCTCGTCCTGGAGTTCCGGGACGGCATCTTCCTGTACGTCCCGGCGACCCGCATCGACCTCGTCCAGAAGTACGTCGGCGGGTCGCAGACCGAGCCGCAACTGAGCAAGCCCGGCGGCGCCGCGTGGAGCCGCAAGAAAGAGAAGGTGTCCGAGGCGGTCCGCGACATGGCGGCCGAGATGATCAACATCCAGGCGCTGCGCCAGGCCGTTCCCGGGCACCAGTTCCCGCCCGACTCGGACTGGCAGAAGGAGTTCGAGGCGGCGTTCCCGTACCAGGAAACGCCCGACCAGCTCTCCGCGATCGCCGAGGTGAAGGGGGACCTCGAGAAGACCAAGCCGATGGACCGGCTCATCTGCGGCGACGTCGGGTACGGCAAAACCGAGGTGGCGATCCGCGCCGCGTTCAAGGCCGTCGACAGCGGGAAGCAGGTGGCCATCCTGGTGCCCACGACGGTGCTGGCGGAGCAACACTTCCGCACGTTCACCCAGCGGTTCGCCGAGTACCCCTTTGTGGTGGACGCGGTGAACCGGTTCAAGAGCGGCGCGAAGCAGAAGGAGACGCTCAAGAAGCTCGCGACCGGCGAGGTGGACGTGATCGTCGGCACGCACCGGCTGCTCTCGAAGGACGTGACGTTCAAAGACCTGGGCCTCGTGGTGATCGACGAGGAGCAGCGGTTCGGGGTGGAGCATAAGGAGCGGCTGAAGCACCTCCGCGCGACGGTCGACGTGCTCACGATGACCGCCACGCCGATCCCGCGCACGCTGCACGCGTCGCTGCTGGGCATCCGCGAGATCAGCAACCTCGAGACCCCGCCCGCGGACCGGCAGCCGGTCGAGACGCACATCACCCGGTGGGACGACAAGCAGTTGCGGAACGCGATCCTCCGCGAGATGAACCGCGGCGGGCAGGTGTACTTCGTTCACAACCGCGTGCAGGACATCTACGACGTCGCCACCAAGATCGAGATCCTCGTGCCCGAGGCGAAGGTGACCGTGGGCCACGGGCAGATGGACGCGCACGACCTTGAGAAGGCGATGGTGCGGTTCGTCCGCAAGGAGGCCGACATCCTGGTCGCGACCACCATCATCGAGAGCGGGCTGGACATCCCCAACGCGAACACCATCTTCATCGACGAGGCCGACACCTACGGGCTGGCCGACCTGCACCAATTGCGGGGGCGGGTGGGGCGGTCGAAGCACCGGGCGTACGCGTACTTCATCGTGAACCCGCTGAAGCTCTTGAACCCGACCGCGCAGCGGCGCCTGAAGGCGATCGAGGAGTTCACCGAGCTGGGCGCGGGGTTCAAGATCGCGATGCGCGACCTGGAGATCCGCGGGGCCGGCAACATCCTCGGGGGGGAGCAGAGCGGGCACATCGCGGCCATCGGGTACGAGCTGTACTGCCAGCTCCTGGAGAACGCGGTCCGCGCGCTGAAGCACCAGCCGCCGAAGGTCGCGGTGGACGTGGTGGTTGATCTGCCGTGGCCCTCGTACCTGCCGCGCGACTACGTGCAGGGGCAAAAGCTCCGGATCGAGGTGTACCGGCGCCTCGCCCGGCTCCGGGACCCGGCGAAGCTGGCCGACTTCCGCACGGAGCTGCGCGACCGCTACGGCGAGCCCCCGGAGCCGGTGGAGTGGCTCCTGCGCACCACCGAGGTCCGGCTGCTGTGCGTGAAGTGGCAGGTGGCGAGCGTGCACCGGCACGGCCAGGACATCGTGTTCACCTACCGGAGCGCGGAGCGCGCGAAGCAGTTCGTGGCCGCGAGCCGGGGGCGGCTGAAGATTGTGGACGACAAGAGCGTGTACCTGCGGCTCCGGTCCGGCGACGCCGACACGCCCGCGGGCATCTACAAGCTGCTGCTCGCGGTGCTGAAGCCGGCGTGAGGGCCGGGCTCAGCGGTCCGCCGAGACCGGGTGCAGCAGCACCCGCGGGCGCGGGCCGACGTGCATCACCAGCGCCCGCGTGTCCGCGGGCGGCAACCCGCGCTCGGCCGGCCGGAACGACTCGGTGAACCGCACCCGAATGACCACCGGCGCGTCTGCCGGCAGGTCCACCGGTTCCCAGTCGATCGTTACCGATCGCAGGTCGTCGGCCACGGTTACGGGGAGCGTCCGCGTCGCCCGGCCGTGAACCTCGACCTCGGCTCGCACGTCCGTCCGCCCCAGAAAGTTGGGCATCGCGGTGCGGGCCAGTTCGATCCGGGCGCACCCGCGCAGGTCCGCGCCGGTGCCCACCAGTTGCACCCCGTCGGCCGTGACCCATCCGTCTCCGCTGACCCCCTCCGCGCGGAGCGCGCGGCGAACGTAAGTGGTGACGGTGCGGCCCAGGATCCGGTACTCCCCGACCTTCTCCATGCGCTCGTCGCAGTACGCCTTGAGCCGCGGCCGCATGCGCTCCATTTGTTCGTCGTAGGGGTAACGGAACTGGCCGGCCGGTACGCCCTTGAGGACCACGAACTCGCACCGCGCCAGCCGCCGCATGTGGTCCTCTTCGTCGCCGGCGAAGATCGGCGTGCCGTCGGGGTACCGGACCCACCGGCCGGTGCGCTCGAACTCCAGGATCTGGAGCCCCAGCCCCGTGACATCGTGCGTGCAGGCGTCGTTGAACACCTCCGGCGCCTCAAAACCTTTCCGGCCCCGTGTCTCGATCAAGTCGTCGAGTAACTTCACACTCACGCGGGCGTCGGCCGCGACGAACGGCCCCGGTGCGGCCAGGTGCTCCAGCAGCCCGCCGAGCCCCAGTGCCAGCGCCGCAACAGCCCCGGCGCTGGCGAGCCGGCCTCGGCCCACGGTGAGCGGGGCCAAGGCCGCCAGCACCAGCGGCGGTAGCAGCACGTTGGCCACCACGGGCGACTTCACCGCGTTCGCATTCAGTACGAGGAACGGCGCCCCGAACCCGAGTGCCGCGACCACCGGGATCAGTCCCCTTGTCCCGGGTCGGGCGGCGCGTGCGGTCAAGAACGCGCCCGCCGCGCCGATCGTGCCGACCGCCACGGCCGCCCACCAGAACGCCGGGCCGGTGTGGACCCGGAGCGCCAGCGGGTAGAACAGCGCGTCGTCGGCCCACTCGCGCAAGCCCACCTCGGCCCGCCGGATGTCCTTCTCCGACGAGGTGACGTGTCCGACCACGTAGTACGCCCGGATCGCTTTACGCTGGTTGTACAGCACCGGTCCGGCGGCGAGCGCCAGCACCCCGGCCGTGATCAGCAGCCCGCGCAACCGTCGGGCGGCCATAGCTCGCGCGGCCGGGTCACGCCGGGCGAACCGCCACGCCAGCAATCCGGCCCCCAAGGTAGTCAGGAGTGCGGCCAGGTATGCCGCGGTGATGAACCGGAATAGAACCGCAACCGCGGCGCACGCACCAACGGCCGCCGCGCCGCGCGGGTTGACCAGCAGCCGCGACCGGACCAGCGCGCACAGAAACACCCCGTACAGGCAGAACGCGCCGAAGTCCATGCGCAGGTCGAACGCGCCGCCCGTCGGCAGAAATACGGTTCGCAACGGCAGTGTTAGCCCCACCGCGGTCAGCGCAGGCCACCAGCTCCGCGTGAGCCACACCAGCGTCCCCGCCAGCGCGCATTGCAGCACCGCGAGGTGAACGAAGTTCACGCTCAGCAAGCTCACCCGGTCGTGCCCGAAGATGAGGCAGTGAGCGGCCGCCTGTAGCGGCAACAGCACGCCTGTCGGCTGCTCTCGTGCCAGATGTGCCCGCAACGCCGGGACCAGCCCGCGCGCGGCCGCATCCGTCACGATGTCATAGCTCATCGTGATGTACGCGCACTGGTCGTAAAAACCCGGATACGCCCACGCGATTTCGCGCCGCGCGTAAGATGTGAGAGCGGCCAATTCAATGGCGATTACCGCGCCGACCACGATCCAGCCCCACCGGCCCGGGGCCTGTTCGGGGGCGCTCGCCTCACTCATGAAAACGGCCTCCGTCGCGGCCCGACCGATGTTTCGGTCGGGCCGCGACGGAGGCTAACGGGCTGAGACAAATTCGTCAACGGCAACGGATCAGTGTCGCACGCTCGGCAGACGCTCCCCGAGGCGGCGCATCAGCGCCGACGGGTTTACCGGCCGGTTCACCACAAAGTCGTATCCGCTGACGGAGGCACGCTCGTCGGTCACCGCGACCCGCACGGCCCCGTGACGGAACACACCGGAGTCGCCCGCCGCGCCTGCGAAAATGACGGCGTCCGCTTCGCCGTGGAAATCAGCCGCGGCGTCGGCCGTGAGGCGCACCTCGGCGTCCGCACCGCATTCGTCCAGCGCTTCGGCCAACTCAACGGCCTCACCAATGTCGGCGGTGTCCGCGACGACCAGGATGTGCGGCGGGGTGGCGAACGGGGACCGCTCACGAACCTCGGACAGGGCACGGTGATCGCGTTTCATCGTCAGAACCTTTCCGGCTCGGCCGCAGGGCACGAATGGCCCGGACTGATGGCGACCGCAATTTGTGAGAGGCGACTGAGTCTCGACCAAAATTGCTTGACTTGGCCCGACAGAAGTTACCGTACCACTCTCATCGACCTTTCACAACTCCTTTTTCTCTCATATTTGCCCGCCGTATCAGTTCTCAGCACACGAGATACGGTACGGCCACAGATGTTCTGGACGTGTTTGCATCGCTTTGCCGGGCCATTAATGTTTATTGTGAAAGGCTTTGCGGTGATTGGTTCAGTTGGATGTGGCTGATCTAGGTAGGCCCTTCGGTCTTCGGGAGGTGCTGCCGGAATCACTGCCGATCGAGAGGCAAGGAGCACATTGAACGAAGCCATTCATGAAAAACGCCAATATCTGGCGTTCTCATTTCGAAGCAGAAGTTTCTGCCGAACTGAGTTCTTGCGGCGCGAGATAAGTGAAGGGGGTAACGGGAATGTTGCGACCCACCCAGAAAAGCAGAAACAGTACCACGAGCAGCCAGACCCAACGAGCGCCGAGCAGACGACGTGGCGGGGCGGGGCGCCCGCGGACCCACGCCATTAATCGCGGTCCAGCGGCCACAGCTACGGTCGGGAGAAGGACAATTGCGAGGATGTTGTTGCGGGCGGCTTGAACAAAGTTGCCGTTCAGGGCGTGGTGGAGCGCACGGCCGGTACCACAACCAGGGCAGTGAAATCCACTGGCCCGATAATGAATGCACTTCGGGTACCAACTTGCCGGCGTCGGCCGCGTCGTTGCGATCAAATACATGACCGCAACAGCCGCGACCGCGGCGAGCGCCACCAGAGCGGCTCGCACGCCGATTTTAACTGTAGCAGGGGAAATGCCGCCGGTCACCGCACCCCGCCCGCTTGAGCGGCCATGACCTGAATCGCGACGCCAATGAGGTTCGCCACGATGCCAATGCCGAACCCGATCCAGGACCACATCTTGGCCGCGTCCGACGCCCGGCGGGCGCCGGCGCTGTCCCCGCTCTGCCACTTGGAGTTCACCTGGGCGGCGTACACGATCGCCACGATCCCGAACGGGAGGCAGCAGCAGAGCGTGACGAGGATCGACTGGACCAAGTAGTTGGGCGGCGGTGTCCCTCTTCGGGGAGCTTCGTAGTCGTCGTCATCGTCGTCATCGTCGTCGTCGCGCGAGCGGCCACGCCCCCGCGGCGGTCCACGTTCGTCGTCTTCGTCGTCGTAACGGTCGCGGGCCATTCGACCTTCTCCGCTGGAAGAGTTGGGATCTGCGAAATGCTAGGGGTCTAGCTTTGCACAGACTAGCCAACTCCGAGCAGGGGAGCAAATCCGTTTCCGGCGGATCGGCCGAGATTCTGCCCGCCGGTGCCGTTCGCACCAACCTCTTGAACTTTCCGGCAGAGTCCGTGTCTTTCTCCGTAACGCACCCGGCCGGCGCCACCCGCCCGGGGACCCGCCACCCGCGAGAAATACATGCTGTCTTCCAACGAAATTCGTCAGCAGTTCGTCGACTTTTTCTGCAAAAAGCACGGGCACACGAACATCGCGTCGTCGCCGGTGGTGCCGCTCAACGACCCGACGCTGCTGTTCGCCAACGCCGGCATGAACCAGTTCAAGCCGTACTTCCTCGGCACCGAGAAGCCGCCGGTGGTGCGGGTCGCGAACACCCAGAAGTGCATCCGCGCGGGCGGCAAGCACAACGACCTCGACGACGTGGGCCGGGACACGTATCACCACACGTTCTTCGAGATGCTCGGGAACTGGAGCTTCGGGGACTACTTCAAGAAGGACGCGATCGCGTGGGCGTGGGAGCTGCTCACCGACGTGTGGAAGCTCGACCCGACGCGCCTGCACGTCACCGTTTTTGAAGGCGACCCGGCGAACGGCATCCCGCGCGACGACGAGGCGGCCGGGTTCTGGAAGGCGGTCGGCGTGCCCGAGGAGCGGATCCACCTCGGCAACAAGAAGGACAACTTCTGGGAGATGGGGAACACCGGGCCGTGCGGGCCGTGTACCGAGATCCACATCGACCGCACGCCCGACAAGAGCGGCGGCCCGCTGGTGAACGGCGGCACGGACAAGGTCATCGAGATCTGGAACCTGGTGTTCATCCAGTTCAACCGGAACGAGGACCAGAGCCTCACACCGTTGCCCGCGCAGCACGTCGATACGGGCATGGGGTTCGAGCGCATCTGCTCGGTGATCCAGGGGAAGAGCAGCAACTACGACACGGACGTGTTCACCCCGCTGTTCGAGGCGATCCAGAAGGTCACGCTGTGCGACCGGCCCTACGGCGGCGACCTGAACGACCTGAAGGACACGGCGTACCGGGTGATCGCGGACCACATCCGCACGCTCACGTTCGCGCTCACCGACGGCGCGACCATCGGGAACGTGGGGCGCGACTACGTACTCAAGCGCATCCTGCGGCGCGCGGAGCGCTACGGGTATCAGGTGCTCGGCACGAACGAACCGTTCCTCTACCGGCTCGTTGATACGGTGGTGGAGCACTTCGGCGCGGCGTTCCCGGAGCTGAAGAAGAACCCGCACAAGGTCAAGGATCAGATTCGCGACGAAGAGGCGGCGTTCCTGCGCACCCTGCGGCGCGGGATCACGCTGTTCAACCGCATCGCCGCGCAGATGAAGGACGAAGGGCGCACGCAGGTGAGCGGCAAGGAGGCGTTCAAGCTCCACGACACCTACGGCGTCATCATCGACATCACGCTCCAGATGGCCCAGGAGCAGGGCCTGACGGTCGATGTGCCGGGCTTTGAAGAGGAGATGAAAATCGCCCAGGACGGCGCGCGGGCCGGCGGGAAGAAGTTCGCCGTCACCGCGGTGAAGGGCGACCTGCCCCCGACCGACGACGCCCCCAAGTACGCCGCTGCGGTCATTGACGCGACCGTGCTCGGCTGGGTCGTTGACAACGAGGTGGTTCGGACCGGCGCGCTGAAGGCCGGTGACTCGGCCGCGCTGCTGCTGGACCGCACGAACTTCTACGCCGAACAGGGCGGGCAGGTGGGCGACACCGGCACCATCGATCGGCCCGGCACCGCCGGCGCCGAGTTCGAGGTGGAAGACACGCAGCGGCTCGGCGAAACGGTGCTGCACGTCGGCGCGCTGCTCTCGGGCGAGTTGAAGGTCGGCGACCGGGTCACCCTTCAGCAGACCACGACGCGCCGCATTGACGTGATGCGGAACCACACCGCCACGCACCTGCTGAACCTCGCGCTGCGCGAGGTGCTGGGGCACCACGTCGAGCAGAAGGGCTCGCTCGTGGACGAGGAGAAAACCCGGTTCGACTTCTCGCACGATAAGCCGGTGACGGCCGAGGAGCTGCGCGAGATCGAGCGCCGGGTCAACCGGCAGGTGGTGCTCGACCAGGTGGTCACGGCGCAGACGATGCCACTGGCGCAGGCGAAAGAGCTGCCGGGCGTGCGGGCGGTGTTCGGCGAGAAGTACCCGGACCCCGTGCGGGTCGTTATGATCGGCGCCGAGACGCCCGACAAGGTGACCCAGGACATGTCGGTGGAGTTCTGTGGCGGGACGCATTTGCCGCGCACCGGCACCATCGGGTACTTCAAGATCGCCTCCCAGGAGGGCGTGGCGAAGGGCATCCGGCGCATCACCGCGGTGACCGGTAAGCCGGCCTACGAGGACGTGCAGGCGCGCAGCGCGATCGTGGACGAACTCGCGGGCACGTTCCAGTGCCGCCCGGACGAACTGCCGACGCGCGTCGGGGCGCTTCAGGAGCAACTGAAGGCGGCCCAGGCGCAGCTCAAGAAAGCGGTCGCCGCGGCCCTCACGGGGGTGGTCGATGAGCTGATCGCGTCGGCGCCGGAGGTGGGCGGGGCGAAGGTGGTCGTCGCGAAACTGCCCGACGGGGCGAGCAACGAAACGGTCCGCACGCAGATCGACCGCGTGAAGCAGAAGTGCGGGTCGGCGTTCGTGGTGTTCGGGTGGTCGGAAGGCCCGGAGAGCGCCTTCCTGATCGCCGCGCTCACGCCGGACCTCGTGAAGAAGGGGCTGAAGGCCGGGGACGTGGTGAAGCAAGTCGCGCCGGTGATCGGCGGCGGCGGCGGCGGGAAGCCGGAGCAGGCGCAGGCCGGCGGGAAGGAGCCCGCGAAGCTGCCCGAAGCGCTCCAGAAGGCCGATCGCCTCGGGCGCGACCTGCTCGCGAAGTGACGCCGTTTTGCCCGCTTGGGCCTTATTCACGGCCCGGGTGGTGGTTTTATTTCTTGTGGCACAGACATTCCTGTCTGTGCGGCGCGGGAAGGCCGCACAGACAGGAATGTCTGTGCCACAAGAAATAAAACCAAATAATGCGACGGTAACCTGTTGCGTATTAGTTTGTTTGGTGAAGCGTTCTCCGCTTGGACAGCCTCCTCCCCCCGAGCGGGGGCGTATAGCCCTAGCGATCGATGGAGGAGCCCAGAAGATTTTGACAGGATCGACAGGATCAACAGGATTTCAAATCGACCTGTCTTCATCCGGTCAATCCTGTTGATCCTGTCAAAATTCGCCCTCGTGAACATGAGGGTCGCATGGTGGAAACGAAGCCGCGAGCATCCGCGTATACGGCCACCAGTTCTTAACATTGCGGCGCAGCGCACCTCCCCGGGTTCGTTGAGGTGGTGCCCGATGTCCAGCGAGCCGCCGTAGAAGTTGCTCCGCAGCCGCGGGTTCTCGCTCAGCCCGTATTTGTTTGCCGCGCCGTAGGTCCAGAGCACGAAGTTCTCGACCGACCTGTCGGCCGGATGAAGGGACAGAGCGGCCCGGCCGTCGGCGTAATCTGCCGCGTACCCCGCGGCGTATTCCGCTCCGATGGCCCCGTGACCCTTGGATCATCAGCAGCCGAGCCGAGTGCCCGGGCTCTGTGAGCTACCGCATCCCGCCAGTGGCCAGGAGGGTTTCGCCGGTCAGCCAGCCGGCGTCGTCCGACGCGAGGAACACGGCGACGGCGGCGATGTCCGCGGGCCGGCCGACCCGGCCGAGCGGGGTCTGGGCCACCATCCCGGCCTCCATCTCCGACCCGATCGCCCCCAGCGTCCGCGCGCCCTCCGTGTCAACCAGGCCGGGGTTGATCGAGTTCACGCGGACCTTCTTCGGCCCCAACTCCTTCGAGAGCACCCCGGTGATCGCGTCCACCGCGCCCTTGGTCGCGGTGTACACGGCGGTGTTCGGCGGGGTGATGCGGCTGACACCGGACCCGATGTTGATGACGCTGCCGCCTTCCTTCAGGTGCTTGACGGCGGCCTGGGTGGTGAGCAGCAGGCCGAGGACGTTGATGTTGAACTGGCGGTGGAAGTGTTCTTCGGTGATCTGCTCGATCGGGGCGAACTCGTACACCCCGGAGTTGTTGACCAGCACGTCGAGCCGGCCGTAGGTCTTCACCGCCGCCGCGATGATGGCCTCGGCGTCGGCCTTCTTCGACACGTCCCCGCCCACCGCGACCGCCTTACCGCCCTGGCTCGTGATGTCGGCCACCACCTTGTCGGCGCCGGCCTTGCTGCTGGCGTAGTTGACCACCACGGCCGCCCCTTCGGCCGCGAGGTGCCGGGCGATCTCGGCCCCGATCCCCTTCGATGCCCCCGTTACCACCGCCACCTTACCGTCGAGTTTCTTCGCCATGACTGCCTCCCGCTTGAGAAGTTGCAAGTCGCAACTGGCTGGGGATACAATAGCTAGTAGTTGCACCTTGCAACCGAATTCCAGAATTCTCCCACAACGGGGGAAAAGCTATGAAACGTAAGAGTTTAGAGAACGAGGCGTGCCCGCTCGCCCGGTCCCTGGAAGCGATCGGGGACGCGTGGTCGGTGCTGATCGTGCGGCAGGCGTTTACCGGGGACCGCCGGTTCGGGGAGTTCGAGAAGAGCCTCGGGGTGGCCAAGAACATCCTGACCGTGCGGTTGCGGAAGCTGGTGGCGCTCGGGGTGCTCGAGCAGGTCACGGTCGAGGGGCGCGCGTACCAGGAGTACGTGCTGACCGAGAAGGGGCGCGGGCTGTTCCTGGTGCTGATGGCGATCCGGCAGTGGGGCGAGGGGTGCGGGGGCGACAGCCCCTACGTGCTGGTGGACAAACGAGACAAGAAGCCGGTCCGGCCGCTGGCGTTCCGCGCCCACGACGGGCGGGAACTCGGCCCGGACGATATGGAACTGCGGCCGGCCGGCGAGTCGTGCCCGGCCGGGCCGGCGCAACCGGTCACCCCACCAGTTTCTTGAGCAGCGCGATCTGGCCGGCGTGGTAGGCATAGTGCTGCGCGGTCCCGTGCAGCATGACCGCCACCGGGTACGACTTGCCCGGTACGGTGGAGTCCAGCTTCGCCGCGTCCATGCCGGCCACCACGTCGAGCAGGGCCCGGTGCCGGCGGTCCAGGTCAGCGAGCGTGGCCGCCCATGCCGCGTCGCTCGTGTCCGTGACGGGCGGGAAATCGCCCGCGTCCGGCTCCGTGATCGGCCGCCACTCGGTAACGCGGCTCGCGACGACCTCGATCCACGCGGCGAGGTGGTTCACCAGCGCCCACGCGGAGTGCGTGAGGTGCGGGTGCTGGGCCGCGGCGGACGCCGCCGTGACGCCCTTCAGCACCTCCCGCAGCGGCGGGCCGTGCCAGCACTCGCCGTCGTAGGCGCGGCGGAGTTCGTCGTCGATGCGTGAGAGTTCGCCGGTCAGCGCCACGGGTGTGCTCCTTTTTGGTTCTGGCTTTCGGTGCGGTGCGCGGGCCCCCCCCGGGGGCCGCCCCCCCCCCGGGGCGCCCCCCCCCCGCCCCCCGCCCCCGCCCCCCCCCCCCCGCGCCGCCCCCCC
>NZ_JAXBLV010000035.1:0-5799 GCF_034097035.1 Gemmata algarum
GATGCACTGTATCTTGCCGCGGAGATGCTCCTTCTCGGCGAGGCTCGCCATCACCATCAGGCTGTCGCCGAGGATGAGCCGGTTCGTCCAGTGCTGGTCGTGCTGGTAGAACTGGAGCGTCTTCTGGAAGTCACCGATCCCGTTGAAGTCGTCGAAGAGGGAGAGTTGCGTACCCGCAGGCGGCTTCTCCGTCGCGCGTTCGCGAACGTCCTCAATGATGGCCTGTGGGTGGATCTTCTCCTGTACGTAGATCGGCACCGCGGGTACTTCGAGGTCGCGCGCGTCCTGCTCGTCCTTGCCTTTCCAGACGAGTTGCGGGTCGAGCGACCGATCGCGGGCATACACCGCCTTGCGGATACCCTCGTCCGCCGCGAACTCGGCAAGTTCCCGCGTGGGAATGTTGGTGCGGCTGTCCGTGAGGTGTTTGTGTGAGTCCACCGGCACCGCGGATTTAGCAGCGCTCTTCTTCTTGGCCATCGTGGGCACCTTCGGGCTGGTCTCCAGGTGGCGATTAGCCGACCCGCGTCTTGAGGAACTTCAGGATCGTCTGCACGGGCTTGTGGCGGTTGTCGGCATCGATCTCCAGGAATGCCCACCGGCCGAAGGTTACCTCGTTGTTCACCGCCGGCACCCACAGCGTTCCCGCGGTCGTCACCTTCGCAGCCTTCTCGGCTTTTTTCTCACCGGTCACTTCAACGACGAGGTGAAGCAGGTCGTCGGTGCCGCGCCCGTCGTCGATCTTGAGGATGTAGTCGGGGTAGTAGTTGCCCGGTCGGCCCTCACAGGTGTACGGGATCGTGAAGCCCAAATTCTGGTTCTTCACATACGCCTTCACCTCGTCCATGCGTTCGATCCGTTGCACGAACTGCGTTTCCCAACCGCTGTCTTCGGGCACCAGGTTCAGGTGGCACTTGGTCGCGTCGGTGGTCCACGTCTTCTTCACCGTGTCGTACATGACACCAACGGTGGTGCCCCCGCGGTCGGTGCCCGGGAGTTCGGCGCGGAGCCGATGCGCTCCGTCGTTCGCGGCAATGATCGCGTTGCGGATCTTCTCGGCCGCCTCATGCTTCTTCTCGTCGAACAGGAGCAATCCGGGGAACGTCTCGTCCCCGTAGTCCACGTTCGGTGAGTCGCCGTCCGGGTCGCCGAACCAGTCGCGGACGATGGCGAGCAGTTGCGGGAACAGCCACACCTGCCCCGCGAAGTGGTGCTGCTGGAGGTGCGTCGCTAGCGCGAACACGACCGTCTGCGGACGCGTCGCCTTCCGCGCGTCGAGGGTGAGAATCGTGCTCGTGCCGAACTTCGGGGCGTTCTCCGTTCGTGTCGCGATGTCCTCGGTGGTGAGCTTCATCCGGTGTGCCGGGCCGAACTTCGCGTCCAGCTTGCCTGGCAGCGCTTCGTAGCGGTAACCGACCACGCGTGGGAACTTCACCTCCAACCACGGGCGCGCGAGCAGTCGCTCCGGCACCGCTTTCACGTTGCCGGGCTTCTGGACGATCTTCTTCTCGCCCTCTTCAGGCACCCCGGCGCACGGGATGAACGAGAACGGCACCCCGTACACGTCGGCGTATTCGGGGTCAAAGTGCCCCTTCTCGTTGAGGGCATAACTGGCACGCCGCAGCCCTCGCCCGACCACCTGCTCGCAAAGGAGTTGAGTGCCGAACGCCCGCACGCCGAGAACGTGCGTCACCGTGTTGCAGTCCCAGCCCTCCGTGAGCATGGACACGGACACCACGCACTTCACGCCCTCGCCGAGCTTGCCCGGCTTGCCGACCGTGTTCAGCACCTCGCGCATCAGGTCTTCGTCGGTCAGGTTCTCCACGTCCCGGCCCGTGGACCGCTTGTACTGGTGCTTGAAGTCGTCGATCTGGTGCGCGGCCAGCTTCTTGAAGTCGTCGGACATGCCCGCGTCCGACTCGAACTGCCGGCTGTCCACGAGGATCGTGTTCGGCCGGTGCCGCCAGCGCTGGTTCTGGACGTTGTTGAAGATGTCGAGGTTGCCCGGCTTCACGATCGGCGTGCCGTCGGCGTGCGGGTTCCCGGTCTCGCGGCCCGCGATGTACTCGTACAGCATCTTGCTGACCGCGGTGTTGTTGCACACCACGATGAACACCGGCGGCGTGCGCCCGTTCGCGCGGCCGTCCTGGTCTGCCTCCCAATCCGCGTGCTGTCGCTTGTAGTGGTCGTAAAGGCTCTCCAGCGCGCCCTGGAGGTCTGCCGGCAGGGGCGGCAGCGGGGCCGCAGCCGGGAGCGTGACGTTCTTCTTCGGAAGGCTCTCGCGGATGTGGACCCACAGGTTGCGGTATTTCGGGAACTCGCCGGTCATGGCGTTGTCGGCGACCGGCACGCGCGGAATCTTGACGATCCCGCTCTCGATGGCGTCGATGAGCGCGAAGTCGGACACGACCCACGGGAACAGCGTCCCCTCCGGGTAACCGGACCCTTTCAGGTAGAAGGGCGTTGCGGACAGGTCGTACACCGCCTTCACGCCGACGGACCTGTTCACGGCTTCCAGACCGGTGAGCCACAACCGGGCCTCCTCCTCGCGCGCATCGGCTTCCTTCTTGTCCTCCCCCTTGAGCTTGTCCTCGCCCTCGTGTGGCGGGCGCGACCGGTAACAGTGGTGCGCCTCGTCGTTAATGACCAGTAGCTCGCGCGAGGTGCCCAGCTCGCGAACGACCCGACGCACCATCTCGTCGGCCGATTCGGTGAACGCGCCGGGTGTGTTCGCGGTGAGGACCCGCTTGGTGAGCCCGCCCGCGTCGCCCTTCTCCCGAGGTTTGAAGGCGTGGAAGTTGGTGACCGCGATTTTGGCCGCGCCCAGTTCGGGCAGCAACTCCCGGGGCACGATATCGAGTTTGCGGTAGTAGTTCTCGTCGTCGGCCGGGCGCAGCACGCGGAGCCGGTCGCGGATCGTGATGCCCGGCGCGACCACGAGAAACGAGTCGGTGAATCGCGGGTCGCGTGGGTTGCGACGCTTGTTGAGCACTTGCCACGCGATGAGCATGGACATGACGACCGTTTTCCCGCTGCCCGTGGCCATCTTGAAGGCCATGCGGAACAAGTCGGTGCCGGCATCGACCGCGGCCCTCTTGAGGTGATCCTCGATCCAGGTGTGCCCGTATTTAGTGTTCTTGGCGACCTCGGACACGAAAATGAGCGTTTCGAGTGCTTCCACTTGGCAGAAGAACAGCCGGCGTTCGCGCTGGGGGGCGGTCCAATGTCGGAGCAACGCGAGGGTTGCGGATGTCGTCTCCGGCCACCCGCGGCGGCGCCAGGTTTTGACGTGCGCGCGGATTTTGTTGACGTGCTCGGTCTCAGTTTTCTTTTCGTCCTTGATGCCGAAGTCAATCGTCTGCTTGCTTTTCTTCTTGGGCGCCGCGATCGGCATGAAGTAGCTACTGGAGCGCCGACCTTCGACGACATCGGCGGTGATGTTGTTTGCATCGTCGAACCGGAAATGCCGAGCCGGCTGCTCGAATGGCGAATTGAGGATCGGGTTCTCGATCACGACCGGCGGCATTGGGCAACCCGACTCGGATGCGGGCTGAGGATGAAAGGGGGAGTGTATCCGGCGCGTGCGCGCGTGGAAACGAAAAACCCTCGCGCGTGAATCGGTCACACGCGAGGGATCGGAACGGGAACGACCGGGGCCGATGGTTCCCTTTCGCCGCGAACTCGCTCACCAGCAGCAGGCAGATAGCATCACCCGATTCAAGCTGCCCTCTGCGCTCACGAGAGAGTGCGGTGTAACGCTTCTGTCAGCCGATCTTCGTGGCGATTTCCGCGGCGAGCGCCTCGTTTCGTTCGGCGTACACCTGGGTCACGTCGGCCCGCGAGTGCCCGAGCAGCACCTGCGCGGCTTCAAGCCCGTGCTCCCGCCGAACCAGTGTCCCGAACGAGTGACGCAACTGGTTCGGGTGCCAGCGGTGCTCGCGCTGCCACACCTTCACCGCGTCCCGCTGCTCGTCGCTCAGGCGTGCCCGCCACTTCGCAACCGACTCCTTCGGCCGCCGGGCCAACACGCCCGTAGGCGGGAACGCCCGGTCGCAACCGCGGGTCACGGCAGTCAGATACGACATCCGGGAGTACCGGGCCGCTGGCGGCCGAATCCGCCGCGCCACCCGCTTCGTTTCGTTCCGCGCCATGTGGCTCGGGTACTTCGGTGTTTTCCGCGCGGCGCTCCGCTCGGCCCGGAACTCGGCCACCGCCCGGGCCGGAGAAAACAGATAGTCCGTCGGGTCGTCCGTGAAGAACGGCCGGATCATCGCCTGCGCCTTGGGACCGATCGAAATCGTTCGCGACTTGCCTTTCCACGCGGTCTTGTGACGTACGGGCTTGAACCGCCACACCGCCCCGCTCGTGTCGATATCGCACCGGCGGAGCACGCACGCCTCTCCCGGACGACACCCAGTGAGCCGCTGGAACTCGACCAATCCGCGGATGTGCCGGTTCAGGAACGGCAGCGTCGCGTCCACCACGTCGTTGGCGACGGGACCAACGGGTTCGGCTTCACGTGCCTTGGTGCGCCCGCGCTGCAACCCGGGAACCGCAGCCAGCGCCTGGTGGACGAGGGGCGAAACCAGTTCCTCGGCCACGGCCCACTTGAACACACGGCGCACCCGTTCGACCCGCGCGTTCACCGTCTTGCGGCCCCACCCCAGATCGACGAACTTCTGGCGCACTGACTTCAGTGCCAGGGGGCCGAACGCGGCTGCCGTCTGGTCGCCGTACAGTTCGCGCACGAATCGGCACGCGGTCTTGATGTGCCGCAATTCGTCGGTCGGATTGCCATCGAGATCGCAGTAGTGCTGCTGGGCGTGCCGCAAGTACGCAAGCAGCAGTTCGTTCACGAGGAGCCCACCTGCCGGCGGCGTAACGGCGTATGGGGTGGTTTCGAGTTCGAGTTGTAGCCGTGCGAACGCGGTCCGGGATTCGGGGCTGTCGTACGCGCCGGGCAGAAGTTTGTCGTGCCGACCGGAATGGTCGGTCCAGACGGCGCGGGCACGGCCGGATTGTTTATGAGGAAGATAGGAGGGAATAGGTTTGCGTCGAACACTCATAATTGCGGTTCCTAACCGCGAACTGTGGAACAATTCCACAGTTCGCTAGGTTTGGAAGCCGCACCCGGTACTCACCGGGGTAAGCAGGAACTGTTTCGGCTAAAAGTACTTAAGCAGAGTGGGCGATACAGGATTTGAACCTGTGACTTCGTCCGTGTGAAGAACGCACTCTAGCCACTGAGTTAATCGCCCATGTAACCCGCAGTCCTCACCGCAGGTGTATTGTTTTCTTAATAGCAGGTGACGCAAACGGCAAGATATTCGTGAACCGAGATAAACCATTTACACTTTCGGCGGCACACTGGGTGAGGCCGGGACATCGTCAAACCTGGGCGTTGTCGAAGCTGTCACCCGCTGCGGAGCCTTAATTGATTCGGGTTCGGCCGACTGCCGTGACGAGCTTGGTTCACTCACCTCATCCTCGATTCCCCTCAGCCCCTTCTTGACTTCCACAACCGTCTTGCCGAGAGATCGCCCTAGTTCTGGAAGCCGCCGACCGAATAGCAAAACCCCCAGCAGCGCCAGCAGCAGCAGTTCCTGCGGCCCGATACCCGGCAGAAAAGCAAACATTGAGACAGGCATAACCATCCTCCCTTGCAACGTGACGATACAAACAAAATTGGGTGGTGGAGGAGGTTGAAGGTAACCCCATCGGCGAGCGGCCTGCAGGCCTTTAGAGACTATACACTCCCAACCCCACGATGGGCAAGCACGGCATCGGATTTTGCACGCGTAG
>NZ_JAXBLV010000036.1:0-5678 GCF_034097035.1 Gemmata algarum
GTATCAGGCCGCTCGGATCGGCGGGTCCTCGCCGGTCGCCTTCACCAAGGTGGAGGTGGCGACAACCTTACGACCGCCCGCCGATCCGCGGCGCGTGCAACCACCTCACGGCGGCGGCCGAACGAACAGCTCACCTGCACCGCCAAGATACAGTGAACACTACAACGGCGGCTGATGGCGGTGTCAGGTGCAGCGCCGGGTTCGGCTTCTGCGCTGACCTTCGCGGTTCCGCGGAGCCCGCGCCCGCGTTGCGGATCCGCGAAGCCACCACCGACCCGCACCACCGTGTCGCGGCCCACCGGAGGCCACCCACCACCGCACCTCGCGGCGATGAGCCGCGCCAGACACCCACGGGCACCACGCGGAGCACCACCGATCCGACCCACCGTGTCCCCACCCGCCACCCGCCACCCCCACCGCAAGCTCGCGGCGATGAGCCGCGCCCGCGACCATCGGCACCACGCGGAGCGCCACGCCACCGCCTGATGCACTGCGGACCACACGCACACCGCCGCCCGCGCGATCGGGCGCCTCGGGGTGGCCGAACATACAGCTCACCTGCACCGCCATCATACGATGAGCAGTGCGTTCCAAGTCAGCGGGCGGTGTCAGGTGCAGCGCCGGGTTCGGCTTGCCTTTGCTACAGATCCCAACCACCAAACTCGACCGGCCGCCAGTTGCGGTACAGCACCCCGAGGCCGTGCTCCCGATCCCACTCGCAGTTGAAGGACAGCGAGAACTCAATGGCCGACTTGGTGCGGAAATACAACGGGATGCAGACAACCGGGTCATCGATCAGCCCCCACACCTGTGCCGACTCGGTCAGCTTCGGCGGGCCGGACCCAGGTATCGGCCGGGCTTGCTCATCATAGCTACAGTAGCTCCCGTCCACGTCCGCCTGGTAGTACGCGAACAACGCCTTCTCGAACGCCGGCCGTAGGTCATCAGCGTGGGCGAGGACGGCTTTCAGTACCTTGAGTTGTCGGCTCGTGATGCCGTCCTCGTCCGGGTCAATGGAGACATCGAGTTCTCGGCCCCAGAAGGGGAGGAACGCAGTGCCGTCCCACGTCGGATCCACGAAATGGAAGTCACGGAGCAGCGCGGCGGCTTCAGCAACGCCCGGCGTGTCCATCCGCTGTGCCCTCCGTGGCCGAACGTACAGCTCACCTGCACCGCCACCATCGGATGAGCGGTGCGTCCCAGATCCGATGGCGGTGTCAGGTGCAGCGCCGGGTTCGGCTCGATGCTACTCCTTGCCGAGCACCAAGTCCACCACCCAGCAACCGCGGACATGCGGACCGGGACCGCGGCAGTGGTCCAGCACGTCGGCGCTGTCGCACCCGGCGTCCTGCAGCGCGTCCGCCAGGATGGGCATGGCGGCGAAGTCCCGCGACTCGTACATGCCGGCGGCGACCGCAGCGGCGGTGTCGGTACGCCACTCCGGGGAGAAGGTAACCGGGCGGAAGGGGTTGCCAACCACGTCTCGTAAGAGGTCGGCTTCTTCCGCAAGAACACGGAGGAACGTAACCCGGTCGCCTTCCGTGTCCGCGCGGGCACAAGCCTCCGCATGAGCAGCACTGAGAGCAACACCGGCCCAGGAGCTGGAAACCGACGCCCCGGCCGCCCATCTGGGTGCGAATTCCGGTCGTCGGTCGCTGCCGAGCACTGCGGCACTGGGAGTCACCGCTCTGACTTCTTCCAAGGCCTGCCCGGCGGCTTCCAGTGCGGCGTTAAATACGTCCTTGCTGACCCGGCCCGACGCATAATCCTCCCGAACGACTACAGCCCGCCGGCATCGAGCATCGGGCAGCAAAGGCCAGATGCGGCGGCAACAGGCGGAGGCGAACAATAGCTGCCCCCGCTCAGTCATCTCGCAGCCGACAGGGCCTCGCATCCACCTCGGATCGGTCGCCGCAAGCCACTCCGCTTCGGTCATCGCCCGCCCATCCGCGTCGCCTCCTTCGCCGAACAACAAGCTCACCTGCACCGCCATCACCGGATGAGCGACGCGCTCCCAATCAGATGGCGGTGTCGGGTGCAGCGCCGGGTTCGGCCTCGGGCAACGACCCGCCGGCCGCTAATCCCGGCCACCCGGCGAGGTACGCCTCGAAACTGATGCCCTCATCGGTGTCCCCACCGATCTCTCGGTAGCCCCACATCTCGTCGGTCATCTCGTGCTCTAGCCGCACGTCGATGCCGTGCCCCGTGTGCTCAGCCAAGAACTTCCAGAGCACTTGGTTGAGCTGTGTCCGCGCCCAGTGTGGCAGATCGTTCTCGGTTCCAATGTGGAAGCAGGCGGACGGCGAATGGCCGTGGTTAAGCGCCTTGCCGAGCCACAGCGTCTGGCAGCAGTCGTGGCAGTTCAAGTAGCCGTAGATGCTCACCGCTCGTGCGCCCTCTGGGTGCCGAATGGACAGCTCACCTGCCTGCCCCGTCGGAGGACGCGCCGCGTAGCACTTTAGCGGGGCAGGTCAGGTGCAGCGCCGGGTTCGGCCTCTTGGGGAACCATCGCTCACCGACGCGATCCAGCCCGGTTTCCGGGTCGATGTGCCCGACCGGGTTAAGGTTCGTCGGGGTGGCCCGATCGCCACTGCGACCAGCCTCATCCAAAAAACTCGTTATCCAAGATGGCAACGTCGATGGGTATTCGTTTTGGTATCCGCTCGGACGGGTTGTATGCGACATGAGTGGCTCCTGCGTTTTTCGCTCCGACCATTATGGCCGTCCACTCATCTTTATCGAGGACACCATGACGCTCGACGTTGACGCCGCGCTCGCCGAGTCCGCGGATGAACGCATCGGCTTTGTCGGTGTCGAAGAAAACCATTACGATGCGTGCGCCATACAAGCCGACTTGCCACACCTCGCGAGAGTGGAAGTGAGTCCGGTCGCTCGCATGGATTAAGATGTAGAGGCGCACTCCTGATTGGTCTTCAGTACCCACCCCGCGCCCCCTTTACTTCAGTGCCGAACAACAAGCTCACCTGCACCGCCATCACCGGACACGCGAGGCGTCACACATCAGCTGGCGGTGTCAGGTGCAGCGCCGGGTTCGGCCTCTTGGGCGTGGCCAGCTAGCTCTCGCACCGTCGGCTCTGCAGCCACATACGGTCGGAAGACCAGCCGCACGTACTCGGCGCGCTCGTCTGCAGACCACCTACCCCAACGAGTGCCGGCAGCGGTCGCGGCCAGGTGGCGGCGGACCGACTCGACGATCTCTGCGGTAGGCGGCATGGCCCAGGCTGCGCGAGTCCGCTCGGCACTACCCGGTAGCCGCCCGGCCTCTTGAGCGGCTACAAAGCCGGCCATCGCCCGCTCGCACAGTCGGGCCATGATCGGGCTGCCGGCCAATTCCGGACCGTCGCTCGGGGCGTGGAACTTGGCCGCGAACAGCGCCCGCAGTAGGGTGTTCATCTCGCAGGGGTCATCTACTACGAACAGCGGTGCCACCGCGAGAAGCCCTCTGTATGCCGAACAACAAGCTCACCTGCACCGCCATGATACAGTGAGCACTACAACTGCGGCCGATGGCGGTGTCAGGTGCAGCGCCGGGTTCGGCTCGCCTTTACTCCCACGGCAGCGCCGGCTCGAAGCCGCCGTGTTCGGCGTAGTGCCGGGCCGCCAGCAGCACCTGCCCGATGTCTCGCGTGACATGCCGTGCTGGCGCCCCAAACCCTAGCTCGACCTGCCGCGGGTACAACTCGACCTCCTCAGGCCCACGGACCGGGTCGAGCAGCCGACGCTGGAAGTACCCGCCGAACGTGCCGGCCAGCCACCACACCCCGGCCCCGCCCAGCACCTCCAGCCGCTCGGAGAACTCGTCCACCATCTGGAGGGCCGGGTCGTCGCTGGCCCACAGGAACAGGATCGGGCGCTCCAATCCGTCGAGCCGGCGGATCGCGGCCTCGATCTGTTCCCAGGTCGGGGCGGTAACCTTCTCGGGTGCGCGACGTCGGCCGTCCGAGTGATAGGCCCAAGTCTCCACCACCCGGACGTGCATCCGCGCCCTCTGGTAGCCGAACAAATAGCTCACCTGCACCGCGGCGTCCCGAGCAGCAGTGCGTTCCAAGTCAGCCGGCGGTGTCAGGTGCAGCGCCGGGTTCGGCCTCTGGTCAATCACCGGGGTGGAGACCGACGCGATTCGCCTCCGCGATCGACATCGGTTCCAACGGCTCCATGTCGGGAAACCGGAGACGCCGGACGGCCTTGTCCTTGTGCCCGATGTACCCGAGCGTGTCGCCGTTGATCACCCAACGGCTTTCGATCTTTACGAACCTTGGCGGCCAGAGATCCCCGAGGCGACACGCGAACGTCCAATGCTTTTCGCGATAGATGAGGACCGCTGTCGGACCGACCCACCCGAAGAACCGCACATCACACCCGAAGAATGGGTTGTACGACTCGATGTCAGCGGATTGATCCTTCCCGGTCGAATCGACCAGATGCACGCGGATCGAGACATCAATGTGCCGCTGGTTTGCTCCGTATTGGTTGAACCCGACATCCTTCGCGCGGGACTCGACGAAGGCGATCTGACCGTCGGGTCCAACAGCGGCCCCGATCAGTTCACACTCGTAGCCGTCGGCATCGACGAATGCGACGGGACGGCCCAAACGTCGAGCCGCCGCCGCGACCCGCTCCGGATCGGGTGACTCACCCGCAGACGACCGAATCGGCCAGCCGAACTTCTGCGGGTTGGCCCTGCCGTGGATGAAGAGTCGGTCGTCGTCTTCCAAACCGTGCCCTCCGGTGCCGAACATACAGCTCACCTGCAACGCCAGGATACAGTGAGCGACACAACGGTGGCCGATGGCGGTGTCAGGTGCAGCGCCGGGTTCGGCTTCTGCGCGGGCATGTGCGGTTCCGCGGAGCCCGCGCCCGTACCGTGCATCCGCGGAGCCACCACCGACCCGACCCGCCGTGTCGCGGCCCACCGCAGGCCACCCACCACCGCACCTCGCGGCGACGAGCCGCGCCGACAACCGACCGTATCGGCGGAGCGCCACCGACCCGACCTGCCGTGTCCCGATGCACCGCCGGCCACGACCAACCGCACCTCGCGGCGATGAGCCGCGCCCGGCACCCTCGGGCACCCCGCGGAGCGCGACGCACGGGGTTCACTCACGCGGACCACACGCCCACCGCCACACACGCGCGATCGGGCGCCTCGGGGTGGCCGAACAGACAGCTCACCTGCACCGCCAGGATGGAGTGAGCACTACAACTGCGGCCGATGGCGGTGTCAGGTGCAGCGCCGGGTTCGGCTCGCGAGCCTCCGCGGTTCGGGGTCGCGCGCCGAGCGCCGCGCATCCGCGGAGCCCGTGCCACCGGTGCGGCCGAGCGGAGCACCACCGACTCCGCGCGCCGTGTCGCGGCCCACCGAGGGCCACCCACCACCGACACCTCGCGGCGGTGAGCCGCGCCGACCACTCACGGGCACCATGCGGAGCGCCACCGACCCGCACCACCGTGTCCCGATGCACCGCCGGCCATGCCCAACCGCACCTCGCGGCGACGAGCCGCGCCAGAACCGACCGGCACCACGCGGAGCCCGATGCGCGAGGTTCACCTTCGCGGACCACACGCTCACCGCCACACTCGCCCTCATGCACTCTCGGGTTGCCGAACAACAAGCTCACCTGCACCGCCAGGATCGAGTGAGCACCACAACTGCGGCT
>NZ_JAXBLV010000037.1:0-5042 GCF_034097035.1 Gemmata algarum
GTCGACTGTTTGATCGGCTTCGTCGTCGTCTGCGCGGCCGACGCCGCCGGCAGGGCGAGCGGCGCTTTCGCAGCGAGCGGTAACGCGGCAGGCGGCTGCCCCGGTTTCTTCGGCTGTTGCGGTTTCGGCTGGGGCTTGGCCGGTTGTTGCGCCTGCGGCGGCTTCTGCGGAAGCTTCGCGGCCTTCTTGGGCATCACGTACACGCCGTGCAACAGGTACTCGACCACGCCGAGCGCGATCGTAAGCTCCTCGGCGGTGTGGCCCTTGACCTCGTGCGCGGCGTTGTTGCCCATGAACCGCAGGCTGTGAAGAATCTTCGCCCCGTCACCGCTCACAACGTTCAGGGTGACCAGCGCATCGATCTTCTTCTCCAGATTGTGCCCGGTTGCCTTGCGGTCACGGCTTGCTTCCCCTCGATGGCGGCGAGCGTCTCCCGGTAGATGGTCGCGATGCCGTGGGGCACGTCGAACAGCCCGTCCATCTCCGGGCGGCCGGCCTGCCGACTGGGGTAAAGGGTGTAACTCTTGGAGAGCTGCTGATCACCGGCGCGCTCGTCCCACTCCCAGTCCTCGGTGTTGGTCGACTCGATACAGAAGCTGACCGTCCGGCAGCCGGGGCACACGACGACCATGTAGTCGTCCCACACCCGGATGTCGCCGTCGGGGCTCTCGTCGCTCGTGTCGACGACGGCCAAGACCTTGTGGCACGTCGGGCCGTTGCACCGCGCGCACGCGACCCACACTTCCCCGCCGGGCTTTCCGACCGTGATGGACGATGTTTGACTCATTGGGCACCTTTGAGGAAACGTAACCTTTCGTTGCACTGACACTTGCCGCTGCCGTGCGGTTCGGATCAACCGACGCGCCCGAGCCATCGGCTCTCGAGTTCCTTCCCGAACCGGTCGCGGTGAGCCGCCTGCCACTCCCCGAGCACTTCGTTCCAGCCCGCCATGTGCTCGGCGTCGCGAAAGCTGGGTGCATCGAACCCCCAGTCGAGCGCCTTCGCACGGGTTGCGGCCTCCTCGACTTCGCCGTCCGGAGTCCACTCGCCCGTGCCGCGGCGGTAAATGTGCGTCAGCTCGTGTGCGATCACCGCGACGCGCACCTCGTCGGGTGAGGTCAAGGAGAAGTACGGCGCGAGGAACGTAACTGCGGTGCGGTCGGGGGCGTACGCGCAGCGCCCGAACGGCGCCTGATCGTCGTGGTCCATGCGGAAGCACAGGTACGCCGTTCCCGGGCACCGGCGCAAGTACTCTGCGATCGGACCCTTCGCCTGCGGCGAGAGGCGCCGCCACGTCTGGTCGAAATGCCGCTTGAACTGCCGGGCGATGTCCCTCATCAGTCCGTCGTGGAGCTTGAGGGCTTTCGGGATCAGGTCGGTAATGGGCGTCCTGTAGGCACGGAGGGACCCTAATAAAGATTAGAGTCAACCGCGCGGCGTAAGGATTCGGAGAAAGCTTGGTCGCCGAGAGTTTTTCGCAAGACCAATCCCAACATGCAGTTGCGCTACGTATCGTTGTGTGCCCAAGGTGGGTGGATCTGGCGGCCCTACTGACCTTGCGCGTTCGTCGCGGTTGCGCTCTTCTGGACGACAGGAGGTATACGATGACATGCTACTGCTGCCGGCGGATGAACCGCGAAGTGTGCCTGTGCAACGGCCCGACATGCCGGACGTGCCTGCGGTGCGAGGCGCACTGCCAGTGTATTCAGAAGCCTAAGGGGCCGGCGTGCGCGAAGCCGAAGGGGCCGAAGTAAGGCGTCCGTTCCCGCCCCCGGGAATGAAAATCCGGGGCATCGCAACGCGACGTAAGTGTCACCCGTGCGGCGTCCCCAAAATGTCCCCATTTTCTATGAGGCGGAAAGGTCGCCCGGAAATGAGAACGCCGCAAGGTGTTACCCTTGCGGCGTTTAAGCTCAGCGAGGACGACGGGACTCGAACCCGCAACCACCGGATCGACAGTCCGGTACTCTAACCAATTGAGCTACGTCCCCAACTAATCTAGATCTTAGCGTTTCGAACAGTTTTGGCCACTTCAACTTTCGGATATTTCACACAAAGCATCCAGGATCGAATTTTAATACGATACACGCTTATGCCTTGCAGCTACACCCTTTAGTATCAATGTCGAGGGCCGTGTCTGAACCAAATTCTACACCGCCGGCGCCTGACGGCAAGAGGCACCTGCCCGAACAAGCCGTATCCTGGCCTCCTGCTTATTACGCGGAGTGAAGCGCCTCCGAAACAGACAGCTGCCGCTGCGATTTTGACGAGCGGCGATCGCGTGTGGAGGCACCGCGATGATTACCGAGTTGCATTTGAGCACACCTTAGATGTGTGTTTTGAAACTGGCGCTGCAACGCAAATTCGGATTACGTACTCCGTTTGCGCGAGCCGTCGTCGATACCCAACGACTCTGGCGCACGAGCCGTGGAAGCGGTTGGACTCGCTGCTCCCTACGCCCAAATGCGGCACGCCGCAATGGCGGTCACCCGCTCGTGGTGAGCCGGCGGGAGGTGGTGAACGTGATCTTCTGTCACTTGCGGGCCGGTAGGGCGTGACGGATTATGCCTCACGACTTGCCGGACGGGTGAACGGTGTACAGCCAGTTCCGCGCCTGGCGGTTAGACGGCACCTGGGACCGCGTACACGCCGCGCTCCGTGCGAAGGTGCGAATCGGGCCGGGCACACACCCACCGCGGCGAGGTGCCGGGACGAGTTCCCCCACCTCAGCTACAACCGCGATCATGCGCCAAGTCTTCTTCGCTCTCTGCCTGTGTCGTGGTCTCGGCACCGCCGTTCCGGTGCCAGTGCCTCCGCCAGCGGCAAAGCCGGCGCGGAAGCCGGCCGGTCCTGAGTATGAGCCGAGAAACTTCCTGGGCCGGGTTGAGTCGGTTGTGAGAACCTCGATCGTCATCAAGCCCGAAGGCTACCTCCCCGCGGCTTTCCGCCGGTGGACCTACTCTTCACGTTGCCTTCGAGGTAATGGGTCACCTCCTTCCAGCCCTCATCCCCTTTCAGTAACGGGCGGGCGGTGAGGTACGGCATGTTCGTGTGGCAGGTGATGCACTGGCGGTCGCGGGTCCAGTTCACGCCCACGCCGTCCAGGTACTCGCCCGCCTTCACCAGCGAAAGCTCTTTGGCGAACGGCTCGGCCGGTTCCGTGGCCGCCGGCTGCGGAAAATCCGTCGCCGAAACCGGCCCGACCAGAACAAGCACATTGCCAACAGCGAGCTGTGCAAGAGCGATCCCGCAGGTGAATCACCAAGCGGGGTGCGAGCGACGACCGCGTCAACCTCGTGGGAAAGGGGAGACATGACGCGCACAACTCATCCCGCGGCAAACCATATGCACAGCAACTCGCAAAATTAACAAGCCGCCATATCGATTGAGCAGCAAGGACCCACGACAGAACAGCCGCGCTCGATATTTTCACAATGCGCCGGCTCCAATCTTCACAATGCTCCGATCCCAAGAAACGTAAAGCACTTCGGCTGAACGGGCAGCCTCACGAGCGCATAAATCATTCGCACTGCGATTGAGCCCATTGCGCCAGTCGTTACCATGCCGATGCGTCGAGTGAGCCGAGAGCGTTTTCCCCACAGCTTTCAAGATGCCATGCTCCGCACCGCCGTGTCCCGATTCGCACAGCTTCTTCGCAACTCTGCCCGTGCGTCGAACGTCCGGAATGCAAGAACTTCATCCGGGCGGAAGGCGCGCCTCGGGTTGGAGCAGTTCGAGCCGCGCGAGGTGCTCGCAGCGTTCACCTGGACCGGCGCGGTAAGCGCCGTGGCTTCGGACCCGGACAACTGGTCGAACAACGAGTCGGACTACAGGGCACCGACAGACGGTGACGATGTGTACTTCGGGGCCATGTCGTCCGGGTCCCATGACTGCGAGGGATTGCACTCGGATATTGCCGGGTTCAACTCCTTGACCCTAGCTGCCGGTTACGACGGAACCGTCACAATCGCCGCGGACAACTTCCTCAACACCGGCGATTTCACACTCGCTGGCGGCGCCATCGCCCAACCATCCGAACTTATCACGCCCATTGAAATCAACGGCCTGTTCACCTGGACCGGCGGCGTCCTGAACAGCAACGTCTACGGGGGCGGCGTCTACATCAACGGCGGGGGCACGATCACCCCGCCGCAGGGCGGCGCGCTCACAACCGGTAGTACGCTCGTGTTCGGCAGTTCGGACGGCACTGAAAAAACAACCGCCGTCGATGGCCAGGGGACCGTTCTTCTCGCCAAAACGAGTGACAACGCCATCTTCGTTAACCAGAATGCGAAAGTGGTGAACCAGGTTCGCCAAGTCGGGTCACCTCAAGTGTGGAAATGTGTCGACCCAGCGAAAGGCTTGCTGACATTGGACGTGGCCGGACAGTGGGGGTACACGGGAACCGGAACGATCGAGGACGATCTCCGGGTTATCAACCAAGGTGGGATTTTTTATCTTACGGGGCAGGCCACCGTGGAACTCACGGGTGGTAACGCCACAACACCAAGCTACGCTCAGACCAGCGGAAGCTGGTTGTTCAAACCAAGTCTCCGGATTATGGCAGGTTGTGTTCTGGATGTGAGCGCCAGCAAGGGGGCGCGGATCAGCGGTGGGGACGTACAGATCTACGGAAATGCGGCACTCGGGTTGAACGCGCAAACCGCGACGATGAAAGGCACTTACGAGATGACGGGTGGCAGCATCGGCTTTCCGAGTCCGCTCTTTGTCGGAACGGCGTTCGCGTGGTTCACGTTCAAGGTTGACGGCGACGCGCTGTGGTCCGGTGGCGATTTCGCGACCGGTATCGAGGGTGCGGTCAACATGGGTCAAGCTCACCGCTGGGAGGTGAAGGGCAAGCTCACGGTTGGCGCGAATGCGAAGATCGTCGCAACAAACGTGGGTGGGGGACAGCAGGTAAACGGCACTTGGGATGTGATCGCTTGCGACACTACCGCCGACGCTACGCTCCCGGCTACCAACGCGGGATGGACCGCCGTCGCAATTCCGAACAAGAAAGGCTTCCAGGCCAAGAAATAATT
>NZ_JAXBLV010000038.1:0-4942 GCF_034097035.1 Gemmata algarum
TTCTCGGCGCCACCCCCTCCCTTCCCGCCGGCCCACGGAAGCTCCGCTGACCGGGCCGGCGAGCACGGCGAGGGGGCTGTGGGGTAGGTTGTCTTTCCTCCCCTCCCTTCAGGGAGGGGTTGGGGGTGGGTTGCCTTCCTCCCCTCCCTTCAGGGAGGGGTTGGGGGTGGGTTGTCTTTCCTCCCCTCCCTTCAGGGAGGGGCTGGGGGTGGGTTGCCTTCCTCCCCTCCCTTCAGGGAGGGGGGCCGGGGGGTTAGGTCTCCGCACCGGGCGCGATTTCTGCTGTACGGGCGCATTCCGGCGAAAGCGCGCACGAGTCGCACGCGCCCGCGGGACGGCCCGTACAGTAGTGTGGACCTGTCTACTGGCGCCGTTGCGCAACGGAGAACGCATGTCCTCGGCCACGAGCACGGTCGATCTGGTCACCTGCGAAAGCGAGCCGATCCACATCCCCGGGCGGGTCCAGCCGCACGGGGCGCTGCTGGCCGTTTCCGAACCCGACGGGGTCGTGGTTCAGACCAGCGCGAACTGTGCCGCGCTGCTCGGGCTGCCGGAGCTGCCGCTCGGGCGCCCGCTCGCCGACGTGCTGGGCCGCGATCTCACCGCCGCGCTCGCGGCGCCCGACCCGCGCCCCCTCGCCCCGCTCCCGGTGAGCGTCGGCGGGCGCGCGTTCGATGTCATCGCGCACCGGCACGCCGGCCGCCTTATCGTGGAACTCGAGCCCGCCGCCGGGGGCACGACCGCGGACCCCGACCGGCTCGTGCGGTTCACCCTCGCGAACCTGCGCAACGGCCTTCACCTTCAGCCCTTCTGCGAGGTGGTCGCGCGCGAGGTGCGGGCGCTCACCGGGTACGACCGCGTCATGGTCTACCGGTTCGACCCGGACTGGAACGGCGAGGTGTACGCCGAGGTCAAGCGCGACGACCTGGAGCCGTTCCTGGGCCTGCACTACCCGGCGTCGGACATCCCCGCCCAGGCGCGGCGGCTGTACCACCTGAACCTCGTGCGGCACATCCCGGACATCACCTACGCCTCCTCCGCACTCGTGCCGGAGCTGGACCCGGGCACCGGCGCCCCGCTGGACCTGAGCCACGCGGTGCTGCGGAGCGTGTCCCCGATCCACGTCGAGTACCTCAAGAACATGGACGTGGCCGGGACGCTCACGATCTCCCTCCTGAAGGACGGGCGGCTGTGGGGGCTGGTCGCGTGCCACCACTACGCCCCCCTGTTCCTGCCGTACCGGGTGCGGGCCGCGTGCGAGTCGCTCGGGGTGCTCGTGTCCCTCCAACTGTCCGCCAAGCAGGACGCCGAGGACCTCCGGTGCCGGGCGGCGGCCCAGGAGCGGCTCGGCCGGCTGGCCGCGGCGCTGATCGGCGACGACCCGGTCGCGGTTCTGGCCGAGCAACCCGACGACCTGATCGGGCTGACGCGCGCCGCCGGCGCGGCCGTCGTGTCCGGCGGGCGGGTGACGCTCGCCGGCGCCACCCCGGGCGCGGAGCAGGCCGCCCGGGTGGCGCAGTGGCTCCGGGACGGCAACCGCGGCGAGTATGACACGCACGCGCTGCCCGCCGCCGTGCCCGGCACCGATCCGGCGACCGCCAGCGGGCTCCTCGCCGTGCCGCTGGGCGGCGGCGACTACCTGCTGTGGTTCCGCCCGGAGCTGATCGCCTCCGTGCGCTGGGCCGGCGACCCGCACTACAAGCGGGTGGTGACCGGCCCGAACGGCCCGCGGCTCTCGCCCCGCGGGTCGTTCGCGCTGTGGCGCGAGGAGCAGCGCGAGAAGTCCGAGCCGTGGGGCGCGTGCGACCGGGAGGCCGCCCACACGCTCCGCGGGATGGTGCTCGCCGCGCTCGCCCGGCGCGGGGCCGGACTGGAAGCCGAGGCCCGGCGCCGCGACGCGTTCCTCGCCGCCGTGGCCCACGAGCTGCGGAACCCGATCGCCCCGATCCAGAACGCCGCCCACCTCGTCCGCATGAGCGCCGGGGGGAACCCGGTCGCCGCCCGGGCGGCCGACATGATCGAGCGGCAGACCGGGGCGCTGCGGCGCATCGTGGACGACCTGCTCGACGCCAGCCGCGCCGGCCAGGGGAAGCTGCGGGTCGATCTGGCCCCGCTCGATCTCGCCCCGCTCGTGCGGGCCGCGGCCGAGGACGCCCGCGCGGCGCTGGAGGCGAACGGGATCGCCCTCGAGGCCCGCACCCCGGCGGCCCCGGTGCGGGTGCGGGGCGACGCCGTCCGGCTGCGCCAAGTGCTCAGCAACCTGCTCACCAACGCCGGGAAGTTCACCGACCGGGGCGGCCGGGTCACCGTCGCGCTTGGCGCCGATGAGGGCACCGCGTCCCTGTCCGTCGCCGACACCGGCATCGGCATCGCCGCGGCGGACCTGCGGCGCGTGTTCCAGGCGTTCGCCCAGGCCGAGGGGGCGCTCGAGCGCAGCCGCGAGGGGCTCGGGCTCGGGCTGGCGCTGGTTCGCTCGATCGCCGAGCTGCACGGGGGCAGCGCCGCCGCCACCAGCGCCGGGCTCGGCCACGGCACCACGTTCACCGTCCGGCTCCCGCTCGACACGCCCGCCCCGTGAGACCGCCGGACGAAAATCGGCACCCCGTTCTTGCGTCCGCCGGCGCCGCGCGGTACTGGTCGATGCGTGCCGGGCGCCGCCCGGTCCGTCCGGAGTCGCCCCCATGTGGTACGCCCTCGCGATCGTCGCCGCTCTGGTCGGGTACTGGTCGGCGCGCTACTGGCTCGCGTTCCGCCGGGTGCGGGCACTCCAAGCAGGGCTCGACAAACTCGGCGACCCGCTCGGCCGCACCCGGGCCGAAGTCGCGGCGGCGCTGGGGCCGCCCACCCGCGTACCGGAGCCCACCGCCGACGAGGAGCTGATGATCTGGGTCGAGAAGGGGCGGTTCTCCCTGCTCGACGCCTACACCGTCTCCGCCCACGTGGAGGCCCGGATGCGCTTCCGGGACGGCGTGTGCGTAACCCTCAACGACTCCGGCGGCCCCGACCCCGACCGCCGGATCTGATCCGCGCGGCCACCCGCCACCGGGCACCGACATGGCACTGGTCCTGATCCCCGCCGTCTTCGTGCTCCTCGCCTGGGCCAACACCGCGGCCGTGCGCGCGCTCCGGGCTCGGCGCGCCCCCGGCGGCTGGTGGGCCGCCCTGGCGGTGCTCTGGCTGGCCGGGGCCGCGGCCGGCGCGTGGGGCGGGTTCTTCGCGAAGTACCAGGCGTCGCCCACGCTCCGGGTGTACGGTCTGCCGCTGCCGATCGGGGCCGCAATCCTGGTGGGGCCGCCGGGACGGGAGCAGTGGGTGGGGTACGCCTCACCCGCCGGGGTTCTGCTCGCCGCCGCTAACGTGCCGCTCGTCGCGCTGCTGGCCGGGAGCGCCGTCGGCCCGGTGTTCTGGTTGCGGCACAGGAGCCGCTTCCGAACCGCGGGCGGGCACGGAGGGCACAGCGGATGAAACCCACATCACGGGTGCGGTCGGCCGCGGTGGTCGGCGTGCTGGTCATCGGGCTCGAAGCCGTCCTGATTTCCTTTCGCGCCCCGGCCCCCGCCGCCCCGCGGGTCGAGCAAATGGAGCGGGTCGTACCGGGACTGACCGAGGCCGAAGTCGTCGCGATGCTCGGGGCGCCCCCGGGCGACTATTGCAGCGACCCGGGCCGCTTCACCGTCGACCACCACAGCCTCTCCCAGGTGCCCATCGACTTCGAGCGCGACGCGCACCGCACCGCGTTCTGGCGGATCGACGAGGCCCGACTCGAGGTCCGGTTCGGGGCCGACGGCCGGGTCGTGTACCGCCGCGTCTGCGAGTCGGTCGATCAGCGGCCCCGCGCCCGCCGGTAACCGCCCCCGCCCGCTACTGCACCGCCTTGGCGTCCGCCGCCGGCTTCTGCCGCGCCTCCCATGCGTGCCACAGTTTGTCCACCACGGTGACCAGTTGGTGCGGGTCCACCGGCTTCACTAGGTGCAGGTCGAACCCGGCCGCCGCGATGCGCCGCCGGCTGTTGTCGTCGTTCATCGCCGTGAGCGCGACCAGCACCACCGGCCCGGCGCCCGGGTCCGGACGCAGCCGGAGCGCCAGCTCGTCACCGTCCATTCCCGGCATGTTCAGGTCCAGCAGGCACACCCCCGGGTGGAACGTTTCCGCCAGCGCCAGGGCCGCCGGCCCGCTGTAACAGGCCCGCGCCTCGAACCCGACGGCGCACAGCAGCTCGACGGTCGTGTCGGCGGCGTCGCTGTTGTCGTCCACGCACAGCACCCGCAGCGGCGGACCCGGCTCGGTCGTACTCTCTCCCGGTGACTCGGCACACATGACGGCGCGCTCGGATTGATGGTTCGGAGGCTGCGCGACGTGCGGCGCCGTCCGCTGTCGGGACCGTCCGCAACTCCCAGGCCGAGCCCGAACGGAATTTGTGCGAAGAGAACAAGTTACACGTTTTTTGCTCCCGACTGATAGCCGCCAGATATTCACCGCAGGCGCGAATCCCACCCTCCCGTTTGCCGAACCGCTACCGATGGTTATGCCGGTCATTTCCCAACCACTTTTTTCCTGTGTGGCAATTCTGGCAGTCCGAACCTTGCTTTTTCCCACACCGAAAGGGTTCTGGCGCGCGACCGCCGTCCGAGAAGCGAAGCGGCCCGCGCCGATCACGATCGCCATAAGAGCCACACCACTAAAGCGTTACACCACGACACCCGGTCACCACCGCTACCACAACCGTTCGTCTCCGACCACGTTTGCGGAGCTTGGAAGGGCGTGATTCGTGGGTAGCGCCCGCCCAGCACCTGACCAGCGAACCGGCAGTCGATCGGCAGCGAATGTCTCGTCGGTGCCCCATCGACAGCCGACCGGCAGCGCTGTAACGGGAGGTTACAGAAGGAAAGGCCACCTAACCCCCCGGCCCCCTTCCCTAAAGGGAAGGGGGTGGCGCCGAGAG
>NZ_JAXBLV010000039.1:0-4379 GCF_034097035.1 Gemmata algarum
CTAGGGGGTGTCGCTCCTGGGTCTCGGCGGTCATCATCGGGCCGAACGACGAACTCGTTCCGAGGCTCGCCACGCACGTCCTCACGACCCGCTCCGGGGACCACCGCGGGCGGGCCAAGGCGTCGTCACTCGAGGGCACCGGGGGCGCCGGTTCATCTGGGTTTTCTTGGAACCCGGCCTCACCCGCCGAGCCCTTCATCTGCTGCACCAGGCGGCGCACGCGACGCGGACATTGGAACCCCTCGGGGGCTCGGGGCACGGGTCAGCGGGGAACCTGGGGCCCTTCAACGTGGCCAGGCACGCGACCTTGTCTTCCTTGTTCTGGGCCCGTGAACACCCGGCCCGGCGCCCGCCGCGCGGGTCCGGATGCGCCCCCCATCCACCTCCACGACCACGGCCTCGGGAACCACCGCGGTCCGGGGCTCCAACTGGCGCCGCCGGTGCTCGACTACCTTCCGGTCCCGCGCCTCGATGAGTTCCGCCCCGACCTCATGAGCCAGCCGCCGGACCCGGCTCTCGCTGATCTCGATGCCCACCATCTGGACCGCGTACGTGGCGTCCCGGAACGACGCGAACCGGGCCGTCGCGGTGACGATCCGCTCGACCACGGACGAACTGTACCCGTGCTCATCCAGCCCCAGGACCGTCCGCAGGGGGGAAAAAGTCCCGCCGACAGGCGGGACCGTGGGCGCTCCATTAGGTCTGTTCGACTGAAGTTCCCCACGTTTGGTGGGCAGCGGGAAAGCGGCGTAAACTCTGATCACGAGGAGACACACCGATGGCGAACAAGCGCAAGACGTACACGTCGGAGTTCAAGCTCGCGGCGGTGAAGATGATCACCGACCAGAAGCTGTCGGTGGCCGAGGTGGCCCGGCGGCTGGGCATCACCGAGAACCGGCTCCACGACTGGACGAAGGCCCTCGCCACCAAGGGCGTCGATGCGTTCCCCGGCTCCGGTCACCTCACGCCCCAGGAGGAGGAGATCCGCAAGCTCCGGGCCGATGTCAAGCGGCTCGAAGCGGAGCGCGACATCCTAAAAAAGCTAGGCCGGCAAACGTCTCTGGATGATCCTTTGGCGGTTTCGTAAGCTTTGGAGCGTCCCCGGAGGGATGTCCCATGAAGACCGCAAAGACGGCGGAGCCAACGATCACACGCGATCTGACGCCGGAGCGAACGGCGTGCCCGCACTGCGGGCGGCTCATGTGGGCCGAGTACATGGCCCGCCGGACGATCCACACGCTGGCCGGTGTTACTCGCCTGAACCTGACGGTTCGCCGGTGCCGGACCGCCGCCTGTGCCGGTTACAAGAAGCCGTACCGGCCCGAGGCCGAGGGTGCCGGGGCAACGCGACGGCACAAGTTCGGGCTCGACGTGATCGCCCTCATCGGCCGCCTGCGGTACACCGAGCACCGGTCCGTGCCCGAGATCCGGACCCACTTGATCGCCCGGAACGTGTCGGTGTCCGAGCGGGCCGTGACCAACCTGCTGGACCGGTACGACGAGTTGCTCGCCACGTCCCTGACCGACGATCGCCGGCTCCAGAAGGTGCTGGCCGCTCAGGGGAAGGTGATCCTGGCCATCGACGGGTTGCAGCCGGACGTCGGGCACGAGGTGCTGTGGGTGATCCGGGACGTGCTCAGCGGCCAGATCCTGCTGGCCAACAGCCTGTTGTCGGCCCGGAATCAGGATCTGGCGGCCCTGCTGTCGGCGGTGAAGGGGGCGTGCGGGGTGCCGGTCGCCGGGGCCATCTCCGACGGCCAGCACTCGATTCGCAAGGCGGTCGCCAAGGCACTCCCCGGGGTGCCCTACCGGCTGTGCCAGTTCCACTACCTGCGGGAGGCCGCGAGGCCCATTTACGAGGCCGATCGGCACGCCAAGGTGGCGCTCAAGAAGAAGGTCCGCGGGGGCCGCCAGATCGAGCGCCAGGTGGAGGGGCGGACCGATCCCGAGGCCGACGCGGTGCGCGGGTACTGCTCGGCGGTACGGAGCGCCATCACCGACGATGGGCGGCCCCCGCTGGACGCGTCGGGGCTCAAGTTGCACGCCCGGCTGAGCGCGGTCGCCGGGAGCCTGGGCCGGGTCAAGGCCAAGGGGGCGCGGCGCCCGAGCGGACGCGCCTGGAGGGGATCCTCCGGGGTGCCCTGAGCGCGGCGGGTGGGGCGTTCGCGCCGTTGTACCGGGCGTTCGGGTGAGTGCACCGGGCGGCCCACATCCTGGGCCAAGTCGAACTCAAGGGGGCCGCCGTTCGGAGCCAGCTGAGCGGGTTGCCGGGCGCGATGGCGCGGCACCGGGGGGCGGTCGGCGACCTGAGCGGGGCGGTGGATCAGTTCGTGAAGGTGAGCCGCAGCTAATAGACCTCATTCACGATAGCGTGGGCGTGTTCGTCCCCCTCCCCAACCGGTGCTCAAGCGGCCTTAGTTCGGTGGTCGAGCATCCGATTGACTAACCCGGCCACGGCCCGAACCCGCAGCGCGTGCCCGGGCCGCCGGTGCCGGTTCACGTGGGCCAGCGAACGGAACCGGCGGAGCCGCCCGATCGCATGCTCGACCCCGATCCGGCGGCCGAACGCGCGGTTGTACTTGCGGTCCTCGGGCGGCCGCTCCTGCCCGCGGGGCTTGCGGCGCGGGCACGCACTCGCGGTGTGGAGGTCCCGGATCCCGGTGTACCCCAGGTCCCCGAGTGCCCCGACCCGGTCCGGCAACCGCCCCAGCATCCGGGACCTCTTGAGGAGCTTGATGTCCGCCCACCGCCCGGGCACCGACTCGGACACGTGGACGATGCGCCCGGACCCCTCGTCCGCGGTCACCTGGCTCTTGAGCGTGTGCGCCTTCTTCTGGCCCGAGTAATACGCCCGCGGGCTCCGCTTCGGCCGCTGGGTCCGCTGCTCGAACGAGTCCACGATGACCGCCAGCCCGGGGGCATCGCTCAGCACGGCCGGGAGCCGCTGGCGCCGTTGGGCACCCGGGTCCGGCATCCGCATGGTGTCCCGACCGGCCTGGGCCAGGGTCGGCACGCACCGGGTCCGGACCCGGCTGGCGGTCGAGTCGGACACCCCGAACAGGAACCCGAGTACCTCGTTGGTCGGGCACTAGTGTCCTGAGTTAGAGATCCGTTTCCAGTTATTTATGGCGGCGCCAGCCGCTCGCAGACCTTCTGGACCTTGCGGAGGATAAGGTCGGCGTCCTTGGTCCAGACGAACGGCTTGGGGTTGGTGTTGCGCGTGACGAGGTACTCCTCGATGGCCTTCTCCAACGCCTCGACGCTCTGGAACGACCCACGCCGGATGCGGCGCTCGGTGATCTGGGCGAAGAACCGCTCCACTTGGTTGAGCCACAAGCTGCTGGTCGGGGTGAAGTGCGGGACGTACTCCGGGTGCCGGGTGAACCACGCCTTGACGGCCGGGTGCTTGTGGGTTCCGTAGTTGTCCATCACCACGTGGACGGTCGTGCCCGGTTCCCGGGTCCGGGTGGTGTCGATGTGGTCCAGGAACGCCACGAACTCCTGGTGCCGGTGCCGCCGGTAGCACTTGCCGACGACCGCCCCGGTGGCCACATCGAGGGCACTGAACAGGCTCGTGGTGCCGTGCCGCACGTAGTCGTGGGTGCCCTTCGCCGCGCGCCCCGGTAGCAGCGGTTGGGTCGGCTGGGTACGGTCCAGGGCTTGTACTTGGCTCTTCTCGTCGATGCACAGCACGATGGCCTTGTCGGGCGGGGCCATGTACAACCCGACCACATCCCGCACCTTCTCGGTGAAGAACGGGTCGGTGGACCGCTTAAACGTCTCCTGGAGGTGCGGCTTGAGACCGAACGCACGCCAGATGCGGCTCACGGCGGTCTGGGACAGGTGGAGCTCGCGAGCCAAGGTGCGGGTGCTCCAGTGGGTCGCATCCTGGGGCTTGGTTTCGAGTGTTCGGGCCAGGGCCTGCTCGACCTGGGCGTCGGTGACCGTCCGGGTGGCGCCCGGTCGCGGCTCATCGGTGAGGCCATCGAGGCGCGCGTCCGCGAACCGGCCACGCCACTTGCGCACGGTCGGGAGGGTGATCCGCAGGTCGGCGGCGATGGCCGTGTTGGTGTGCCCGTCCGCGGCGGCCAGGACGATCCGGGCGCGGACCGCGAGGCGCTGCTGGGTGGTGGGCCGACGGGTCCAGTCGGCCAATTTCTCGCGCTCGTCGTCCGTCAGGGCGATCGGCTGGGGCTGAGGTCCGCGCGGCATGGCTGGGTCTCCAGGTGCCGAAACGTACATCCCGAAACGACCCGGCGCAAACCGGAAACGAATTTTTAACTCAGGACACTAGTGCTGTGTCAGGCTAACGAATTAGGATGCCACGGTGTCCATTGGTATGATGGCAGACCCCCGTGAGGTGCCGCCATGATGAAGAA
>NZ_JAXBLV010000004.1:0-17396 GCF_034097035.1 Gemmata algarum
CAGTGTTTAGTGTGCGAGGCTTCGCGCAATAACACGGGATGATTTCACCCGGCGCACCGCACGCCGGGGACCGAACTCCTGACCGGCCTTGTTGTTACCGTGTGAAGGCTATCTTCACAATATGCGCAATAACACGGTAATGGGCCGTGCGAAACTTCGACTCGCCCCTTCCCGGCTCGCACAATAACACGGTAACGGCCCGTGCGAACGTGAACGTTACTTCGATGCTTCGCGCGGTGCCCTTTGCCTTCCACTTGCGCGGGCCGGCGGATTCTCCCACGCTACTTGGGCCGACATGCTCAGAAGTGTACCCGCGCGGTCGCCCGCGCTCAAGACCCTTGTTCCGATTCGTTCCAGTGCCCGCGTACCCGTTCGCCCATCTCGTTCCACGAGCACGCACTCATTGCGCCGCTCGCGGTTCTATCCGGCAATCCCTTCCCGCACACGGAAGGCGATTTCTTCCGGCATTTCGGAACGCGGCCGGTCGTGCCCGCGACCCATTCGGCGCGAGTCATGGCGGTGTCGATCAGGCGGGAGAAGGACGGTCGAGTTCACGGCGGGGTGAGCGTAGACGCACGGCTATCGGGCGACGGTGGGGCCGGCGTTTGTGAGGCCGGCCCCGGAAGAGGCCGGATGTGTCGTACCAAGTGCGGTTCAATCGTGTCGGTGCCAGCCGCCGTGCGCGACCGGCGTTCTGCTCGCGGTTGCTCGTCAACCGGCTCGCAGTCGTCTTCAGTTTGTCACACGTGTGCGCCGCGCCGGCTAACGCAGGCGCGGCGCACACGTGACACGCGGCCCCCGCCTGCTGGTACCGGTGGGGACCGCGCGGCGTATTCGGAACTCCCGACCGATCACGAAGGCCGTGCCACTTGAAACGACCGGACGGCACGTCCGCACGGTTACAGTTTTCGAGCGAACCGCCGCACGATCAACTCTTTTCGTCGTCCTTGTCTTCCACCGACCGGATGAACTCCAGCGCGCCCCGCCGCACGCCCCCGACCGCACGCCAGTAGCCCACCACCACGATTAGCCAGCCCATCAGGATCGCCGCCTGCTCGTAAAGCAGCCAATCGGCATCCGGCTTCTTCGGGCGCCCGTGAATTACATACTGTTCCCACCCGACGATTACGAGAACCGGAATGAGGGCGAAAAGGAACCCGAGCCACCCGACCTGCCGGGCCACCTTCGGCCGCTTGAGCGCGAGCCCGCTGGCGGTCAGCGCGGTGAGGAACCAGAACTCCGCCAGCGGGGCGGACACGAGCAGCGCCAGCCGCGCGTACCTCACCTCCTCCGGGAACGGCACCTTCTCGCACACGATCCAAACCGGCACGGACACGAAGGCGACCAGCGTGAGCAGCCCGCTCAGCGCGAACATTCCGCCGGCGCCGCTGTTCCGCGGGGCGCCGCCGCTGAACAGCCGCCCGATCACCATCAGGAAGCCGGCCAGCGCGCCGAACAGCCCGTAGGTGGCGAGGTTGATTTCGTCGGTCTTCGAGAGCGGGATCGAGTTCGGCCCGCCCGAGTTGATGTAACCGTCGATCTGAACCCAGCCCTCGCCCTTGGGCAGTTCGCCGACGGAGCGGGTGTACACGGCCTTGCCGAACTCGACGAACCCGAGCAGCGCGACGAACAGCAGCGAGAACCGGACCCAGAAGAGGCCGCGGCGCACGGACGCCCACTTCTTCGCGAGCACCTGTTCCGGGCTCTTCTCCGCGGCCTTCTTCTTGGGCTCGGGCGCGGCCGGCTTGGGCCGCGGCTTGCCCCCGCGGTCCCCCCGCTTGGGCGCGGGCGGCGGCGCGTCCGGGTCCGGTTCGAGTTCGGGCGGCGGGGCCGACGGGAACGGCCGCGACGGGGCGGTCGGCACCGGGCCGGTGACGGCGGGCTCGGTGGGCAGCGCGCCCCAATCGGCCGGGGCGGCCGGTTGCTCGGGGCGGTTGGCCCGCACGGGCGCGACGGGCGGGCGCGACGGGGCCGGGCGCGGCTGCGACGGCGGCAGCAGGTCCGACTCGAACGCGGGGCGCGGCGGGGCCGGGCGCGGCGGTGGCGGCGACGGGGCCGGCTCGACCGGGACCGTCGGCGCGGCCCCCTCTTCGGGCAGCGGCACCGGCACCGCGGTCTGGCAGTACGGGCACTTCACCCGTTTGCCCGCGGACTCGTCGCGGGCGCGGAACCGCTTCCCGCACGACGGGCACCCCAGTGTGATCGGCATAATTTCTCCAGCACCAAGGAACTCGCCGCGCCGCCAATAAAGATCCCACCGACCGGTGGGGCGGCCGGCGCTATTGTGCGGATTCGGAACCGGAACGGTTACTCTCGGCGACCGCCCCCCGGCCGGCCGCGAAAAGCGAGTAGTGAACGAAGGCGTACCCGGCATGGAACAGATAAGCGACCGAGAGCCCCCCCAGGAGGACGGCCGCGCGCCGCGCGACCGGCACCTCCGGCGCGGCGGGCGGCGCCGGACGCGCCGCCGGGTTCGGCGCCGGGCGCGGCAAAAACTCCACCAGCATACCGGCGTAGATGATTAACGCCATGAGCACCACCCACGCCGAGGCCACCAACTGGAGCACCAGCGTGACCGCCCCGGCACGGCGGCGGAGTCGGTCGGTCGGCAGCGCGCCGCCGACAACGCCCATCGCCGCGACGACGCTCATTTCGGCCACGAACCCAGCAACGTACCCGAGAAGGTACAGCCGCCCGGCCCAGTCGAACCCGACACTCCGTTCGCCGGGGCTCACCAACGCGGTAACCACGAGCACCAAGCCGCAGAGGAGGGCAACGAACCGCAGAGCGCTCAAACAAAACGCGCCGATCAGGACGCCGGTGCCACCGGTTCCGGCCGGCAACCGCAGCATCATCCACCGCCCGGCGCAGATGCAACCCGTGCCGGCGAGGTAAAGGGCAAAGAACACGGGCGCAGAATAGTCGCTATTGACCCGGGCCACCGGGATCACGCCGAGCCGCCCAAGCCCCACGCCCGCCACGGTCATAAACAGTACCGTGATGGCAAGGAACTCCGTCACGATGCCCCATCCGACCCACCGACACCCGCGGGCGAACGCCTGCCACGGCAACGCCAACTCGTGCCCCGCGGCGCCGCGCGTGCGCCGCCGGCCCGGCACCGGCGATTCGCGGGCGCCCGGCGGATCGTCCTCGTCGGGAATCGGGAGCAGTTCGGCCTCCGGGGCCGGCACGGTCGAGAGCGCTTTGCAGTACGGGCACCGGACCAGTTTTCCGGCCCGGTGCGCCGGCGCCTCAAGCGGTTCGTCGCAGTTCGAGCAGGTGAGCGCAATCGACATCCACTGTTTCCAAAGGGAAACGACCGGCAAACCCCTTGTGCCATTTGCGACATGCTAAGCGCAACGGCGCCCGGGCGGAACCCCCTGGGCGCCGGAAAAGCCGCGGCCGGGGTCCGCGCGGCGCGGTGGTGCCGGCGGCACGGGGCGTCAGAACCGCGGGGCGGGCCGCGGCCACTCGGGATCGTAGGCCAGTGAGAAGATTTGTTGAAGCAGCTCGGCCTTGTTCGGCGCGTCGCCGAGGAGCGCCTCGACGGCCCGCCGCAGCTTCGCGGCGCGCGGATCGGCGGCAGCGGCTTCGGCGCCGGCGCCGCGACCGATGCGGTCGAAGATGGCGGCCGTTTCCAACAGCTTGCTGCGGGCGTCGAGGAAGAACTGGTCGAGCGCGGCGGCGGCGGGGAGCGGGGTCATGGGAACCTTACAGTTCGTCGGCGGCAGGCGCCTGGGTCGGTTCGTCGCGGCGGTACCGCAGCTTCAACTCGATCGGTACGAGTTCATTCAAGTTGCCGGAGCGGAACCCGTCGAGGTCGATGGTCACGAACTTGAACCCGAGGGCGTGCAGCGCCCGGGCGAGTTCGCCGCGGACCGGATCGGCGGCGAACGTCGGCAGCTCGCTCACGGGCACCTCAACGCGGGCCAGGTCGCCCTCGTGGTACCGCACCCGGCACTCGCGCAGCCCCAGCGACCGCAGTACGGCTTCCGCCTCCTCGACGCGCCTCGTCCGCTCGGGGGTGACCGCAACCCCGGGGGCCATCCGGCTGGACAGGCACGGGGCCGCGGGCTTGTCCCAGGTCGGTAGCCCCCAGAACTGCGCCAGCGCGCGGACATCGGCCTTCGTGAACCCGGCCTCTTGCAGCGGGTGCCGCACCGAATGCTCGGCAGCGGCGAGCAGCCCGGGGCGGTAGTCCCCCAGGTCGTCGAGGTTCGCGCCGCTCGCGATGAGCGACACTTCCAGCTCCGGCAGAAGCGATTCGACCGTGGTGTACAGTTCCGTCTTGCAGTGGTAGCAGCGGGAGCCGTCGTTCTTGGTGTAGTCGGGGTTGCGGAACTCGTCGGTGCGAACGACGACGTGCCGGATGCCGATCAGCTTCGCCAGCTCGCGGGCGTCGCGCAACTCGGTGCGGGCCACGCTCGGGCTGTCCGCGGTCACCGCGACCGCCCGCGCCCCCAGCGCCAGGTGCGCGGCCTTTGCGACGACGGTGCTGTCGATGCCGCCGCTGAACGCGACCGCGACGCCCGGCATCGCGCCGAGGGTCGCGAGCAGCGCCTCACGCTTGGCGTCGAGTTCGGCGGACAGTTCGATGGCGTGCGCCTCAGTACCCATCATTTCAGTATAAGTGCCGGGTGCGGGTGGGTGGTCAGGAGTTATTCGACTTCCGGGCCGGTCCCGATTCCGGTTTGCCGAAATCGAAGTCGGGATTCGGTTCGGAGTCTTCAGCACGCCTCGCGGGGTCTGGTTGGAACGGCCGTCGGACCGGGGTGCTCAGTTCGTCGTGCGCCAGACGGCCGGCGTACCACTTCGCAAAGTTAACACCGGCAAGAACCAACGCCAGAATCGCGCCGAGCGCGAGCCGAAGCGGGTCGAACAACTGCGCCACGCGGTCGGGTGCCACGAACCGAACGGTCAGGAGCGTCGCGCCTGCCATCAGGAAGAATAGCCCGATCGCGAGCCGCATGTGCCGTACCGCCATCGCCGCGCCCTCCGGGTGTCCTCATTTTAGACGCGAACCACTCCGCCCCAACAGGCGGGGGAGAGGCAAACCAACAAATGCGCCCCCACGGACAACGGAACAAGGCCCTGTCGGCTGACTGTGGCTTCGGGCTTTGCGGGTTATGCCACCGCTCGAAACACGGGCACGCCCCCGTTCGCGCTGCAACGGGGGTTACAGGGCGTCGGCAGCAACCGCTGGGGCAACGACGGGACAATCGCTACCGGATGAGTGGCGATTCGCTGGCAACTCGCTGGGTCATTACTACCCGCGATTCGCACGCCTTCGTCCCCGGATGCGGCCACAAGAGCAACCGCCCGCGCCCTCTGGGACGTTTAAATGGAGAGTTGCAACATATTGCCAGCAAGTTATTTACGGCGTCGCCATCGCCAACCCGTCGTGACGCCAGCCCCGCGCGCATCCGACGCCAACCGTCCGGCCCGATGCGAGCGAGGCGGATTCAAACTTCCGGTAGCTCCACACAAGGGGAATGGGTGCCCGAAATGCCCGATGTGCCGACGGTAGGAGAGCGCGGTCGCGCGGTGCGGCGCTTCGCGTTGACACGCTTGCGCCGCGACTGTTACAGTCCGTCCGCTTGTGAGCACACAGGAGTTTTCGGGATTAACCCTCAGTCGTGGTACGCCCTGGTGAGCGGGGAGCGGCGCGGGCCGTTGGCGGCGGCGCTGCGCCTCGGTTTGCGCCTCGCGAGCGGGCCATATGCCCTCGGGGTGCGGACGCGGAACGCGCTGTTCGCCCGCGGGTGGAAAACGGTCCACCGGGCCACCGTACCCGTGGTGAGCGTCGGCAACCTGACGCTCGGCGGGACCGGCAAGACGCCGTGCGTCGAGTGGGTCGCGCGGTTCTTCCGGGAGCGCGGCGTGCAGGTCACGATCCTCAGCCGCGGTTACGGGAGCAGCACGGGCCGGAACGACGAAGCCCTCGTGCTGGAAGAGAACCTGCCGGACGTGCCGCACCTGCAAGGCGCCGACCGGGTGGCGCTCGCGGCCACCGCCGTCGAGGAACTCGAAGCCGAACTGCTCGTGCTGGACGACGGGTTCCAGCACCGCCGGCTGCACCGCGACCTCGACCTCGTACTGATCGACGCGACCCGTCCGCCGGAGCGCGATTTCGTGTTCCCGCGCGGCACCCTCCGCGAGCCCGCCGGCGGGTTGCGGCGTGCCGGGGCCGTGCTGCTGACGCGGTGCGATCAGGTGCCCGCTGCGGAACTCGACCGACTGCGCGACTGGCTCGGGCGCCGGGTGCCGAACGTGCCGGTCGCGAGTACCGAACACCGGCCGATCGATCTGGTCGGCGGTGACGGGGACACCGAACCGCTGGAGTTGCTCCGCGGGCAGACGGTGGCCGCGTTCTGCGGAATCGGCAACCCCGGCGCGTTCCGGCACACGCTCGAATCGCTCGGCGCAACGGTCGCGGAGTTCCGCACGTTCCCGGACCACCACGCCTACACGGCCGAAGACGTGCGCGCCCTCACGCATTGGGCCACCACACTTCCCGACGGCGCGATCATCGCCACGACCCAGAAAGACTGGGTGAAGCTGCGCGTGCCGGAGCTGGGCGGGCGGCGGCTGCGGGCGGTGCGGATCGGGTTACACTTCCGCGACGGGGAAGACGCCGTTTCGGAAGTGTTGGAACGGGTACTGACGAGCGACACGGCCTGACCCCGCGGCCGATACGCGATTCGGCTGGTTATGTCTGTTTCTTGTGGCACAGACATTCCTGTCTGTGCGGCGCGAGAAGGCCGCACAGACAGGAATGTCTGTGCCACAAAGGCAGCGGCCAAAACAGGTACCAGACAAGACACAACGTCCGGCGCACGCGCCAACGGATGGCAACGGACCGTCACCATGACCGACCTGACCGAGCTTGTTCAGAACCTGGGCGCCCCGCGCGTGCTGGTGGTCGGCGACGTGATGCTCGACCGCTACGTGTGGGGCAACGCCGAGCGCATCAGCCAGGAGGCGCCGGTCGTCCTGTTGCGCGCCGACAAGCGGGAGGAGCGGCTCGGCGGCGCCAGCAGCGTCGCCACCATGCTCCAGGCCCTCGGCGCCCGCACCAGCGTGCTCGGGGTCGTGGGCAACGACGGCGACGGGTTCCACGCGCGCCGCATCCTCACCGGCCTCGGCATCGACGCGGACGCCGTGGTCACCGACCCGGACCGCCCGACGACGGTCAAGGAGCGGTACATCGGCCGGGCGCAGGCGAAGCACCCGCAGCAGATGATCCGGGTGGACTACGAGAGCCGCGAGCCGGCCTCGGACCGGGTGGAGCGGCAGCTCGCCGACGCGCTCGCCGCCAAGGTGCGCGAGGCGGACGTGGTTCTCATCAGCGATTACGACAAGGGCGTCTGCACGCCCGGGCTGCTCCGGGCCGCGATCGAAATGGCGAAGGCGCGCGGGGTCCGGGTCGTCGCCGACCCGACCCGCGGGGGCGACTACCGCAAGTACCGCGGGTGCTCGAGCATGACCCCCAACCGGCTCGAAGCGAGCCTCGCGGTGGGGTTCGCGATCAACACCAGGGATGACGCGCTCCGCGCCGCCGCCCACCTCCGCGACACGCTGGAGCTCGAAGCGGGCATCGTCACGCTCGATAAGGACGGAATGGCGCTCGCACACGCCGACGGGCGCGGCGCCGTGTTCCCGACCCGCCCGCGCCAGGTGTACGACATCACCGGCGCCGGCGACATGGTGATGGCGACCCTCGGCCTGGCGCTCGCCGCCGGAGCCGATTACGGCGACGCGATCCGGCTGGCGAACGTCGCCGGCGGGCTCGAAGTCGAGAAGATCGGCGTCGCGACCGTCACCCGCGAAGAGATCCTGGCCGACCTGTTGCACTCCCCGTTCCGGGCGGCGGAGCGCGTGCCCGGCGGGGCGAAGGTGGCCGCGCTGCCCCACCTGCTGGCGGAACTCGACGGGCGGCGCCGCAACGGCCAAACGGTCGCGTTCACCAACGGGTGCTTCGACGTGCTGCACGCCGGCCACGTCCAGTACCTCGCCGAGGCCCGGCGCCAGGCCGACTGCCTCGTGGTCGCCGTCAACAGCGACGCCAGCGTGCGGCAACTGAAAGGCCCGACGCGCCCGCTCAACCCGGTCGAGGCCCGGGCGCTCGTGCTCGCCGGCCTCCAGGACGTGGACTACGTCACCATCTTCAACGAGCAGACCCCCGCGGGCGTCATCGAGGCCGTGCGGCCCGACGTACTCGTGAAGGGCGCGGACTACCAGAAGGCCGACGTGGTCGGCGCGGCGTTCGTGGAGAGCTACGGCGGCCGGGTCCACCTCGCCGACCTCCGCGCCGGGTTCTCGACCACGAACCTGATCGAACGGATGAAGGCCGCCTGATGAACCGCATCGCGCTGTTCCTGCCGAACTGGATCGGGGACGTGGTGATGGCCACGCCCGCGGTCCGGGCCGTCCGCGCCGCGTTCCCGGCGGCCGAACTGGTCGCGGTGTGCAAGCCCTACGTCGCCGACGTGCTGGCCGGCGCGCCGTGGTTCGCGCACACCGTCCTGGCCGACAAGCGCGGGCCGAAGGCGCAACGGCTGTTCGCCGCGGCGCGCCGGCTGCGCGAACTCGGCACCGACGCGGCGCTGCTGTTCCCGAACTCGTTCCGCACGGCCCTCCTGGCGCGCCTCGGCGGCGCCAAGCGAATCGTCGGGTTCGCGCGCTACGCCCGCGGCGTCCTGCTCACCGACAAGTTGCACGCCAAAACCGACGCCCGCGGCCGGTTCGTGCCGTCCCCGGCACTCGACGACTACAACCGGCTCGCGGTCGCGCTCGGTGCGGCCGATCCCGGGCACCGGATGGAGCTGTTCACCACGCCCGCCGACGACTCGACGGCCGCGGAGATCTGGGAGCGGTTCGGGCTCGGGCGCTACCCGCGGGTCGTGGCACTCAACCCGGGCGCGGCGTTCGGCGCCGCGAAGCACTGGGGCTGCGACCACTTCGCGGAACTCGCACGGTCCCTGACCGCGCGCCTCGGCTGCGGGGTGCTCGTGCTGTGCGGCCCGGGCGAGCGCGAGATGGCCCGGCAAATCGCCGAGCAGAGCCGGTCCCCGCACGTGTACTCGCTCGCCGACGCGAAGCTGTCGCTCGGGCTGACGAAAGCGGTGGTCAAGCGCGCCGACCTGCTCGTCACCACCGACAGCGGCCCGCGGCACTTCGCGGCGGCGTTCAACCGGCCGGTGGTGGCGCTGTTCGGCCCGACGCACATCGAGTGGACCGAGACGCACTTCGCGAAGGAGATTTGCCTTCAGAAGAAGCTCGCGTGCGGCCCGTGCCAGCAGCGGGTGTGTCCGCTCGGGCACCACCGCTGCATGCGCGAACTCGCCCCCGCAAGCGTGTTCGAGGCCGCCGAGCGGCTTTTAACGCGGCTCACGCTCCCCGTGTGGGAAGGGGTGCCCCGTGCAGCTTGAAGCCGCCGCCGCCGTGCGCGAGCCGAGGGTCCTGTTCGCGCCGCCCGCCGATCGGAGCGGCACGCTCACGGTCCACCCGGCGTTCGCCGAGTTGTTCGCGCGTGTCGGGTTGCAGCACCCCGCCTCGTTTCTGGACCTACCCGGTGAGGTGGTGAGCGGCCACGCCGACCGGCACGTCGTGCGGGTGGCGGTGCCCGGGGCGCCGCGGGCGTTCTACCTCAAGCGCCAGCACGTCGTCGGTTGGCGCGAGAAGCTCCGCAACTGGCGGGCGGGGTTCGGGTGGGCGTCGCGGTGCGCGCGCGAAGCCGCTCTGCTGGAGGAACTGACCGCGGCCGGTCTGCCGGCCCCGTCGTGGGCGGCATTCGGCACCCACGGGCGACAAGCCTTCCTGCTGGTCGAGGAGGTGGCAGACGCCGTTGACCTGCGCCGGCTGCTCGGCACGAACGCGCTGTCGCAGCCGCAGCGGTCCGCACTCGCAAGGCGGATCGGCGGCGCGGTCGCGGCGGTCCACGCGGCCGGATTCGAGACGCCCGACCTCACCGCGAAGCACGTGCTCGTGAACCCGCGCACCTTCGAGCTGACGTTCCTGGACTGGCCGTCCGCGGGCCGTGGCGTGACGGACGCGGCCCGTGCGGACGCGCTCGGGGCACTGCACGCATCGGTCTCCCCAGAGCTGGCGAGCCCCGCCGACCGGCTCCGCGTCCTCGCCGCGTACCGCGCCCAGGGCCGCGCCCCGGAAAACCTCCTGGCACGCGCGCTCGGCGCCGCAGCGCGGCACGCGACCCGGCGGTCGGTGCGTGACCAACTTCAGCCCGGCGCGCGGCCCCAGCGGCTGGTGTGGCTCGCCGGCGAGGCCGTGTGCGCGGTGCCGGAGATCGCAGCGGTGTGGCCGACGCCCGCGATCAGATCACCGTTTTACGGCTCGGGACCGACCGGCGCGCTGAAGGTACGGATGGCGGGCCGGGACGCGGTACTCGCACGCGGTCGCGAGTCCGCGCCGCTCGGCCGGCTGCGGGCCTGGGTCCGCGCCACCCCGTGGCGGTCGGAAGGGGTCACAATCGGGCGGGTGCTGTTCCACCTGGAGCGGTACGGGGTACCCGCCCCGCGCCTGATGGGGTTCGGCCAGCGGCTCACCGGCTTAGCCTCCGCGGAGTGGTTCGCGCTGTACGACGCGCCGCCCGGAGTGCCCTTGCGAAAATGGCGGCGGACGGCATCATCTTCCGCCCGCCGCGCGGCTCTTGCGAGCGTACTCGCGTGCCTGGACGCGCTCCACGCCGCGGGCTGCGTCCTGACCGACCCGAAGAACGCGTTCGCGTTCGACAACGGGCGGGTGAGCGTCGCGGACCCGCGCGCCGTGCGAATCGTGCGGCGGGTGGGTGCGGCAACCAGGCGGCGCGACGCCCGCGCCGCGGCCCGGCTTCTGGGAGCGGAATGAGCGCGAACCCGAACCCGTCCCTCTTCCGGCCCGAGGTGGGCGACCCGGTCTCGAGCTTCTGGCGCCGGGTGTGCCAGGGGGTGCGCCTGCTGCGCCGCCAAGCGGACTGGGAGCGCTTCGCCGGCGAGTCGTGGACGGAGAGCATCATGACGGTGCCGCTCACGGACCGCGAGCACGCCAAACAAGGGCGGTCGATCGGGCGCAAGGTGTTCGCAGACGGGCGCGACAAGCTGAGCGTCTACCTGAAGCGGCACTACCGCCTGCCGCGGCTGCACGGGCTGCTGGCGACGCTGTTCCCGGGCCGCGCGTGGTCGCCGGGGCTGCAAGAGTGGGCGCACCTGTGCTGGGCGAAGGAGCACGGCTTCCCCGTGCCGCGCCCGGTCGCGGCCGGACAGTTCGTCGGGCCGTGGGGCCGGCTCCAGGGGTTCCTGGCGATCGAAGAGCTGCACGGGATGCTGCCGCTCCACGAAGCGGTCCCCCGCGCCGCCCGGGCACTCGATCCCCGGACGTTCGCGCGCTGGAAGCGGGGGCTGGTGGCCGAACTCGCCCGCCTGTCGCGCGAACTGCACCGCCGGCACGTGTTCCACAAAGACCTGTACTTCTGCCACTTCTACATCCCCGAAGCGCTGACCCGCACGCCCCCGACCGGTTGGACGAACCGCGTCGTGATGATCGACCTGCACCGGCTCGCGCGGCACCCGCTCACCGGCCCGTGGTGGCAGATCAAGGACCTGGCGCAACTGCTGTTCTCGTCGGAAGTCGAAGGGGTGACCGCGCGCGACCGCGTGCGGTTCTGGAAGCTGTACCGGCGGCACTGGCCCGCCGGGCGCGGCCCGGGCGAATGGATTCGCCCGCTCGTGAAGTGGAAGTGGCAGCGGTATCGCCGCCACAACCAGCGGAAGCCGTCCGCCGTGCCTTACGACCAGCAACGGAGTGCCGCGTAGATGGACATCGCACTGTGCTACGAGAGCGTGCTGCCGGCGCGCGGCGGCGCGGAGACGTACATCGGCGACCTCGCGCGCCGGCTCGCCCGCGACGGCCACGCCGTCCACCTGTACGCCGCCCGGTGGGACGCCAGCGCGCTGCCCGCCTCCACGCACTTCCACCGGATCGACGTGCCGAGCGGCCCACGGTTCCTGCGCCCGTGGCGGTTCGCCGAGGCGTGCGAAGCCGAGCTGCAACGCCACCGTCACGACGTGAGCATGGGGTTCGACAAGACCTGGGGTCAGGATGTGCTGTACCCGCAAGGCGGGCTGCACGCCGCCAGCGCCGCGCACAACCTGCTGAAGTACCCCGATGCCCTTTCCCGCGGGTTGGCAGCGGTCGGGAAGTGGCTCGACCCCGCGGCGTGGTCGTTCGCGCGGCTGGAGCGGAAGCAGTACCTCGGGCCGAACCGACCGCTGATCGTCGTCAACAGTTTCATGGTGCAAAAGCACTTCGAGCAGTTCTACGGCATACCCCCGGACGCAGTGCGGGTGGTCCGCAGCGCGATCGACCCCCTCCGGTTCGCTGCAGAGGACCGGCTCAAGCGCCGGCACGAGGAGCGCAGCCGGTGGATGGCGTTCCCGGAAGACACGATCGGCCTGTTCGTGGCGATGAACTACCGACTAAAGGGACTGGCGCCCCTGCTGAACGCGCTGGCGCGGGTGCCGCGCGACCGACCGTTCAAGCTCGCCGTTGTGGGGCACCCCAAGGTCGACCGATACCGGCGCCAGGCGGAGAAGTTGGGCGTCGCCGACCGGGTCGTGTTCCTCGGGCACCGCGACGACCCGCGCGACTGCTACTTCGCGGCCGACTTCCTTGTTCACCCGACGTTCTACGACCCGTGTTCGCTGGTCGCACTCGAGGCGCTGGCGTGCGGACTGCCGGTGGTCACGTCGCGGTACAACGGGGCAAGCGAGTTGCTCACCCCGCCGAACGACGGCGCCGTAATCGACGACCCGCACGACGCGGCAACGCTGGCCGGAGCGATGTACCGGTTCACGGACCCGAAGTACCGCGCGGAGTCATCGACCGCGGCGCGGCAGACTGGTACGAAATGGACCTTCGAGCACCATTATCAGGCGTTACTCAACGTGTTCGGCGAGGTCCGCCAAATCAAGAAGGCCGCGTGACGCCGTCGCGGTCCCGCCGCTTGGTGCGCGGGCCTGTGGCGGGATCGGTTCACCGCGGGGACATTTGCGGAGTCGGCTGTGGTGTCGGCGCCAAGCGAGAATTCACCGCCCGCACCGCCCACACCAACACGACGAGTAGCACCAGGGTCATAACTCCGGCCCCCACCCACACCGGCGCGAGCCCATTGCGCGAGGGGCGGGGGCGAGCGCGATTCGAACGTGACGCGGGTGCTTGGCGCCGCTTCCCCCGGCGCGGCTTGGTAGTCAGTTCGGCCAGATCGACCGGCCGAGGGGTGACATCAGATGAAGTCGCCGCCGGCTGGAGTGCCGGCGGGTTTTCCGGAAGGTCGAGCAACACGTGCTTCGTCGTGGAACTCGGCACCAAACCCATTGAGGACGGGAGAGCGGTACTCCGCGACGGCAGCGTGTCGCCGGACGCCGCCGGATTCTGCGGGGCGGGGCGCACCGTCACCACCGGCACCGCGGCCGACCCGTCGGGGTACCGCGCGTACGATTCCAGAATCGCGGCGACTTCCGCTGCCGTCTGAAACCGGTCGTCGGGGCGCTTTGCCATCAGCCGGGCGACGATCTCGGCCACCGGAGCGGGCACCCCGGGCCGCAACGCCTGAAGCGGGGCCGGCCGTTCGAGCTGGTGCTGCAACAACTTCTCGATCGCGTTCCCGGTGGGAAATGGGGGACGGCCGGTGAGGAGGAAGTAGAGCGTGCAACCCAGGCTGTAAAGGTCCGCGCGTGCGTCCACCAGCTTCGAGTTTTTCGCCTGCTCGGGCGCCATGTAGTCCGGCGTCCCCACGACGGTGTGGTCCCGCGTCAGGTCCGGGGCGACCATGTCTTCGGGATCGACCGCGCGGGCGAGGCCCAGGTCCAGAATTTTGACGACCGCCGGTTCGGTCGCCTGAGGCAAATGCCGCTCGCCCGCAACCACAATGTTGGACGGCTTGATGTCGCGGTGGACCAGCCCGTGGTCGTGCGCGTGTTGCAACCCGAGTGCCGCCTGCCGAACGTATTCGCACGCTTCCACGACCTCAAGCTTCTGGAAGTCACGCATCATCCGGGCCAGGTCAATGCCGTCTACAAACTCCATCGCCAGGAAGAACTTGCCGTCCGCCTCGCCCGCGTCATCGACGCTCACGATGTTCGGGTGGTGCAACTTGCCAGTCGCCTGCACCTCGCGCGCGTACCGGCCGCGCACGGTCGGGTTCACGATGAGTGACGGCCGGATCACCTTGAGGGCCACCGTCCGATCGGTTCGACCGTGCCGCGCGCGGAACACCTTGCCCATGCCGCCCTCACCGAGCTTGTCGAGCACGATGTAAGAGCCAACGACGAGGTCTGCGGACTTCCCGCGAATGATCTTGCCGAGTTGGTAGTGGGTGACGCGCTCGTGCTTGAGTATGTGTCTCATCCCGCCCTGGAGGTCGGTTCCGAAGGCGTTCAGGTCGCGGACGATCGCCCCGATCTGCTCGGGGGTGAACAGCCCGCTCCCCTGGAGGGTGCGCACCAAGTCGTCGGCGGTTTCAAGTGGCATACCGGGCGCGTCCGATCCGCTTCAGGCGACGCCTCGAACGAAGGCCGGCGAGGGCGGCCCATTCGATTCTTCAGATTGTAGCGCATCGTTGGCCCAATAGAAGCGGCAAATCCGACCGATACGGCGACGAAGTTCGGAAGCGAACCAACACTGCGTGAAGCGAACCGTTAAAATTCCCGATGATGACACAACCCAGTTGCTGAGGAGAGATGCTGATGTCACAGCCCATGAAACCCAACCCGGTCGTTTCCGCTACCGCCGCGTCGGTTGCGGCTGAGTCCCTGCCGTACCGCAAGGTCTACGCCTGGGTGTTTCAGGCGTGGCTGGTCATGTTCCTTGGCGTGATCTGCGCGGCCTTGGCGTTTTACCTGTTGTCATACATCCCGAAGTAATAAACCTTCCGCTCCTGCCCCAGCCAGAATTCCGGCCCTTCACCCCAGCGCGAGAGGCCGGAAAGCAGCCTTTGCGTCCTGACACCGACGCTGCATTACTTGAGCTTCCTCAGCACGTCGATGGGGCTGATGATTCCCACCACAATCCCGCTCGGGTCGATCACGAACAGGTGGTGAACCCCCACCTCCAGCAGTTGCTCGATCACCGAGGCCGCCGACATCTCAACGCGGACCGTAAACACTGCGGGTGTCATGATCTGCGTAACGGGAGTGGTGTCGGCCGGACTGGTGCCGTGATGCCGGGCGTGGTTCACGATATCCGTCTTCGTGACAACTCCGACCGGGCGCCCGCCGGCATTGATAACGGTCGCGGCCCCGAACCCCCGCTCAGTCAGGAACGCAGCGGCTTCAGCGACGGTCACGCTGGCGGCCAGCGACACCGGCCCCGGAGTCATGAGGTCGGCGGCAGTATTGGCGTGTAGGGTCAGGTTAGGCACGAGTTCGGCTCCGAGAGGGGTGCTGTTACGCTCGCTCCTCGGGCCGAACGTGTCAAGGGCGAGGCCGTTACTTCTTCTCAACCTCCGCTGAGAAGTCCCAGAACCCGAGCCGGGTCTCGGATACACCGTTCGGTTCGAGAACCGCCAGCAGCGGCTTCTTAGGACAGAACGCAATGATAGCGTGGTTCTGTGGTCTCTAATTCCGTAGCATTTTACCCGTTTGGGTGTCCCAAACGGGTAACGATCCTCCTCTGTATGCACGAGACATCTGCTCCTTCCCGTCCGGACCAAACAGTTTTCGATAGGGCGTGACCGGTCGCCCGCTACACCGGTAAGGCCCAAGTAATCTCGTCCAGAATCGGTCGTTGCGGGTAGAGCGTTCTGGTTTCCCGTTCGATGCGGGACCGTTGGAACGCTTCCCCGCCCCCGTTGAGGAACTCACTACGGATGTCCGACATCGCCTGGGTACCCTCACCGGTCCAGTGCATCCCGCACGTTCCAGACGGCCCTTCACATAATGGCGGCACGCTCCCTCGATCACACCGCTGGCGATCGGATATCCCTTGGGCAGTTACTCGCCGTAACGCATCCGATCCGCGTTCGTCCTCAGACATACGCAGATCGTCTTCAAACGCTTCCGCTTCGCACTCGCCAGACCACGCCTCGTTCCCGTCTGTCGCAGACCGCGAACGGCACTCAACACCTCGCCTTGGAGCACACGCTCCAGGCGCTCACGAACGGACGCCATCGCATCCCCACGTCCCTCACGGTAAAACAGGTGAGCCGCGGCCCACAATCGTGGGGCCACGTGCAGAAGATCCAGAATCTCCACCGCGTTGGTCCCCGGCAAATACGCACGCCGGGCGTTCCCAGAACGCGTCCGGCCCATCCATCAAATACACCACCTCGCGCCGACGGCCCGGGTTCCGACGCTTCAACTCGACCGACCGCCACGCGAACACCAGATCGGTTCCGGGGACCGTTATCCCGTCGTCCTCATACGTCAGGCTGGCCCACACGTGCTTGCCCACCGGGCGAGGTCGAGTCGATGTCGAGACCGGGCGGTCACTGGCTGGATCGCGAAACAGCGAGGCCACCACATCAGTCGGGGTTCGTACGACCCGATCCACCGAGTAAATGGTTCCAACCGCAGCCATTCGCTTCTGGTTCGCCTTCTGCCCCTTGGTCCGGTGCGCCTGAATCTTCGGCTCGTCTGCCGGGCGTCGCATCACCACCCCCTTGCCGTCGGCCTGAGCCACCATCACCGCGCCCTCGTCGGCGGCGGTCGGGCCATACGGAACGAGTGAACGGCCCCGGCCATGTGTCGGTTCATCCGCTCCCGATGGTCGGTAGATTGCTTCAAGCCGCGGACCTCGAAGAGGGTCACGCCGACCCGAGCGAACGCGCGCTCACAGCCGAGTGCTTGGTCCCATTGCGGAAGCAGGGATGGAGTAATCGCTGGCCGGCAACGGGAGCCGAGCATCGAGCGGCACGAACTCAATCCTCTGCCCGACCCGTGTGCCGTAGACCGTCCGACGGAGCGTGAAATCCCCAACGGCGAACCGATACGCTCGGTCGTGCGTGTCAGTTAAGCGTTGAAGGGTCTGGGCATCGGCGAGTGTGACGGTCTGGCCGAGATCGCCGGTGCCCTGGATTCTGAAGAAGAGTTCGAGAGCTTGTCGCCCGAGAGCCAGGGTTCGAGTCCAGATCCCGCGTTCGACATCATGTGCGGGCGTGGCGTCGGTGGCGGCTTTGCGAACGTAAGCGGCGAGTTGCTGGGCGAGCGTGTCGAGGGCAGGTGACTGGTCTGCGGCGTGCTGTCGTGCAATCATGGACGTGGCCTCCTGGCGGGCGAGCATGGCGATGTGGTAACTCCATGTTGTTCGCCGGGAGGTCGCTTGTCATCACCGGGCACGCCACAAACTCCGAAACAGACACCGGTTCTACAGTCGCGGACAACCGGTCACGCCCGATTGATTTA
>NZ_JAXBLV010000040.1:0-4259 GCF_034097035.1 Gemmata algarum
CCCTACACCCCGGTGTCCGTAACCGGGCACCACGTCCACCACCCCGCACCCGCGCACGTGCGGCCAATCGTTCGGGCCGCGTGACCGTGGCTCGGGCCGCACACGTGACTCGCGCCCCGTACGTTCGCTACTTGAGTACCACCGCGATGCTGCCCAGGATCGACTTCCCATCCGGGCTCGGGTGGAACGACACCGTGGCCGTGTACCCATCCGCCTTCAGCAGGAACACCGACACGGCACGCGTGGCGTCGGCGTTGAGGGACGTGAGGCGGTCGGAGATCACGTAGCTGCCCTTCTTGCCCGCGCCGGTGACGATGTGGATCGTCTTCTCCTTGTACCGGTGCTCCACCCCGCACTTGTCGGCGTAGAAGTTCCACACCTCCTCGAACGTCCACCCTTCCAACCGGAACGACAGCGCCCCCACATCCGGTGCCTCCTTGGGCGACCCGCCGGTGGCCTCGAACGCCTTGCCCTTGCCCGCAACCTTGGGCTTCCACTCCTTGAGCACATCGTCCGCGGTGGCCTTCTTGGCGACCGCGGGCTGGCCCTCGGCACCGGCGACGGCAGCAAGGCGGCAACGATGGCGACGGCGACTCGGATCATGTTCGGCCTCGGGTGGTGGGACACGCAACGGGCGACGCCCACCAGCATGACCGATTCGTGACGGACTGCAAGCCGACGAAACGGTGTCCCGGAGAGTAGGCACGATCGGACCAGGGACTACTTGCTCGTCTCAACAACCTTGGGCCTCAGCCCCACGAGTTCGGGCTGTTCGCTCTCGGCGAGCACGACCCGGAACCCGATCACGTCCATGCGGGTGAGCCACCAGATGCTCTGCGGCTCGTTCGGGTCCCACTTCTGCCAGCTCTTGTCCGACACCCGCCGGGCGGCGCTGCGGCACTGCTCGGCCTTATCCGCCCACGACCCGCCGCGGGCCACGTGCGACCACCGCTGGGCCACCGGGACCGTTACCGGACTGACGGACAGTGGGCTCTTGGCTCGGGCCGAGTACTCGTCCGGGTCGTACTGGTCCAGGGTCCACTCCGCCACGTTCCCGTACATGTCGTGCAGGCCGAACGCGTTCGCCTTCTTGGTCCCGACCTTGTGGGTCGTGCCCCGCGGGTGGTCGGCGTCCGCCGAGTTGTCCTTGAACCAGGCGTACCGGCCCAGGGTCTTGGGGTCGGCGCCGAAGGCGTAAGCGGAGTCGGCCCCGCCACGCGCGGCGTACTCCCACTCGGCCTCGGTCGGCAGCCGGTACGCGCGCCCGGTCTGCTTCCGCAGCCAGTGGCAGTACATCATCGCGGCGTGGTGCGTCATGCACAGCGCCGGGTGCCCCTCGCGCCCGTGCCCGTAGGTCTCATCGACGTACGAGGCCGTCGGCCGCGTGATCGCGTCGGCGGCGCGATTGCGAGCCTGCAACTCGTCCGCGCTGGGGAACCGGAGGTCGGCCAGGAACAGATCGAACTCGTCCCAGGTGACCTCACACTTCCCCATCCAGAACGCGCCGACCCGGACCTTGTGACGCGGCCCCTCGTTCGCCTCCCGCCCCGGCTCCCGGTCGGGGCTCCCGATCGTGAATTCCCCGCCGGGGACGTACACCATGTCGAACGCGGCCTTCCGGGTCACGGCCGGGAGGCCGCCCTTGGGCCGGGTGACGAGCTCGACCGCCTGGGTGAAGTTCGCCCGCTTCGGCGGTGCAGGCGGTTCGGCGGCGGTCGCGAGTCCGGTCGCAAACATGACCGTGGCGAGCGTGCGGAAGAGCATACCAACTCCGTAGAGGGGCCAAGAGAGGTTGATGGTAACGCCATCCTGCCGGCCCGATCCAGATCCGCTTCTGTCGTGCCGCCCCTCCCCGCCAGTGTGACCGATCCGCCGCCGGACACCAGCCCGGCCCTTGCGTCCCGTACGCGGTTCCGCGATACTCTCCCCTTCCTGACGGGCGGCCAACGCGCTGTCCGGCTTCAGGCTCACGTGAGGGGTGCGGCGATGCGCGCGGCGTGGTGTGTGGCGGTGCTGACGTTTGCGGTTTGTCTGCTTGCGTGTGGCGGTGCGGGGAAGCGTAGCGGGGGTGATTCGGATACTGCCGTCGCTGCATCCCTGTCGAACGCGACTGAGGACTTCGAGTCCATTAAGCAGTGGTGCGAAGATGCTTACAAGCAGGATGCTTCCGAACTGAAAGCTAATCCGATCAGGGGAAAGGAGTCTCGCGCGTCCCACGAGCAACAAATTAAGTAATCCTTCAGCTTCCTGAATTGTCCCTCTCGGGCATCGGGGGCAATGTCCCGGTTGCGGCGTAGGTTCGCAGGGCGTCGAGGATCGCTGGCAGCGGGTCCAGGCCCCGGTTCCTGAGCGTCCGGCACACGCCCATCAGGATGCCCCGGGTCGCCGCCCCCCGCTCGCTTTGGTTCCCGAAACTCACCTTCCGCATCTGCACCGCCGGTCGCACCTCACGCTCCGCGTGGTTGTTGCTCGACGGCACTCCCTCGAACGCCACGAAGGTGAGCAACTGCTCGCCATACTTGTACAATCGCTTCGCCAGCCGCACGGCGTGCGGGTTCGACCAGTCGCCGACGCTCAATTCGACGATCCGGCCGTGAAGCCGCGACAGCTTCAGGTCGTACTCCTCCTCCGGCGTCACCCCGCGGGTCAGTTCCAACCGCACCGCGTCCCCGAAGACCCGCCGCAACCGCTTGGCGAACCCCGGCCAGTCACCGCCCGCGTGCGAACCCGCGTCCACCTCTTTCAACTCCCGCAGCAGGTGCGGCCAGCACTTCTGCTTGGTCCGCCCGACCGCGTCGTACGCCGCCCAGAAATCCGTCACCAGGATCCCGCCGAACTCCTCGACGAAGAACGGGTCGAGGGCCGGGTGACCGCGGGACTCGTCGATCCGGTAGTAGGTGGCGTCGGTCGTCGCGAAGCACCACCGCCACCACGTCCGGCCCTCGACCCGCCATCCGGTCTCGTCGGCGTGGAGGACGCCCGCGTCGAGGCCGCGGCGGTGGACCTGCTCGTACCACGGGCCCAGGACGGCGGCCAGGCGGTGCCACATCTGCGTCAGGCCGCCGTCGGTGATCGGGAGGTGCAGGTGGCCGTTGAAGACATCGACGATCTGCCGGGTGGTGACGCCCAACCCGTAGTGCAGCCAGGCCGACAGGACGACGGTGCGGTTGCCCAGGGTGCAGTTCGGCAGGGCGTCGGGGACCCGGGGTTCGACCTGCTTCTTGCAGCACGGGCACCAGTCGCGGTGGATCGTGTGTTCGGTCACCTCGGGCCGGAGGTCGTCGGGGATGTCCTCGACGAGCCGGGTGCGGGTGCGAGCGGTCCGGCTGAGTTCGCCGCCGCAGTCGGGGCAGGCGGGCAGTCGGTGCGACTCGTGGCGATCGACGCGTTCGGGTCGGGGGCGTGTGGCACCGGGGTGGCCGGGCACGGCACCACGCTTCTTGCGTCGGGGCTTGGCCGACGGCTTGGCGTCGGGTGGGACGGTTCCGGAAGGCGTGTGGGCACCGCCGGCGGGAGCGGGTGAGCCGAGGGTGGTGCTGAGTTGAAGGAGGAAGAAGATGGTGGCGGCCCGGTCACGCGGTAGCACGGCCTCGGCCTGGTCCGCGGTGAGGGTGCCGGAACGGAAGGCCGCGACGAAGGCGGAATCGAGAATCGGGGCCACGGCCGTCATGCCCGCGATTCTCGACAACCCGCCGAAAAGCGAAAGGCCAGTTCAGAAGTCTGAAGCGTTACCCTGCCGAGTTACTCGCCGAACCTGAACCTGATCGAGCGTTGTGGCGGTTCACCAAGCGGACGGCGATCGACGGGAAGTATCACCCAACGTTCGCCGACTTCCGGGCCGCCGTCCAGGACGTGTTGGATCGCATCCCGACGAATCACGCGGACAAGTTGGCTTCATTGATGACGCTCAAGTTCCAGGAGTTCGAGGATGTCTCACTCCTGGCCGCGTGAAGTATAATCACCCGGGCGACCGCTGACTCGCAGGCAGTCGATCGCCCGGGTGACGCTTCAAGGGTTCCCGACCCGGATGCGGTGGCGCCACTCTCCCTTTAGCGCGAACCGCTGACCGGTTGAAGCCCACGGTGTAGCAATCTTGTAAGAATCGCGCTCTGTTTCAACGCCAATTTATTACTGATGAAATGCGAGATATGCACTTTGTCACCTTACGCCGACTGAGAGTGGATTTGCTGCATAATTACCCGGACCCGACGCACACGCATTACCGCTTCACCCGTTACACTCGGAGAACACGGAGCGAC
>NZ_JAXBLV010000041.1:0-3624 GCF_034097035.1 Gemmata algarum
CGAAATCACGGGGCAGGGATAAAATGCCGGTATGAGCCAAACCATCCGCCTGTTACCGTTTGCCGGCGCCGACGGCGCCACGAACATGTCCGCCGACGAGGCCCTGTTGGAATCGGCGTCGGGCGGCGTCGCGTCGCTGCGGTTCTACACCTGGAGCGAGCCCACGCTGTCGCTCGGCTACTTCCAGCGGGCCGACGAACGCGCCGCCGACGCGAACCTCGCGCGGCTGGCGTGGGTCCGTCGCTCGACCGGCGGCGCGGCCATCGTTCACCACCACGAGCTGACCTACGCGCTCGCGCTTCCGCCGGGAAAGGAGTGGGCGTCCGCCGAGCACTGGATTTGCCGGATGCACCACATCGTCCAGCGCGTCCTGCGCGCACACGGGGTGGAGACGCACGCGGTGGTGTGCGGCGAGGAGCAGAAACTCGGCCCGGTGGTCTGCTTCCTGCACCAGACGCCGGGCGACTTGCTGCTGAACGGGTCGAAGGTGGCCGGCAGCGCGCAGCGAAAGATGAAAGGCGCGCTCCTTCAGCACGGCAGCATCTTGTTGCGCCGCAGCGCGTTCGCTCCCACACTCGGTGGGATTTGTGACGCCGAGGGGGCGCCCGTGTTCGAGCCCGAATCGCTCGTGAAGCTGATCGCGGCGGCGTTTGCGGCGGACACCGGTTGGACGCTGGCGCGCGGGGACTGGACCGCGACGGAGCGGGAACGCACCGCGGCGATTCGGGCCGAGAAGTACGCTCATCCGGACTGGAACGAGAAACGGTAGGCCGGCCGGTCGTGGCTTCGTTTCGAGCCACCCGGGCCTCATGTTTATGAAGGCAGATTTTGACAGGATCGACAGGATAAACAGGATTTTAAATTGATCGGTCTTCATCCTGTTTATCCTGTCGGTCCTATCAAAATTGCTTTGGTGCCTTCGTGCCACGTTGCCCTCGTGCTGGTCGCGCCCCGCGAGTGGGGCGCACTCCGCCCCGCGTTCTCAACGACTTCTCCGATGTGGGGCGTATGAGCGAGTCGCGTTACACCGTTCGGCAGTTGGGTTGGTATCAGCCGCCGCACGGCGACCCGTACACGCGCCGCGTGCCCACGGCGGTGCCGGTCGCGGGGTTCGACACGTTCGACGCCGCGGAAGAACACCGACGAGAACTCGAAGCGGGCGCCCGCGCGGGCGAGAACCCGTTCCGGTTCGGCGGGTGCTCGGTCTTCTTTCAGTCGTCGCTTGACGGGATGCGGCTGCACGACTGGCTGATGGACGAGGGCATTGACCCGCCCGCCAGCGAGTTGCGCCACGGCGACTGGCACGAGTGGTGGGCCGCATTCGCGCACACCTGGACCGAAGGCCAACTCCACCACGCCTGGAGCGCGTTCGACAAGGTCCGGTTCTTCGACGTGGTCGAGGAGCCGCAGAGCGTTGCGCACGCCGTGGTCGAAATCGTGTGGGGCCTGCTGGAGCGCGACTGGAATGCGATGACCGCCGGCACCGAGGGCGGCCGGCTGATGGGCGTGTACCGGCGGGCGGCGCGGGCCGAGCGGTTCCGGGCCGAACTGAGCCGCGACCGCAACGCGGGCGGCGGGCGCTACCGGTACGACCGGCGCGCCGGGTACTCGGCCGACCCGCACAACCCGATCCCGGCTCGTCAGGCAACGTTTTACGAGGCGCTGGCGGTGCCATCGGACGTACCGCCGTTCGCCGGAGTCGGGTACTTGGTGCAGCGCCGCGCCGTGATCGACACTTTTGCGGGGACGGTGTGGCGGACCCGCCCGCCGGCCGACGCGCGCGTTCCGGTGGCGCTGTACGCGTCGCGGTCGGACGCGATCGAGCACCGCGACCGGCTCGCCGCAGAGAGCCGGCAGGTGCTGAACCCGTTCGTCTTCGCCGACCCGGCCCACGGCGCGGCGACGGAAGGCGCCCGGGAGGAACTGGCCGCCCTCGGGCTCCCGTTACCGGTCCCGTCCGGGGACCGCCGCCGCGACTGGATCGAGTGGTGGGACCTGTGCCAGGAAGATGTGTCGGACGAGCTGCGCGCGGCGGTGTGGCGTGCGTGCGACCAGCCGATGTTCGAGGTGCTGCGCGTGGAGGTGGCCGATGAGTGACCTCGGCCGGTTCGTGGTGCGGCGACTGAACTGGCGCCCGGCCGGTGAGCACTTCATCCGGTTGCCGGGTGTGGTGTGGTTGGGCACGTTCGACAGGTTCGGCGCCGCATCGCAGACTCCTGCGATCGCGAGGCCGAGGTGCGGCATGTGAACACGTTCCGGTGCGGCGCCGTGTGGCACGCGCTGACGGCCACCCCGGATGGGGTAGGCCTCAAACGATTGAACCCCTGGAAATCCAGGGGTTCAATCGTTTTCATAGAGAAAAATTCAGCGAGGACGACGGGACTCGAACCCGCAACCGCCGGATAGACAGGCGTTCTTTTGACAGTAGCTTCGGCCTGCAGAAGTCACTAATTCCCAACACATTATCGCAGCGGCGAGCGAGTTGCAAGACCTCATGAAGCCGAGCGAAGGACTACAAGAAATCACGGTAATTCGAGACATCACCCATCGGTAACCCGGTAGACGCGGATCGGGGCCTGCGCACGTGGGCCGATCAACGGATGGAAAGCCTGCCGTACCCCGGTCACCGTGTCCCACAAACCGCACCGCAGACCGAATAACCGCGTTTGGTGCCATCCCTGTCCGCCCAGGACCTCTGTCTGCCGCCCGGCGGTCTCGGGGGTCGTCGGGATCTCCAGGGGTGGGTGTGTCGTCGGCCATAGCCAGGCCGCCCGACATCGTCTGACCGCACGCCCGGCGTCCGGCAACTGCCGCTGACCGGACGCAACCGTTTCGTTTTTCGCTTCCGTGTCGGAGCTGAGGTGCGGAAAACGTCTCGATCTACAATGTCGGCTCCCGGCAACGTAGGAACAGGATGGCATTGTGATGGGCAACTCGTACACGTTCACCGTCGACGTGTTCCGCACCGTTTGCGACAGGCTCGCCGCGAACGCCGCCGACCTGCGGTTGCTCATCGAGGCCGGCGAGTCGTTCGAGGAGTGGCTCGCCTGGGAGGCGTTCCTGGCCTGCAAGCTCCGGCAGGAGAGCTATCCGTTCTGCGAGGTCGCGGCAAAGCCCGCCTACGCGAGCGAGGGCGTGTCGGCCTCGTCCGACCCGGAGAGCGACCTCGGCGACCTGCGGGTCGGCGGGCCGAACGACGGGGCCGACCACTGCTGGGTGTTCGCCGAGTTCGTGCTGCTCCACCACGGTAACCGCACCGGCGGGGAGTGGCCGCGCAAGATCGAGGCCGGGGCGGACAAACTCAAGCGGCTGGGGTGGAAGAAATCGGCTTCGCTCTTGATCGTGATTGCGGCGAGCCGGGGCGGCGTGATGGCTGAGTGGGCCGACGACCAGGCGGGCTGCGCGGTGTGGAACCGGCCCGCCCTGGCCGACCCGCTCGTCATTCCCCTGCCGGGCGGCGGGACGCTGGTGTTGAAGGCGTTCGACGTCAAGCAAGATCCGGCTCACACGCTCACGAACGCGGCCCGGTGAGCACAGCCAGACCGGCTGCTGCCTGGCTCACCTGCCGAAGAACGCGGATAGCCCCGGCGTGAGGCACCGGGCCTCCATCGGCGTGGGTCATAC
>NZ_JAXBLV010000042.1:0-3615 GCF_034097035.1 Gemmata algarum
TACTGCGTCCCGGGTGGCTAATGCTCCCCCGCTGAACTCGAAACCCTTGGCGGTTGATCGATTTCAGCGGCGATCGGATGAAGCATTAGCCACCCGGGACGCAGTAACAGCCTCGCCCGTGTGCTTAGTCAGCTTCGGCACTTTCGACCGGGCAGAGGCAAGTCGCTGGTCGGCGCGTCCGCTTCCCGTTCACCGTCACAGGTGCGGGCAACGATCGCCATGGGCCATCGGCGTTTGAGTTGCCTGACTCTGACTCTCGATCTTGCAACCGCAGGAGTTTTCGACAATGCGAGCCCTCACGATTCCTTTTTTGCTGCTGTTCGCGCTCAGCGCCACGACTGCGGTGCACGCCGATGACCCCAAGCCCTCGGGCGTGGTCCTCGACTTGCGCGGGCCGCCGAACCCACCCGAGGGCGGGAACTTCACCATCACCTACACCGTCACCTTCGGGGGGGGGCTTCCAGCTAATGTGGTTCCAATCTGCTACGGCGGAGGGTACAACCCGACGAAGGTCGCATCGGCCGTAGATGACTGGCAGACCGACGGGTACGTGGTCGAAAAGGCGGGCGACACCCGCATCCGGTTGATCGGGCGGAAGGACAAGCAGGGCAAGGTGTACCCGGTCACCGGCATCAAAATCGAGTCCAAGGACCTGCCGACCGATCAACTCCCCAAAGTCGTTCCCGACGCCAAGAACATGGGCTGACCGCGCGGCGGCAACCGCCCCGCCGCCGCTCGACGACCGCGCCCCGTCCAAGCGCAAGGGCGGGGAGTAACCAGGGCCGTTCGGGTGCGCCGTCCGGCGGATCGGCAGAAGCAACTCCGCGACCGGCTCGGTCAACGGCCCCCCGGCTCCACGCGGCCAACGCCCGCAAGGAGGCTGGTCATGAGTGAGACGCTCCGATCACCCAAGCTCAAGAGCTGACACCTGGACCGCGGAGCCATCGTCTATGCCCGTCACCCGACGCCCCAGCAGGTCGCCGACCACAAGGAATCGACGGCCCGCCAGTACGCGCGGGTGGACCGGGCCGTCGCGCTCGGGTGGGTCCGCGACCGGGTCACCACCATCGACGACCTGGGCAAGAGCGGCCCGTCCATCGAGGGCCGGCTCGGGGTCCAGCGGCTCCTGGCCGAGGTCGCCCTCGACTGCGTCGGCATGATCCTGGGGGTGGAGATGAGCCGCTTGGCCCGGTCGTGCAAGGGCTGGCACCGGTTGCTGGAACGGTGCGCCCGGCTGAGCTAGCGCACGAATCGGGACTGGCGTTGTCAAGAGTGTGAACCCGATCGAGGCCTCACGCCTCGCGCGACCCGTTGGTGCGCGTTCGCGTTGTGTCTCGTGGAACTCGGCGACTCGTCCGCCTCGTGCGGCCGGACCGAATTGGGGCGGCGTGTGGACCGCGTTAATGGTGGTTCCGAAAGCGCGACGGACGCGGCCGGTATTTTCTTGTGTCGCCTACCGCCTCCGGAACACGCCCATGTCGCTCCAGCGCGTCCCGCACGTCCCGGGATTTCTGTTCGATCCCACCTATTTTGCTCCCGTGGCGTGCGCCGGTCTGTTGGCGCACGCGCTCCGCCTGTACGAGCGGCTCGAAGCCGCGGTCGGGCAGGGCGGCGCGTCCGAGCGGGCGCACATCCCGCAACCCGCGTACGTCCGCAGCGCGGATCACAACCTCGCGAGCGAGGAGCACTTCGCGCGTGTGACGCTTACCGAGGACCAGGGGCGCACGATCCGGGCCGAGTACTTTCCGCGGTACGGGGAAGACGGGCACTCGCTGGGGTACTTCCAGCGGGACGCGAACCTTCCCGATTTCGTTCGCGACGAACTGGTTCCGGGCGTTCACGGGCTCGTGGCGTCCGAAGGGCTCGTGACCCCGCAGCAAGAGCTGACGTGGAAGCTCACCGCCAACTTCTACCGCCGCGCGAACGGCCGGGTCGCGGGGTTCCCGTTCCACGTCGACATCCCGTCGAACGGCGTGGTGACGATGATCTTGAACGTTCAGCGCGAGGCGCGGTTCCAGATCGTAAAGGGCGGCGCGGTGACCGACATCACGCTGCCGTTCGGGGCGCTGCTCTTGCTGAGCGGTGAGAGCCGGTACGAGTGGAAACACCGGGTTCTGCCGTCCGAAGCCCCAGCCGGTCGCGCGGGACATCCGGTGGAACGGGTGTCGCTGGTGCTTGGGTACCAGTAGAGCCGCGTCCCCGCGGCGCGGTCGCGTTCGGCCCGGGAAGGCGTCCGGTGCGAACGCGGGTGAACGATTGGCGCCCGTGCCGCTTGTCGCTGAAACAGCGCGGGAGCCGGCGTCACCCGCTCGCGGCGGGCGGTTCCTCGTCCGGCGCGTCGAGCTTGATCCCGCGCTTCGCGAGCGCCTGGCGCAGGATGAACTCGATCTGCCCGTTCAGGCTGCGCAGGTCCTCCTCGGCCCACCGCTGGACGGCGGCGTGGACCCTGGGATCGAGCCGCAGCAGGAACGGCTTCACTTCCTTCTTGGCCATGACGTGCCGGAGGACGGCCGCGCGGGTGACGCAGCCGGCTGCGTCGCCCGTCGCCCCGCCCTTCGTCCTCACGAGAGGGGAGTTAGTTGTACAGCGTGCCGGTGTTCAGCACCGGTTGCGGCACCGAGTGCCCGCACAGCACGACCAAGAGGTTGCTCACCATCGCGGCCCGGCGCTCCGGGTCCAGTTCGATCACGTTCCGCTCCTTCAGCAGGTCCAGCGCGCTCTCGACCATCCCGACCGCGCCGGCCACGATCTGCGACCGGGCCGCGACGATGGCCCCGGCCTGCTGGCGCTGGAGCATCGCCGCCGCGATCTCGCGGGCGTAGGCCAGGTAGCTGATCCGCGCCTCGAGCACCTCCACGCCCGCCATCTGCATCCGGGTGTGCAACTCGTGCTTCAGTTGCGTGGCCACTTCCTCGATGTGCCCCCGGAGCGAGTGCGCGTCGCTGTCCGGCGCGTCGTAGCTGTACCGACTCGCGAGGCTGCGGAGCGCGGCGTCCGCCTGGAGCTTCACGAACTCCTCGTAGTCGTCCACCTGGAACACCGCCTCCGTCGGGTTCACCACCTTCCACAGCACCACCGCGGAGATCTCGATCGGGGTGCCGTCCTTGTCGTTCACCTTGATCGGCTCGCGGTGCGTGCTCGCCGGCACCAGCACCGTCCCCGCGGCGTCCTTCTTCTCCTCGGTCTTGTTCATGCCGGTCTCGAACGTCCGCACCCGCAAACTCACCCGGGTGCGCCAGTACAGCGGGTTGCCGTAGAAGAACCCGGTCCGCCGCACCGTGCCGACGTACTTGCCGAACAGTTGCACCACCCGCGCCTGGTTCGGCCCGTTCACGATGAACCCGGCCCAGGCGAACAGCCATAACACCCACAGCGGCACGATGCCCCACGCGAGTTCCGGCGCGTGCTGTTGCACCGACGTGACGACCAGCGAGATCAACACGCCCAGCCACAAGAACATTCCGAGCAGTGCCACCCAGCCGGAATTCAGCTTCAGTTCGCGGTCTTCCACGACAGGTGTCTCCGATACTGTTTTGATATCACTTTGAAATCGTGCGCTCTGTTGGAGTGTTCGCCAAGCGGGGCCGCCGATTTCGGCCTATCACTGCGAAATCA
>NZ_JAXBLV010000043.1:0-3483 GCF_034097035.1 Gemmata algarum
GGGGGCGGGGGCCCCCCCCCCCCCCCCCCCCCCGCGACCGGGGGGCGTTGGACGCGGCGCAGTGCGTGGGCCATGTTTCCCGGCGCGAGTGCAAAGTTAGAGAGAAATCCGCATGGCGGCTCGCGCCGGGGCGACGCCGCCATGAATCGTTCGCGAGCCGGTTGCGGACACCTTGACCCGGCGGGTACGATTGAATCGCCTTTGCACATCATCAAAGGGGCACAACATGAGGCGGTTGTTCGCGGTGCTCGGAACCTGCGGGCTGGCCATCGGGATCGCAACCGCCGCCGATCCGCCCCCGGTCGTCACCGTGCCGCAACTGATCGAGCGGCTCGGGGTCGGCGACTTCCACGAGCGCGAGGCCGCCACGGCGGCACTTCACAAAGCCGGCCCGGGTGCGATCCCGTTGCTCCGCGAGGCCCTCAAATCCGACGACCCGGAGGTCCGGCAGCGGGCCGCAGGGGTTCTGTTTCGGCTCCAGCGGACCGCCGAAAGTACGGCAATGCTTGCGCCGAAGAAGCTGCGCCTGACGTACCGCGCCACGCCGCTGGGGACCGCGGTCAACGACCTGAGTACGCGCACCGGGGTCCGAATCGTGTTGGACGTCGGCCGTATTGCCAACCCGCTCCGCACGGTCACCTGCGAGACCGGCGAGTTGCCGGCGTGGGAGGCGATCGAGCGGTTTTGCGCAGCCGCCGGGCTCGAAGAGGTACACAAGCTCGAACTCGAACTGCCAAAACCGCCACAAGGACGCCGCGGTTACGTGTCGCTGCCGCAGCCGCCCAGTGCGGACGCGATCCCGGTCACCCTTGCGGACGGAACGGCGCGACTGGCCGGCGGGCGCGACACCGCGGTGCGCGTGACGGCTCTGCCGCGAACGTTCCCCGGCCACCGGGTCACTCTGGGGACCGGAGAAACGACATTGTGCTTCGACATCGCCCCCGCACCGGGTTTGAACTGGCAGGACGTTGTCGCGGTGCGGGTCCATAAGCTCATCGACGACGCCGGCCGCCCGGGCTCCGGCGGGTCGGTGCCCCCGCCCCCGGCGCCGGGCGGGGGCGAAGTCGTCGTCGCTTGGGGCGGCGGTGCCCCGGGCGGTGCCTTCATGCCCGCGGTCGGGGCCGCCCGGTTCGATTCGCGCACCGGCCAGCCGCTCCTACCGGACACGGTACCGAACCCGCGCGTCGTTCCGGTCCCGCTGAAACTCGGCACCCCCACCGCGAAGAGCATCAAACGCCTCGAAGGGTGCGTCGTCGGGGAAATCCACGTTCCGAGCCAATCGCTCATCACGATCCCCGACCCGGCAAAGCAAGTCGGGCGTGCGTTCGACGGGCCGGGGCAGACGCGTCTGACGGTACTGTCGATGAGCGAAAAGGGTAACGTCGTCACCGCGCGGGTGGCGCTCCAGTACCCGTCGCCGTGGGTGTCAAGCGCGCGCCGTGGGCGAAACCCGGGCGGGTTGTGGCCGGAAGCGCCGCGCGGGCCGGGCATGTCCATGACCGTGCAGGCGCTCGACGCGAGTGGCAAAGTGGCGCCCTACCAAACCTTCAACGTCGACTTCAGTGATTCGGGTGACGGCGGGCAGGTGCTCGTTCAGCACCTCGACCTGGGGTTCCGGAACACGGGCGCCCCCGCGAAGCTGGTGCTGGTCGGCCCCCGCCCCGTTGTCGTCGAGGTGCCGTTCGTAATGGAAAACGTGCCGCTGCCATAGGCATTGGGGTCGTGCACGCGGTGCCGCCATGCGCTCGCCGACTGCATGGGCCGCGCTCGCGGCGCCCGGCCGACTCTGACGGATTCCATAACACGCCCGCACCCGGCGCTTCGACCAACGAGTGCTGCACGGCTCCGTTCGACAGTGACCGGCGCCGGAAATGAACCACTCACCCTCTTCGTGTGCCCGTGGGCTCACCATGAGCGACCTACGCCCTACCGACCACGCGGACCGAATGAAACGCGCCGCGCTGGCCCTCACGGGGCTTTCCGTGGGCGACGCCTTGGGCGAAACGTGCTTCCAGGCTCACAACTACGAGGCGGTCCTCGAAGACCCGCGGGCCACCGCCAGGGGTCCCTGGCCGTTCACCGACGACACCGCGATGGCGCTCAGCCTGTATGAGGTGCTGGACGAGTGCGGCCGGGTGGACCAAGATCGGCTCGCGCAGCGGTTCGCGGCGCGGTACAGGGCACAACCGTGGCGCGGGTACGGCGGCGGTGCACACCGCCTCTTGCAGCAGATCGGAAACGGGGTCCCCTGGCGCACCGCGGCCGAGGTCGTCTTTCCGGGCGGATCGTTCGGCAACGGAAGCGCGATGCGCATCGGCCCGCTTGCGGGGTATTTTGCCGAGGACGGATACGACGTGATCGCGGAGCAGGCGCGACTGTCCGCGGAGGTAACGCACCTCCACCCGGAAGGCATTGCGGGCGCGATCGCAGCGGCCGTCGCCGGCGCAGTCGCGTGGCGAAACCGGGACCGCCACGCAGGTGAGGCCGCCCGCCATGAACTATTCGACGCGGCCCTCGCGCACACGCCCCCGAGCTTGGTTCGCGCGGGCATCGGGCGGGCGCGCAACCTCACGTTCGACTTTTCCACAGAACCTGTTGTGAAACTGCTGAATCACGGGTTCATGGTCGTTCCGTTTGATATGTCGGTAGAGCCGATTGTGCGCGCGCTGGGGAACGGCTCTCAAATCTCGTGTCAGGACACGGTGCCGTTCTGCCTGTGGGTGGCGGCATCGCACTTGCACGACTACGAGCAGGCCGTTGTGCGAACAATCCGTGCCCGTGGCGACATTGACACCAATTGCGCGATCGTGGGTGGCATCGTAGCGCTTGCAACGGGCAAATCCGGTGTTCCAAGTGACTGGCTCGCCGACCGCGAAGAACTCGTGATCTAAACTTTACGCGGCCAGCGATGGGACCTCGTCAAGCCCCTGAAAGCTTGCGCGTCGCGGTGACACCAACGCCTCGGTGTGCGGTTCTGTGTTGGCTTGCGTGCCGTAATGGCGGTCTTGAATGCGGCGAAGTTAGAGAGGTAATTACCATATGCGTTCTTCTACCTGAGGCACCGCGACCGGCGTTCGATCAAATTTGGGTCCGGTGAGTCGCTGAAATGCTACGCGAGACGTTCGGATCGCATCGGCGCATCCGAAGCACCAACTCATTGTCTCAACTATACTTCCGTTGAGACTTATGGAGGTTGAGTTCCCGGATTGTGACACTCTGGGCGCGAGCGGCCGTACTCCAATGCAGGACCTCGAAGGCGGTCGCGTACTCCTTGTATTTGCCATAAGAATTGCAAACACAAGGAGCACGTCATTTCGACTTGGTGCTGCCGCTGTGTCTAAACCGGCCCCTTGCCAGTATTGGTGCTGAGCGTTATAGTAACAACAGGCTTCTGGTCTGAAGCGACTTTGGGGAATGGTGTAACGGTAGCACGAGTGACTCTGACTCACTTAGTTATGGTTCGAATCCATATTCCCCAACTTA
>NZ_JAXBLV010000044.1:0-3458 GCF_034097035.1 Gemmata algarum
GCGCCGCGCGGGTCGGTGTACCGGTCCGGGTGCCGCACCACCTTGGCGTCGGTCTTCAGCGGGAACCCGGGCAGCACCGCCACCGACGCCTCCCGCATGGCGTCCTGCATCCGCGCGGTCTCGGCGTCGATCGCGCCCGCGTCGGCCTCGATCAGGAACGCGTCGTGGACCGGGCAGCACACCCGGATCCCGCGCTCGGTCGCCAGGCACGCGGCCAGCCGCATCATCTCGGCCCCGTGCGCCTGCATCGGGAAGTTCCGCAGCGAGCGCGGGTTCGCGTCCCGCCCGACCCGCACCGCCCACCCGAACGCGGTCCGCAGCCGGCCCGTCAGCAGCGCCCGCTCCTCGGTCCCGTCGGCCCACGCCCAGAACCGCCGGAACGTGCGGCGGTGCAGCTCCAGCAGGTGCCGCCCGCGGTGCGGCGGCTCGCCCAGCTTGCGGGCCAGCCCCTCGGCCCCGAGCCCGTACAGCACCCCCAGCGCCACCGTCTTGAACTGGTCCCGCTCCGCGGCGTACGTCTGCTTGGTCGCGGCCGGCGGGACCGCGCCGGCCAGCTTCGCGAACGTCAGGTAGAAGTCGCCCGACGTGTACGCGTCCATCATGTTCGGGTCGCCCGACAGGGCCGCGGCGATCGCCAGTTCCTGTTGCGACCAGTCCACGTACGCCAGCGCGCGTCCGGGTTCGGGTCGGATCAGCGAGCGGAGCCAGCACGACGGCCCGAACACGAACCTCGCGTTGCTCGGCTGGTTGCGGCCGGTGCGGGACCGGAACGCGGACAGCAGGCACCGGTTCCGCCCGTCCGGGCCGACCGCCAGCTCGTGCAGCCGCATCTGCCCGAGCGTGTGCCGCAGTTCCCGGATCGGCCCCACCTCGGCCGGGTGCGCCCTCGCCCGCTCCCGGAACGTCTCGTCGTCGAGCGCCAGTGCGCCGCTCGGGAGCCGCGGCCACGCGATCCGCGTCCGAGCCAGGTACGCGGCCCACCGGTCCGCAGAGAACGTGAGCGGGCCGTCCCCGAGCAGCCGGTCCCCGGGGCCGATGAGGTCGGCGGCCCGGCGGATCACGTCCGGGTGGTGCTTGGGCCGCGGCGCCGGGTCGGGCTCGGCCAGCACCGCCCACAGCTTCGGCGCGGAATCGTCGTCCACGCCGTCCGGGTCGTACCCGGTCCCGATGCCCAGGTCCGGCCGCTCGTCCGCCAGTTCGCGGGCGTGAACGTCCAGACCGGGCACGTCGAGGTAGTCCTTTCCCTCCCCGAGCAGCTTCTGCACCCGGGCCTCGGTGAGCCCGGTGGCCCGGCGCGCGGCCCGGATCGCGGCCCGCCGGTCGGCGGTCGCCTCGACCTCGAGGCGGTGCAGGTGTTCGGCCGCGTCCGCCAGCGCGAACGGGTCGAGACCGCGTTCCGCTGCCGTTGCGAACACCGCGGCCCCGAACGTCGTGCCCGGATCGAGGCGCCGGCCGGTCGGCACGAACACGCCGTAATCGCGATCCACTTCGCGCACCAGCCGCGCCTTGAGCGCGTCCCAGTTGGCCCGCAGCGCGGCCAGGGCGGCGGTGTCGAGCGGCACCCCGGTGCGCTCCATCCGGGCCGCCGCGGCCATGTACCGGCCGCGCAGCAGCGCCCGCGGCAGGTCCAGGCGCGGGGCCATTCGCGGCAGCAGCCGGGCCAGCGCGTCCACGTCGGTCGCGCAGTAGTCGAGCAGCGCGGCGCGCTCGGCGGCGGTGTGCGGCCCGGCCCGCATCGCGAGCGCCCGCATGTCCTCCTTCTCCGCGGCGCCCAGGCCGTCGAGGCCGAAATGGGCCAGCGCGCCCAACAGCCCGCTCCCGTGCTCCAGAGCGCGGCCGTTGGTGAGCACCCGGAACTCGGCGAACAGGTCCAGCACCCGCACCGGCACCGGCCACCCGAGGGCCAGGAAGCACCCCAGCTCGGCGCTCGCGTAGTAGGCCACGAACAGCGCGTCCGGCCCGACCGCGAACGGCGGACCGGACGGCGGCCCGTCGGTGAGCCAGAGGCGCACCCGCCGGCCCGAGCGCAGCTCCCGGGCGACCAGGCACAGCGGCTCCGGGGTGTGCCCGTCGGGCGCGCGGAACTCGAAGTCCGCGCACCACACCTCGCGGAACGGGGCCAGCGGGTCCACGCTCACGCCTCCCCGCGGAGCCGCCGGAGCACCGGGTGGTCGGCGGTCCCGATCACCCGGTCCTTGAACGCCAGCCGCAGCAGCTCGGCGAGCGGCGGCTCGGGCCACACCGGCTCGTCGGTGATGTGGTCCGACACCTTCACCCGGTGCCGCTTCTGCCCCTGGTCCCAGTACAGCTTGGTCCACCGCCGCTCCGCCGCGGCCGCGGCCTCGAGCGGCACCTCCACCCACGGCGGCACCTTGCCGTCGGCCCCCGGGAGCCGCAGCCCCCACAGGAACGGGGCGCCCTGGCGGGTCACCGCGAGCACCACCCGGCGGCGCCCGAACGTGGGCTCGTCGGCCACCACCGGCCACAGGTCCGGGGCCACCCAGTAGCTCTCGGTGTCGTCCTCCTTGAGCTCGATGAGCCCGCCGGTGCAGCGGTACTCGGGGCCGGGCCGGACCCGGAAGAACACCTCCTTGGACGGCTTCTTGTACGGCAGGCTCACCAGCAGCTCGCGGACGCCCAGCGCGGCGTCGTCCTCGGGCGCCAGGCGCAGCCGCTCCAGGTCGAACGGGTCGGGGGCGGTCGGCTCGGTCGGATCGGTCACGGGTGTTGGTCCTTGTCAGGGGGTGTCGCGGCCGGGACCGGCCCGGCGGTGCGGTGGTTACGATCGGTACTCAGCGCGGTTTACGGCCGCGGCGCGGGGCGGGGATGGCCGGGGTCGGCTGGGCGTGCGCCTAGATCACCCGCAGCCGCCCCAGCTCGGCGGCCTCTTCGGCGGTCGGTTCGGTCAACCCGTCCAACGCGCTCAGCCGGCGGGCGATGTCGCGCAGGAACGGGTCCTCGGGGTCTGGCGGCGACCGCGTCACGGTGCTACGGTGGTGCATGGTCGGCTCCTCGTTCGGCGGGCCGGGTGCGCGGCCGCGCGCCCGGCCCGCAGCCGTGTGGTTACCGCGGGCGCGCGCCCGAGCGGTTGGCCCGGAGGGCCTGCCAGACCGGCTCCCACTCGGCGCGGGGCGGGCACCCGTGCTCGATCCACCGGTCCAGCTCGCGCCGCGCCCAGCCGACCGACCCGCCCAAGCGGATCGGGGCCGGGGTGCGGCCGGCGGCGGTGAGCCGGTCCCAGGTGGACTCGCCCACCCCGCAGTACCGGGCCGCGCGCTCGCGCCGCAGCAGCCCGGGCAGCAGCCGGCGGCGCGGCCGGGGGCGGTCGGGTGTTTCGGTGGTCGCTTTCACGTCACGTCCTCCTCGGTGCCACTCGCGCCCGCTCGCCTCCCGCCGCACGGCTTCGGCGGGTGCGGGGCGTCGCCGGAGTACCGGTCAGAAATGACGGACGGCGCGAA